>DASUGK010000068.1:0-29155 GCA_036274075.1 Steroidobacteraceae bacterium | reverse complement strand
ACAGCTTTTCCCGCGAGGCGACGTGGATGGGCGCGAAACCGGCCCACAGCACCGCCAGCAGCGGCACTGCCAGCACGAACAGCAGGACGATCCGCGGACCCCGGCGCATGTTCAGCCACGCAACAGGATCTTGAGGTCATGCACGAAGTCGTCGACGGGGTGGCCGTAGGGCATCACGGCCGTGAGCCTGCCGGCGCGATCGATGAAGTAGATGGAGGAAGAATGGCCGATGCTGTAGCCGCCGCCGGTGTGCTGCGTCTTCGTCGAGGAGATCCCGTAGTTCTTCTGCGCGGCGTCGATCTGCGCGCGCGTACCCACGCCGCCGATGAAGCTCGCATCGAAACTGCCGAGGAACTTGCGCATCTGCGCTGCATCGTCGCGTTCCGGATCGACGGTGACGTACACCACCTGCACGTCCGCGGCGTCGGCGCCGAGCTTCTTGCGTGCACCGGCCAGCGTGGCCAGCGTGATGGGACAGACGTTGCCGCAGTTGCTGAAGCCGAACGCCAGCAACACCACCTTGCCCTTGAAACGTTCGAGGCCCAGCGGCTTGCCGTCGGTGCCCGCGAGATTCAGTGCCGGTGCCGGCATGGCGGGGCTCAATACCCCGGCCTTGAGCACGGGCGCCGGCGCATCCGCCGCACCCGCGGCCAGCGCCAGTCCTGCGGCCAGGGTCATCACGAGTCGTCTAACTACCACCGGCGTCACGCGCGCATTCCTCACAATGGGATGGTCGCGGCCTTCGTGGCCTTGGCGAAGCGTTCGTCGATGTAGGTTTCGTAGGGGATCGGATGCTTGATGGTCCCCGCCTCGATCGACAGCTGCATGAGGTCTTCGAACTCTTCGCGGATCATGCGCAGGTCGCCGTACGTCACGCGATCCGTGGGATTCTCCATCACGAACTGCAGGATCTTCGGATCCTGGTTGAAGAAATCCTTCCCGGCGGCGATCTGCACCGCCTTGTCGCGGTTCGACTGCTGCTGGTCGAGCCAGACGCCGGCTCCCTGCACCTGGTTCACCAGGTCCTGGACCATGGCCGGATTCTCGTCGATCAGCTCCTGCCGCACGGTGAGCACGCAGCAGATGTAGTTGCGCCACTCGTCGCGCGTCATGCGCAGCACGCGCGCGTAGCCGGCGCTCTGGGCCGACGCGCCGAAGGGCTCGCCGGTGCAGTAGGCGTCCACGGCATTCGCGTACAGCGCCGCCGGCATGTCGGGCGGCGGCATCTCCACGATCTCGATGTCGGCGGGCGTCATGGTCTCGCGCGCCAGCATCTTGCGCAGGAACAGGTAGTCGACGGCGAAGCGGCTGGGGATGGCGATGCGCTTGCCGCGCAGCTGGGTGAAGTGCTGGTAGGACGAATCCTCGCGCACCATGATCACGGCGCCCGAACGATGGCCGAGCGACACGATCTTCACCGGGATCTTCTTGTCTGCCAGGTCCATGACCAGCGGCGCCAGCATGTAGCCCGCCTGGATGCGGCCGGCCATCAGCGATTCCTTGATCTCGGGCCAGCCGCTGTACTTGCTGTACTCGAAGGTGAAGTTGTTCGCCGCCGTGCCGGCCTTGATGGCGGCTTCCTTGCCCACGCAGGCCACCGGCAGCGTGAGATTGCAGGTCACCGGCAGGCCGCCGACCACCAGGTGATCCTTCCTTTCTCCCGACGCGCAGCCGTACAGCCCGAGCGGCAAGGCTGCCGCCACGGCACCGCGCAGGAAGTCACGTCGACCGGGAAAAAACGCGCTCATGACAGGGGCCAATCGGTTGAACCGGGCTCTCGGATTGATTGGGCGGCAGAGTAGCCGAGCGGAACATAGCCTGTGACTATGACTCGGCACCGCACCGAACCTACAATCGGCCGCCATATGTCATTCATCTCCAGCGGCGAAGCCGACAAGAAGGGGTACGACGTCGTCGTCGTGGGGTCCGGTGCAGCGGGCGGCCAGACCGCCTACACCCTGGCCATGGAAGGCGCCCGGGTGTTGATGCTCGAGGCCGGCCGCAACTACGTGCCCGCCACCGAAACTCCGATGATGCAGGTCAATGCCGAGGCACCCCTGCGTGGCGCCGGCACGCCGGAGAAGCCCTTCGGCTTCTGGGACGCGACCATCGACGGCGGCTGGGAAGTGCCGGGCGAGCCCTACACCAGCGCGTCGGACGATCCCGAACGGCAGTTCCGCTGGTGGCGCGCCAGGATGTTAGGCGGCCGCACCAACCACTGGGGCCGCATCTCGCTGCGCAACGGTCCCTACGACTTCAAGCCGCGCACGCGCGACGGCCTGGGTTTCGACTGGCCCATGGACTACGAGGATCTCGCGCCCTACTACGACAAGGTCGAGATGCTGATCGGCGTGTACGGCGAGAACGACGGCATGGAGAACACGCCGAATTCCTCGCCCGGTGTGCTGCTGCCGCCGCCCAGGCCGCTGGTCTCGGACCTCTACTTCAGGAAACACGCGGCCAGGCTCGGCGTGCCCACGATTGCCGGCCACCGCGCGGTGCTCACCACGCGCCTCGATCACAAGCGCCTGCCGGCGCTGCTGCATCCCGGCAATCGCAAGGCGCAGGCCATCCTCGCTGCGGACATGCAGAAGCGCAGCGCCTGCTTCTTCGCCACGCCCTGCGGCCGCGGCTGCAGCATCCGGGCTAACTACCAGTCGACCACGGTGCACCTGCCGCCGGCGCTGGACACCGGCAACCTCGACATCGTCACCGACGCCATGGTGCGCGCGGTCACGAAGCGCGCCGACGGCAGGGCCGAGGGAGTCGTCTACATCGACCGCAAGACCGGCGTCGAACACCGCGTGAAGGCTCGCATCGTGGTGCTCGCGGCCAGCGCGCTCGAGTCGGTGCGCATCCTGCTGAATTCGGGTGTCGCGAATTCCAGCGGCAAGGTCGGCAAGTACATCATGGACACCGTGGGCGCCGGCCTCGGCGGCCAGGTGCCGATGCTCGAGAACATGCCGCTGCACAACGAGGATGGCGTCAGCGGCCTGCACATGTACACGCCGTGGTGGCTCTACAAGCAGCAACTCAAAGGCTCGCTCGGATTCGCGCGCGGTTATCACATCGAGTTCGGTGGCGGACGCGACATGCCCGGCATGGGTACCGTCGCGGGCCTCGAGTGGCTCAACGGCGGCACGTACGGCAGGAAGTTCAAGGAGGACGCGCGCCGTTACTACGGCTCGTTCTTCTACATGTCGGGCCGCGGCGAGATGATCCCGAACGAGGACTGCTACGCCGAGCTGGATCCCAACGTGAAGGACAAGTTCGGCATCCCGGTGTTGCGCTTCCACTGGAAGTGGTCGGAGCACGAGCTCGGCCAGGCCGCGCACATGGAGAAGACTTTCGCCGAGATCCTGGACGCCATGGGCGGCCGCTACCCGCGCAAACCGCAGCCGGGCAACAAGGCCATCAAGCAGGGCGGCGTCATCATCCACGAAGTCGGCGGCGCAATCATGGGCACAGATCCGAAGACCTCCGTGACCAACAGCTACGGCCAGTGCTGGGACATGAACAATCTGTTCATCACCGACGGCGCCACGTTGTGCTCGAACGCGGACAAGAACCCGACATTGACCATCATGGCGCTGGCCTGGCGCTCGGCAGACCACATGCTGTCGCTCATGAAGAAGAAGGAGCTGTGAGCATGGATCGCCGGACTACCATCAAGTGGATGTTCGCGGCCGCGGCCACCGTGCCGTCGCTGCGCTTCGGCATCGATGCCGCGACGGCGGGTGAAGCCGCGGCGCGCGACGTGGCCGCCGACCAGGCGGGCTACGGCACCGATCCCGACCTGCAAAAGGAATGGAAGGCAGGTGGCCCGTGGCCGCTCACGCTCACCGAGAACGCGCGTGCCACCACGAAGGCGTTGTGCGACCTGATCATCCCGGAGGACGACGTGTCGCCCGCGGCATCGGCAGTCGGTGTCGTCGATTTCATCGACGAATGGATCAGCGCCCCGTATCCGCAGCAGCGCGGTGACCGGCCCGTCGTACTGAACGGACTGTTGTGGATCGAGGCGGAATCGCAGAAGCGCTTCGGCAAGGCCTTCCCCGCTCTGGCCGACGCGCAACGCGCGCAGATCGCCGACGACATCTGCAGCACGGCTTCGAAGCCAGAATTCGCCGACGCCGCGAAGTTCTTCGCCAAGTTCCGCGACCTCACTGCCGGCGGCTTCTACACGACTCCGGTCGGCATGAAGGACATCGGCTATCGCGGCAACGTGCCGCTGGAGAAATTCGACGGCCCGCCGATCGAGGCGCTGAAGAAGGCCGGCCTGGCCTGAGTCGACTCAGGCGGCTCGCGGGCTCACGTCGCCTGCGCCACGGCCCAGAGATCCACGCGGCCGACGCCGGCCACCAGCAACAGCCTGCGCACTTCGCGCAGCGTGCTGCCGGTGGTCATCACGTCGTCGACGATGGCGACGTGGCCTGCTTCGCGCAGGCGCTCACCAGCCCTCTCGTCTGCCAGCGCGAACGCGCCACGCACATTGAGATGCCGCTGGGCCACGTCGAGCGTGGTCTGCGACGGTGTATTGCGCACGCGACGGAGAGCGCGTCTCGCAGACGGAATGCCCAGCAAGCGCCCGGCGTGACGCGCGATAGCGAGGGCCTGGTTGAAACCGCGCTCCCGCAAGCGCGCGGGATGCAGCGGCACCGGTACCAGCAGCCGCGGCAACTCGCCGCCGATCTCGTGCACGCGCAGCGCGAGCAACGCGCCGAGCACGCGCGCATGCGCGAGCTGACCGTAGTACTTGAGCTCGCGCACCAAGCGGTCGACCGGGTCTTCGTAGCCCAGCGCCACCAGCTCCGAAGCGCCGCTCTCGAGCCACGGCAGGGCGTCGCGGCAGACGGCGCAGAGGTCGAGATCCAGCGAAGCGCCCTCGAAGCCGCACAGGCAGCAGCGCGGCGGGAAAACCGTCGCGGCCAGCAGCCGTGACAGCGCCTGCGGCGCCGTCAACCTGAGCCTGCCCCATTGGTTGACAATGCCCCGCGCCCTCCCGAACATGCCCCGCAGGTTTTCACGGCGCCGCCTCGGGCGCGAGCCGAAAAACTGATGCGAATCAATAGTTAAGGGAGCGAAATGAGCACCACCCCCCTGCGCCATGACTGGACCGTCGCCGAGGTCGAGGCCCTGTTCGCGCTGCCCTTTGCCGACCTGATGTTCCGTGCGCAGTCAACGCACCGCGCGAACCACGATCCCAACGCCGTGCAGCGCGCCACCCTGCTCTCGATCAAGACGGGCGCCTGCCCGGAAGACTGCGCCTATTGCCCGCAGAGCGTTCGCTACGACACCGGGCTCGAGCGCGAGAAGCTCGTGCCGCTCGAGGAAGTCCGCGCGCGCGCGCAGGCCGCGAAGGATGCCGGCGCCACGCGCTTCTGCATGGGCGCGGCCTGGCGTTCACCGAAGAAGCGCGACGTCGAAGCTGTCGCGGCGATGATCCGCGAAGTGCGCTCACTGGGCATGGAGACCTGCGCGACGCTCGGCATGCTGAACGTCGAGCAGGCACGCGAGCTCAAGGACGCCGGCCTCGACTACTACAACCACAACGTCGACACCTCGCCCGAGTTCTACGGCGAGATCATCACTACGCGCACTTACCAGGACCGGCTCGACACGCTGGCCGCGGTGCGCGACGCGGGACTCAATGTCTGCTGCGGCGGCATCGTCGGCATGGGCGAGACGGTGCGCGACCGTGCCTCGATGCTCGCGACGCTGGCGAACCTTCCGCAACATCCCGAGAGCGTGCCCATCAATCAGCTGGTGCGCGTGCCCGGCACGCCGCTCGCGGGCGAGAAGGAAGTCGACCCGTTCGACTTCGTGCGCTGTATTGCCGTCGCGCGCATCGTGATGCCGAAGTCGGCCGTGCGCCTGTCAGCGGGACGCGAGTCCATGAGCGACGAATTGCAGTCGCTGTGTTTCCTGGCCGGCGCGAATTCCATCTTCTACGGCGAGAAGCTGCTGACCACGGGCAATCCGGACGTAGCGCGCGACCAGGCCCTGCTCGACCGCCTGGGCATCAAGCCCATGGTGCCGGCGCAGGCAGACACTCACGCCGAACCTACGCATGTGCACGGGCCGGATTGCGATCACGCGCCGGCGAGGCCTGCGCACGCATGCAGCGCGACCCGGCAACGCTGAAGGCGGCGCTCGCCGACCTCGAGCAGCGCCAGCTCAAACGCACGCGCCGGGTCGGGATCGCGCCCGAGTTGCTCAACTTCTGCAGCAACGACTACCTCGGGCTGTCGACCCATCCCGAGGTCACGCGCGCCTTCATCGACTCCGCTTCGCGCCACGGCGTGGGCAGCGGCGCCTCGCACCTGGTCACCGGGCATGGTCCCGAACACCAGGCGCTCGAAGATGAGCTGGCGGCTTTCACGGGGCGCGAGAAGGCACTGGTTTTCTCCACGGGCTACATGGCCAACATGGGCGTCATTGGCGCTTTGGCGGATCAAAACGCCGCCATTGTGTCCGACAAGCTCAATCATGCGTCACTGATCGACGGCTGCCGGCTCTCGGGTGCCGAGGTGAAACGCTACCGGCATGGCGATGCCACCCACGCCGGCGAGCTCATGGCCGCGCTCGAATCCGAGGCCCGGCTACTGGTGACCGATGGCGTGTTCAGCATGGATGGCGACCTCGCGCCGCTGCCCGAACTCGCGCGGCTCACGCGTGCCGCCAATGCCTGGCTGGTGGTCGACGACGCGCATGGCCTCGGCGTCGTGGGTGCGACCGGCCGCGGGTGCTGCGAGCAGTTCGCGCTCTCGCCCCACGACGTGCCGGTGCTCATCGGCACCTTCGGCAAGGCGTTCGGCACGTTCGGCGCGTTCGTCGCCGGCGACGCCGATCTCATCGACCTGCTGGTGCAGAAATCGCGCACGTACGTCTACACCACGGCGCTGCCACCCGCGGTGGCCGCGGCCACGCGCGCCGCGCTGCGCGTGAGCGAACGCGAAAGCTGGCGGCGGGAGAAAGTGCTGGCGCACGCCCGGCGTTTCAGCCGCGGCCTCGCGGAGCGCGGCATCGGCACGGCGGCTCCCGCCGCGGACGCACGCGTCGTCACCAGCATCTTTCCCGTGGTCCTCGGCGAAGCCGGGCGCGCGCTCGAGATCAGCCGGCGGCTGGAAGACCAGGGTTTCCTGGTGATGGCAATCCGACCGCCGACCGTGCCCGCGGGCACCGCGCGGCTGCGTGTCACCTTTTCGGCGGCGCATGAAGAAGCGCAGGTGGATGCGCTGGTGAGCGCGCTGGCGGGAGCGCTGGCCGCATGAGTACGGGCCGCAGGGACGATCCGCGCGAGCTGTTCATGATCGACCGCCGCGCCGCGGCGCGGGCCTTCGATCGCGCCAGCGCCAGCTACGACGCCGCGGCGGCGCTGCAGGAGCGCGTGCGCGACGAACTCGTGGCGCGGCTGGATGAGCTCAGGGTGTCGCCTGCCTCGGTGCTCGACCTCGGCGCGGGCACTGGCCATGGCTCGCGCGCCCTGAAGCGGCGTTTTCCCCGCTCGCTGGTGGTGGCCGCGGACATCGCCCCGGGCATGCTCGAGCGCGCGAAGCAGCAGTCGCGCTGGTTGCGGCGCTTCGCGCGCGTGCGCGCCGACGCCTATGCCTTGCCCTTCGGCGACGCCAGCTTCGACCTGGTGTTCAGCAGCCTGATGCTGCAATGGTGCGACGACCTCGACGCCGTGTTCGCCGAGATCGCGCGCGTGCTCAAGCCCGGTGGATTGCTGCTGTTCAGCACTTTCGGGCCGGGAACGCTGGCGGAATTGCGCGAGGCGTGGCTCGAGAGCGGCGACGGCAGCAACCACGTCAATCATTTCTTCGACCCGCACGCGCTGGGCAGCGCGCTCATGCATGCGGGTCTCGGCGAGCCGGTGCTCGACGTCGACCGCATCGTGGTGGGGTATCCCGACGCGATGACGCTGATGCGCGAACTCAAGGCCATCGGCGCGCAGAACGTCACGAACGGCCGCGCGCGCGGGCTCACCGGGCGCACGCGCCTGGCGGCCATGACCCAGGCGTACGAGCGCCTGCGGCGCGACGGGAAATTGCCGGCCACGTGGGAAGTCATCCATGCCACCGCCTGGGGCGGCGAGCGGCGCGAGCCGGAAAATGCAGGGTTTCCGCGCGAGGCGGTGATCAGCCCGAGTGCGATACGAAGAAGGGGACAGACTTGAAGTCTGTCCCCTCCGGACGCGCGGGGTACTTCATCACCGGCACCGACACCGGCGTCGGCAAGACGCTGGTCGCCGTGGCGCTGACGCGCGCGCTCGCCGCGCTGGGCAAACGCGTCGCGGTGATGAAACCGGTGGCGGCCGGCACGGTGAAGACGCCGGAAGGCGAGTTCAACGACGACGCGCTCGAGTTGTTAGCCGCCAGCAACGTGAAGGCGGCCTACGAAATCGTGAACCCGTGGCTGCTGAAGACGCCGGCGTCGCCCCATCTCGCGGCGCGCGCCGACGGCGTCGCCATCCGCCACGACCGCATCATCGCCGCCTTCGACAAGCTCGCGGCGTCATCGGACCTGGTGCTGGTGGAGGGGGCGGGCGGCTGGCTCGCGCCGATCTCCGCCACTGAGACCATGGCCGATGTGGCGGAAAAGCTGGCGTTGCCGGTCATCCTTGTGGTCGGCCTGCGGCTCGGCTGTCTCAACCACGCGTTGCTGACCCGCGAAGCGTTGCGCAGCCGCGGCCTCGGCTTCGGCGGGTGGATCGCGAACCGGCTCGAAGCCGAAATGCCTTTTGCCAATGCGAATATCGAGACTTTGAGCAGTCGGTTTGGTGTGGCGCCGTTGGGGGTGGTGCCGGCGGGAGGGCTGAGCGGGGAGGGGACGGACCTAAGGTCTGTCCCCGGGGCTGGGCGCGGAGCGGCACCCGTGCCGGCGTGGGCATCGGAAGCTGCTGAAAAGCTCGTAAGTCCTTGAGTCAACCGGCAAATTGACTGGTATAGTCGCGGCCCGTGCACGCCGCCCCCTCCTTCAACCTGGCTCCGCATTGCTCGCTCAGCGTGCACGGGGCGCTGCTGTTTTTCGCCAGCGTGTGCTTCGCGACTTTTGGTGTCGCCGCGGTCGCCACCTGGATGGGATATTGGCCGGTGCTGCCATTCGCGGGCGCGGAAATGATCCTGCTGGGCTGGGCGCTGAAGACGAATATGGCAAGACGCTTCGAGCGCGAGCGGATCGAGGTCACCGAGCGCGAGGTGATCATTGAATTCGCCAAGGGAACGCCGCGTCGCGTCGTGTTCCCGCGCCACTGGGCACAGGTTAAAATCCGCCGCCCGAAATCGCCCCTCCACCGCGGCCAACTCGTCATCGAGTCGCAGGGCCGGGGTTACGAGGTAGGAAAGTTTCTGACAGAGGAGGAGCGTCGCCAGCTGGCGGCCGAATTGCGGCGCCTGGTCGGCGGCATGAACCAATCCCCGGCACTGCAGGGCACCGGTTCACCGGATCAGTTTTCTTGAGGTCATCGATGAGCTTTCACATGAAGAATCGTTCCGCGCGCCGTGGTCTGCTGGGCGCCGCCATCACGTTTTTCGCCCTCGCGGCTTCCACCGCGCATGCCGAGTGGGCGCTCAACATGCCCGAGGGTGTCACCATCCTCAGCAAGAAGATCTACAGCCTGCACATGCTGATCCTGTGGGTGTGCGTCGGCATCGCCGTGGTGGTGTTTGGCGCGATGATCTTCTCGATGATCAAGTTCCGCAGGTCGAAGGGTGCGGAACCCGACAAGACCATGGTCCACAGCACCAAGGTGGAAATCGTCTGGACGGTGATCCCGATCCTCATCCTGGTTGGCATGGCAGTGCCGATCGCGAAGACGCTCATCGAAATCGAGGACATGGGCCAGGTGGACGTCAACATCAAGGTGACGGGCTACCAGTGGAAGTGGGAATACGAATACCTCGGCCAGAACGTCAGTTTCTTCTCCACGCTCAAGCGTGACAGCGACGCCGCCCGCCAGCTCAATTCCGGCACCGACCCGAACACCGTCGAGAATTACCTGCTCGACGTCGACAACGTGCTGGTCATCCCGGCCGGCCAGAAGGTGCGCTTCCTGCTGACCGCGCAGGACGTCATCCACGCCTGGTGGGTGCCGGACTTCGGCATGAAGAAGGACGCGATCCCGGGCTACGTGAACGAGATCTGGGTGCACGTCGATGCCGACAAGACCGGCATTTACCGCGGCCAGTGCGCCGAACTCTGCGGCCGCGACCATGGCTTCATGCCCATCGTGGTCGAGGTGAAGTCGCCGGCCGACTACGACGCGTGGCTGCGCGCCAAGCAGGCCGAGCAGAAGCTCGCCGGCGTGGCGCCCGATGCGCCGGCCGTGACCGCCGCGGCCACCGCCCCGGCCATTGCGCAGTAAGCCGCGCAGCCAACCCAGCACACAGTTTCCGACGAGAAGTTAGACATGGCACACGAACACACCGCAGACGCCCACCACGACCACGCTGACCACGACCACCACGGCCCCGCCCACGGCTGGCGCCGCTGGGTGTACGCGACCAACCACAAGGACATCGGCACGATGTACCTGGTGTTCGCGTGCATCATGTTCTTCGTCGGCGGTTTCATGGCGATGATCATCCGCGCCGAGCTGTTCCAGCCGGGACTGCAGCTGGTCGAGCCGCAGTTCTTCAACACCATGACCACCATGCACGCGCTGGTCATGATCTTCGGCGCGGTCATGCCGGCGTGGACCGGGCTCGCGAACTGGATGATCCCGATGCAGGTGGGCGCGCCCGACATGGCGCTGCCGCGCCTCAACAACTTCTCGTTCTGGATCCTGCCGTTCGCCTTCACGATGCTGCTGGCCACGCTGTTCGTGCCCGGCGGCGGTCCCGCCGGCGGCTGGACGCTGTACCCGCCCCTGTCGTTGCAGATGGGTGACGGCTTCCCGATGGCCATCTTCGCCATCCACCTGATGGGTGCCAGCTCGATCCTCGGCTCCATCAACGTGGTGGTGACCATCATGAACATGCGCGCGCCGGGCGTCGGCCTGCTCAACATGCCGCTGTTCTGCTGGAGCTGGCTGATCACCGCCTACCTGCTCATCGCCACCATGCCGGTGCTCGCGGGCGCGGTGACCATGCTGCTCACCGACCACTTCTTCGGCACGTCGTTCTTCTCGGCCTCGGGCGGCGGCGACCCGGTGATGTTCCAGCACATCTTCTGGTTCTTCGGCCACCCAGAGGTGTACATCCTGATATTGCCGGCCTTCGGCATCATCTCGGAGATCATCCCGACCTTCTCGCGCAAGCCGCTGTTCGGCTACGACGCCATGGTGTACGCGACGGCGGCCATTGCCTTCCTGTCGTTCATCGTCTGGGCGCACCACATGTTCACGGTGGGCATGCCACTCGCCGGCCAGCTGTTCTTCACGCTGTCGACGATGATGATTTCCATCCCCACCGGCGTGAAGGTGTTCAACTGGACCGCCACGATGTGGAAGGGCTCACTCACCTTCGAACCGCCCATGCTGTTCGCGCTGGCTTTCCTGTTCCTGTTCACCATCGGCGGATTCTCGGGCCTCATGCTCGCGGTGGTGCCGGCGGACTTCCAGTACCACGACACCTACTTCGTGGTGGCGCACTTCCACTACGTGCTGGTGCCGGGCGCCGTGTTCGGAATCATGGGCGGCGTCTACTACTGGCTGCCGAAGTGGACCGGCAACATGTACGACGTGAAGCTCGCCAACTGGCACTTCTGGCTGTCCGCCATCTTCGTGAACGTGCTGTTCTTCCCGCAGCACTTCCTGGGACTGGCTGGAATGCCGCGCCGCATCCCCGACTACTCCACGCAGTTCGCGGACTGGAACCTGGTGTCGTCGATCGGCGCCTTCGGCTTCGGCCTGTCGCAGTTGCTGTTCCCGTACATCATCTGGAAGTGCGTCAAGGCCGGCCAGAAGGTCGGTGCGCGTGCCTGGGACGGTGCCCACGGTCTCGAGTGGGAGCTCAGCTCGCCGCCGCCGTACCATAGCTGGAGCGATCCGCCGTCGCGCGAAATCATCGCCCGCGGTGTGGAACACTGAGACCTGGTCCATGCAGAAGTACCCGATGACGCGCGAGCAGGTCAGTGAACGGCGCGCCCAGGCGCGCCGCTCCGCGCTGCTGCTCGGCGGCCTCGTGCTGCTGATCTTCGTCGGCAGCATCCTGTTCAACATGGGCCACGGCTGAGGCATGTCGAAGGCGGCGGACAACCGGAAGCTGACGCTGAAACTGCTGGGCTTCGCGCTCGGCAGCTTCGCGTTCGGCTTCGCGCTGGTGCCGCTGTACGACGTGTTGTGCGACCTCACGGGTTTCGGCAACCAGAAGGCCATCGCCGAGGCGCGGGCCGCCGTGGAGCAGCCCGACGATTCGCGCACGATCACCGTCGATTTCCTGACCGAACTGCCGTCGGTGGGCAACTGGGAATTCCGTCCCACCGTCGCCTCGATGCAGATCCATCCCGGCCGGCTCTACGAGACGGAATTCATCGCGCACAACCTGACGGGCCAGGACACCACGGCCCAGGCCGTGCCGAACATCGCGCCCGGCAAGGCCGCGATGTATTTCCGCAAGACCGAATGCTTCTGTTTCACGCCGCAGCACTTCGCCGCGGGTGAACAGCGGCCCATGCCGGTGCGTTTCGTGGTGGATCCTGCGATCCCGCGCTCGGTCGACCGCATCACGCTTTCCTATACTTTCTATGACGAGTTCACGCGAGTGGGCTCGTTGAACTAGCAACAGGGACTTTTCATGGCAGACGCACACGCCACCGCTGGCAAGTACTACGTTCCCCACGAGAGCCGCTGGCCGATCATCGGCTCGGCCGCTTTCTTCACGCTGTTGCTGGGCGTCGTCGCCCTGCTCAACGAGTGGTTTGGTGGCCAATCGGCCTGGGCGATGGTGCCGGGCTTCGCGCTCGTGGTTTACATGTTCATCGGCTGGTTCAGCACGGTGATCGACGAGAACCAGTCGGGCGTCTACGGGCTCGACGTGGACCGCTCGTTCCGCATGGGAATGATGTGGTTCATCTTCTCCGAGGTGATGTTCTTCGCGGCGTTCTTCGGCGCGTTGTTCTACGCGCGCGTGTTCTCGGTGCCGTGGCTGGGCGGTGAAGGCACCAAGGTCATGGGCAACGAACTGCTGCACCCGCTGTTCGAGAATGCCTGGCCGACCAACGGCCCGATGAAGCTCGGCCCGAACGACAGCGGCCACTTCGAGATCATCCCGGCCTTCGGCCTGCCGGCGCTGAACACCATCATCCTGCTGACCTCGGGCGTCACGGTGACGATCGCGCACCACGCGCTGCGCGCCGGCAACCGCGGCATCCTCAACATCTTCCTGTTCCTGACCTTCGCGCTGGGTTTCCTGTTCGTCGCGCTCCAGGCCATGGAATACGGCCATGCCTACAAGGAGCTCGGCCTGCAGCTCTCGACCGGCATCTACGGTTCGACGTTCTTCATGCTCACCGGCTTCCACGGCTTCCACGTGACCGTGGGCGCCATCATGCTGGTGTGCATCTGGCTGCGAACCCTGAACGGCCACTTCACGCCGCAGCGCCACTTCGCCTTCGAAGCCGTCGCCTGGTACTGGCACTTCGTCGACGTGGTCTGGTTGGGCCTGTTCATCTTCGTCTACTGGATCTGAGTCACCCTTCCGGGGACAGACTCAAGTCTGTCCCTCCCAAATCCCGCGGGGCGCTTCGGCGCCCCGTTTTTTTTTGCCCGCCCACTCTCTACTACCATTGTGGACATTGCTATGACATATGTAGTAGCGTGTCCCTCCCAACGAGGAGGGCCGTCCCGATGAAGTTGGCCAAGAAGTCCTGGAGCTCAGTGCTGGCGCTGGGCGCCGCCCTGTTCTCGGCTACCGCGCAATCCCAGGCACCCACCTTCCACGAAGTCGTCGAGCCCCAGGTCGACAACGGTCGCATGGCCGGCGCCGCCGGCGTCATGGTCACGGCCAACGAAGTGCTGGCGTTTCCGATGGTCGGTTACTCCAATCTCGTGACGAAGAAGCCGCTGGCGCGCGACACGGTGTACTGGATCGCGTCGACCACCAAGCCTTTCATAGCCGCGGCCGTCATGATGCTGGTCGACGAGGGCAAACTGAGCCTCGACGACCCGGTGGCGAAATACCTGCCGGAGTTCGCGCCGAAGGCGCTGAGCGCCGTCACCGTGCGCATGCTGCTCAACCAGACCAGCGGGCTGAGTTACTACGCCGACCCGGCCAAGCCGACGCCCACCGATTGCTGCTCGCTGGCGGACGAAGTGAAGCGCTTCGTCTCGCTGCCGCTCGAGCACGAACCCGGCAGGAAATTCGCCTATTCGAACGCCGGCTCCGACACCGCCGCCCGCGTGGTCGAGGTGGTCAGCGGCAAGGACTTCGAGGCCTTCCTCGATGAACGGCTGCTGCAGCCGCTCGGCATGAAGGACACCACGTTCTTCCCCAACGAGGAACAGCTCGCGCGGCTCGCGACTACCTACTGGTTCTCGCCCGCCGAGCAGAAGCTGGTGCCGGCTCCGCAGGAGGTTTTCATCACGGCGCCCTACGGCGACCGCAAAGTGCGCCATGCCCCGGGCGGCGGATTGTTCTCGACCGGTGACGACCTGGCGAAGTTCGCGCAATTGTTCCTGGGCAAGGGCCAGTTCCAGGGCCGCCGTTATCTTTCGGAAACCGCGGTCGCGGACATGACACGCAACCAGTTGTCGCCCGAAGCCTTCGCGACCGTGCCTCAGCCACCCGGCGATGATCCCGATGTGCCGGCCGGCTATGGACTCGGCTGGGGGGTGGGCGCGACGGGCGCCTATTTCCATCCGGGCGTGGCCTCCACGGACATCCGCATCGATCCCGAGCGCGGCTACGCCACGGTGGCGCTGATACAGCAGGCCGGAGATGAAACCCTGCTCTCGGTGCGCCGCCAGCTGATCGATGCCGCGCGGCGGCACTGGGACCAGACCATGAACCAGTCACCGTAGTGACGGCGGGCGGCTCGACTATGATCCACCCGTGGCTTCCATACTCCTGATCGGACCCGGCGCCATCGGCGCCACTCTCACGGCATGGCTGGCGCAGGATGATCGTCACGTCATCACGGTCGCCGCGCGCACGCCGCTCGACTCCATCGAAGTGCAGACGCCGGGCGGCGTGATCCGTGCCACGCCGCGCGTCATCACGGATCCGCGGAAGACACAGGTGGTGGACTGGATCCTGGTCGCCACCAAGGCTTACGACAGCGACTCGGCCGCGAACTGGTTTGGCGGCGCGGCCGGGCCTCATACGCGCCTCGCCGTCATCCAGAACGGCGTCGAACACGTGGCGCGCTTCGAGAAGCACTTCGACAAGACGCGCATCGTGCCGGTGATGATCGACCTGCCGGCCGACCGCGTCGCGCCCGGGCGCACGGTGCAGCGTGGCGCGGCGCATCTCGTCGTGCCCTCGGGAGAGAACGGCGCGGCGTTCCTCGCGCTGTTCGCGCACACCAACTTCGATGCGCAGCAGACCAACGACTTCGTCACCGCGGTGTGGCGCAAGCTCTGTCTCAACTGCGCCGGCGCGGTATCGGCCGTGTTGCTGAAAGGTGCCGGCATTTCGCATCACGACGGCGTGGCGGATCTCATGCGGGCGCTGGTGCGCGAGTGCACCGCCGTCGGCCGCGCCGAGGGCGCCACGCTGGCGGACTCGATTCCCGACGACATCGTGGCCGGCGCACGGCGTGCGCCGAAGGATGCCGGCAACTCGATGCTCGCCGACCGCCGCGCCGGGCGGCCGATGGAAATCGACGCGCGCAATGGCGTGATCGTGCGGCTGGGACGCAAGCATGGCATCCCAGCGCCGATGAATGCGCTGATGGTCGCACTGCTGGAAGCTGCCCAGGCCGGCTAGCTGCCGCTATATTGCCGGCCAACGATTGATTCCACGAGGTCTCCCATGCGCCTGAGCTGCCTGTCGATCCTGGCACTGCTGGCCGGATGCACGGCGCGGCCGCCGGCCGAAGCCCCTCGCCATGACCTCATCGTGAGGGGCGGCACCATCCTCGACGGCTCGGGGAGCGAGGGTTACGTCGGCGACGTGGTGGTGGATGGCGATCGCATCGTCTACGTCGGCAAGTCGCGCGGCGACACGGCGGCGAGCGTCATCGACGCCACCGGCAAGGCGGTTTCGCCCGGATTCATCAATATGCTGAGCTGGGCGGTCGAGTCGTTGATCGCCGATGGCCGGTCGCAAAGCGACCTGCGGCAGGGCGTCACGCTCGAAGTCTTCGGCGAAGGCGACTCGCTCGGGCCGTTGACGCCGGAGATGAAGAAGCTCGCCAAGGAACGCCAGGTCGACATCCAGTACGACATCACGTGGACTTCGCTGGGCGAGTACCTGGAGTACCTGCAGGCGCGCGGCATCGCGCCCAATGTCGCGTCCTTTCTCGGCGCCGCGACCACGCGCATCAACGTGCTCGGCGAAGTCGACGTGGATCCGACTCCGGCGCAGCTCGAGCAGATGAAGAGCGTCGTGCGCACCGCGATGGAAGAAGGCGCGCTCGGTATCGGTTCGTCGCTCATCTACGCGCCGGGTACGTTTGCGGAAACCGACGAACTGGTAGCGATCTCGACCGAAGCCGCGCGCTGCGGCGGCTCTTACATTACGCACATGCGCAGCGAAGGCGACCGGCTGCTGGAAGCGGTCGATGAAACCATCGAAATCGCGCGGCGCGCGCAGATTCCCGCCGAGATCTATCACCTCAAGGCCGCGGGCCGCGCGCACTGGAACAAGATCGACGAGGTGATCGCGCGCATCGATGCGGCCCGGGCGCAGGGCCTGCATGTGACCACGGACATGTACACCTACACCGCGGGGGCCACCGGCCTCGACGCCGCCATGCCGACCTGGGTGCAGGACGGCGGGCTCGAAGCCTGGATACAGCGGCTCAAGGATCCGAAGATCCGCGAACGCGTGGTCGCGGAAATGCGCGCGCCCGGCAAGGACTGGGAGAACCTCTTTTACGCCGCGGGTGGCGCGGAGAACATCCTGTTCATCGGTTTCAAGAATCCGAAGCTCAAGCCGCTGACCGGCAAGCGGCTCTCGGAAGTGGCGGCCATGCGCGGCACGAGTCCGGAAGACACGGCGATCGACCTGGTGATCGAGGACGGCACGCGCGTCGACACGGTGTATTTCCTGATGTCCGAAGACAATGTGCGCAAGCAGATCCAGCTGCCGTACATGAGTTTCGGGTCGGACGCGGAGTCCTCGGCGCCGGAGGGCGTGTTCCTCCAGAGCAGCACGCACCCGCGTGCGTACGGCAACTTCGCGCGGCTGCTCGGCCGGTACGTGCGCGATGAAAAGCTGATCCCGCTGCCGGAAGCGGTGCGCCGCCTCACGTCATTGCCCGCGGGAAACCTGGCGCTGAAGGAACGCGGCCTGCTGAAGGCTGGATACTTCGCGGACATCGTCGTGTTCGACCCGACGACGATCCAGGACCACGCCAGCTTCGAGAAGCCGCAGCAATTCGCGACGGGCGTCTCGCATGTCGTGGTCAACGGCGGCGTCGCGTTGTCCAACGGCGAGCCGACCGGCGAGGCGACGGGCCGCGTGGTCCGCGGCCAGGGCTGGAAAGGCTGGCCCGATGGCGGCTGCCGCGCGTCTGCTAAGGACTGGCCGGCGCGACCCTGAGGGCTTCGATCGTCCGGGATGTCCCGTATGTTGCCGCGCGCCGGATCGACACAAACTGGCACCGTGACGACGACTTTCATCAGTGCCGCCGACGCTCGCCGCCGCCTCGCGGAAGGTGGGGTCGTGCTCATCGACATCCGAGAGCCGGCCGAGCATGCCCGCGAACACATCACCGGCGCCCGCCTCGCGCCGCTGTCGAAACTCGACGGCGCGAGCCTGGCGCAGATCCTGCCGCCGGGATCGTCGCCGGTGTTCTATTGCCAGTCCGGCTCGCGCACGCGCATGAACACCACGAAGCTCGCCGATTGCGTTTCGGGCGACTGCTTCGTGCTGGAGGGCGGGCTCAGTGCGTGGAAGCGGGCAGGCGGCACCACGAGGGTCGATCGCAGCCAGCCCATTGAGCTGATGCGGCAGGTGCAGATCGCCGCCGGATCCCTGGTCCTGCTGGGCCTGGCGCTGGCGGCTTTCGTTTCGCCCGCATGGGCGGCCTTGTCGGCATTCATCGGCGCCGGCCTGCTGTTCGCGGGGATCAGCGGGTGGTGCGGCATGGCGAGACTGCTGGCGTTGATGCCGTGGAATCGTCCGCGCGGGATGTGATAGCTTCGCGTCCATGAATCGCAACGAACAGCAGGGCCAGACCCTCCGCCGCAATGCGGCGCTGCTTCGTTCGCTCCTGCTTCTTGCGGCCTAGCCGCAAACACACTCGCGCCACCAGTCGGCGCAAACAAGACTGGCCATCCTGACGACTCCCTAGACGGAGAAGTCACGTGCATCGTCCAGCAGAGAAGCAGTCATGTTGAAAGATCCTTCGAAGAAATACCGGCCGTACCCCGCCATCGATCTGCCGAACCGGCAGTGGCCCTCGCGCAGCCTCACGAAAGTGCCCGTGTGGTGCAGCACGGATCTGCGCGACGGCAACCAGGCGCTGTTCGAGCCCATGAGCCGCGAGACCAAGAAGCGGTTGTTCAGGACGCTTTGCGCCGTGGGTCTCAAGGAAATCGAGATCGGCTTTCCGTCGGCTTCGGAGACCGACTTCCTCACCGCGCGGGATCTCATCGAGCAGAAGCTGATTCCCGACGATGTCACCATCATGGTGCTGACACAGGCGCGGGAGGAACTCATCCGCCGCACCGTGGAATCGGTGAAAGGTGCGCCGCGCGCCATCGTGCACGTGTACAACGCCACCGCGCCGGTATGGAGGCGCGTGGTATTCGGGCTCAGCGTGCCCGAGGTGATGCAGCTCGTGGAAAAGCAGGTGAGCCTGGTCAAGACGCTCACAGACGCGCTGCCGGACACGAAGTGGGGCCTCGAGTATTCGCCCGAGGCCTTCAGCATGACCGAGCTGCCGGTGGCGCTCGAGGCCTGCAACACCGCGATCCGCGCCTGGGACGCAGGTCCTGGCCGGCCCATCATCATCAACCTGCCCACCACGGTCGAAAACGCCACGCCCAATGTCTACGCCGACCAGATCGAGTGGATGTCCACGCACCTGGAGCGGCGCGAGCACGTGGTGCTGTCGCTGCACACGCACAACGACCGGGGCACCGGCGTCGCGGCCGCGGAGCTCGGCCTGCTGGCCGGTGCGGATCGCGTCGAGGGCTGTCTGTTCGGCAACGGCGAACGCTCGGGCAACGTGGATCTCGTCAACCTGGCGCTGAATTTCTATTCGCAAGGCATCCACCCGGGACTGGATTTTTCCGACATCAACGCCATCGCGCGCGAGGTCGAGCAGGCCACGCGCCTGCCCATCCACCCGCGGCATCCGTACGTCGGCGACCTGGTGTTCACCTCGTTCTCGGGCTCGCACCAGGACGCCATCAGGAAGGGCATGGCGGCGCAGAAGCCCGATGCATTCTGGGAAGTGCCGTATATCCCCGTGGATCCGGCGGACCTGGGCCGCACCTACGACAGCATCGTGCGGGTCAACAGCCAGTCCGGCAAGGGCGGCATCGCCTATCTACTCGAGCGCGACTACGGCGTGGTCATGCCGCGGCGCATGCAGGTGGAGTTCAGCGCGCTGGTGCAGCGGCACATGGACTCGGCCGAGGGCGAGATGACTTCGCAGCAGCTGTGGACGTTGTTCGAGAGCACCTATCTCGCCATCGACTTCGACATGGCTTACCACGCGCATCACCTGTTCGAGGAAGGCGACAAGCAGGGCATCGAGCTCGAGATGACCGTGGCCGGATCGCGCAGGCGCCTGCGCGGCATCGGTTCCGGTCCCATCGCCGCCACGGTGAACGCGCTGGCGCTGCCCATTCGCATCGACAACTACGAGGAGCGCGCCTTGCGCGCGGGCGCCGATGCCTCGGCGCTGGCCATCGTGGAAGCCGCGCGTGATGGCGTCGCGGGAATCCGCTACGGCGCCGGCCGGCACAACAACATCGCGACCGCCTCGGTGCTCGCGGTGTTGTCGGCGGCGCGCCGCCTCGGCGTCACCGCCCGCGACCTCGAGGTCGCCTAGGCATAAAGGGGACAGATCTATTTTCCGTCGCGGAAAATGGATCTGTCCCCTTTATGCTCAGCGGGCGATCAGGGTCAGCTCATCCTCGGGGAACGTGCCGCCGTTCTCCATGTACTCCGCGAGCAGCAGCTGGCGGCGGGATTGAACGGAAAACGGGGCCTGGAAGTCGCCATCGAAGTAGTGCGCCAGCAGGGAAACCTCGGCGCCGCCTCCGACCAGCTCCGCGACCATGGAGGGAAACCGGATGCGATCGGCGCGGCTGGCGCGTTTCTCGGCCGCGGCGCAGCGCGCTTTCACGGCCCGCTCGATCCTGCCGTCGGACCAGCCCTTGCGTCGGTAACGCAGGCGCATGAGCTGCGTGTTTTCGCCCACGTATCTCTGCGCCGGGAGGTACAAGGAGCAGGCGCAGTGGCCGTCGCTGATTTCCAGCACGGTCGCCGTCCCCATCTGCCCGCAGGCCGGGTTACGCGACACTTCCGCGGTGAAGCCTCGCGCCCTGAAGGCCGTGACCGGATCGCTGCGGTAGCCGCTGACGCCGGCAAAGATCAGCCAGCACATTCGCGGATGATGCGCCTACGCGGCGTGGCGTGGTATCGGATCGAGGTCCGGTGGCACGAAGGTCGTGCGCGCGGCGGGCGAGAACAACCGGTCGGCGCTGTAGTGCGTCAGCATGATGCGGCTGTCCATGAGCAGCGGCGTGCGGTTGATGAAATCGTCGGCCGAGGTGGCTTCCCGCGTGCGGTGCATGAAATGGAACACCGCCAGGATCCACGCGTGCGTGAGCGTCTCGTGGTACTTGGTCGGCGCGATGTTGTGGTGCCTGAGGAAATTGATGATGGCACTGCGCATCAGTGTGGTCGCGCGTTCCACGTCGTTGGTGGCGAGGTACACGTACGCGAGCCGCACGTGCGCGCGATGTGAAAAGTCCGCGGGCGCAAACGCGCCCGCTTCGAACGCCGCGAGAAACTCGAGATCGCTTTTCGATACTTCATGTTTCATGGCGACAGCCTCGCTCATAAATGTGACAACTCCAAGCAGTCTGCGTTTACGGACAACTCAGCCCAGCAACCGTTCCGCGATCTGCACTGCATTCAGCGCAGCGCCCTTGCGGAGCTGGTCGCCGGCGACGAACAACGAGAGCGTCGCGCCCGTGGGATCGCTCACATCCTTGCGGATGCGGCCCACCAGCACTTCGTCCTTGCCGCTCGCGTCCACCGGCATCGGAAAGTAATTCTTTTCAAGCTCATCTACCACGCGCACGCCGGGCGCGTCTGCCAGAATCGACCGCGCCTCCGCGGGCGACAGCGGCGCCTCGAACTCGATGTTCATCGCGATGCAATGCGCCCGCAATACGGGAACACGCACGCAGGTAGCGGTCACACGCAGGTCGGGCTCGCCGAAGATCTTGCGGCACTCCTGCATGACCTTGATTTCTTCCTCGTTGTAACCGGTTTCCGGGTCCACCTTCGTGTTGTGCGAGAACACGTTGAAGGCGTACGGGTGCGGCAGCACCTTGGGCTGGAACGGTCGACCCTCGAGATAGGCCCGGGTCGACTCGCTGAGCTCTTCCATGGCCGCGGCGCCGGCGCCCGAGGCCGCCTGGTAGGTAGACATCACGATGCGCTTGATGCGGCGCTTCTGGTGCAGCGGCCACAGCGGCGTCGCGGCAACGATGGCCACGCAGTTCGGGTTGGCGATGATGCCGTTGTGCTTTGCGAGCGTACCGGCATTGATCTCCGGCACGACCAGCGGCGTGTTGGGGTCCATGCGGAACGCCGAGGAGTTGTCGACGACCACCGCGCCGGCCTTGACCGCCGCCGGCGCAAACCGCTTCGACTGCGCACCGCCGGCCGAGAACAGCGCGATGTCGACGCCCTTCAGGCTGTCATCGGTGAGTTCCTGCACCGCGACATCGGCGCCACGGAATTTCATCTTCTTGCCCACCGAACGGGCCGAGGCCAGCAGGCGCAGCTCGGCCAGCGGGAACTTGCGCTGCTCGAGGCAGGCCATGAGCTCAACTCCCACGGCGCCGGTGGCGCCGGCGATGGCCACGACGGGAATCTTCTTGTTACGGACGGTTTCGGCGGTCGATGACATTCTTGCGATGCTCCAAATGAAAAGGCCCCGCGGGTTTCCTCGCGGGGCCTTCGGGTATTCCTGGCGTAGTCGGCTCTGCCTAACTCGCGCACGATCCCAAGGCCCCTGAGGGCTTGGTCTTCGTGATCACTTTTTTGCCGGTGCGAATCATGGGGGGCGAACCTTAGCGGAGTGGCGGGCCGCCGTAAAGCCGAAAACGCTCAAAAACCACGGATTTCGGCCCTTAATCGCTACTGCACGCGGTGCGGGCTGATGTAGCCCATCCACCAGGCCAGCATTAACAGAATGAACAGCACCACCGACAGGCCGATGCGAACCGTCAGTGCGCGCGCCATCTTCCTCGAATCCCCCTTGCCGCTGGAGAGGTGGAACAGGGCGCTCCCGAGGCTCCCGACAATAGCAACCAGCATGACGATGACCAGGATTTTGATGGGCTCCATGCCTGTCACTCTATACTTTCGCCCCCCATGCCGATCCGGTTTTCCGCACTAGGACGGGTTTTCGAGCCGAGCTGGCCGATGACCCTGCTGACACTCGCCTTGTTCGTGGCCTTCGTGGGCCTGGGCCGGTGGCAGTGGAACCGCGGCGAGGCCAAACAAGCCGTCTGGGCCGAGTTCGCGCATACGCCCCGCAACCCTCCGCGGGTGGACGCCAACGTCGATTCACTCCAACGTTTCGCCCATATCGAGCTCGATGGCCACTACGAACCCGCCCACCAGTTCCTGCTCGACAACCGCAGCCATGCCGGGCAGCCCGGTTACGAAGTGCTCACGCCGTTCCGCCTCGCCGGCGGCCAGCTGGTGCTGGTGAACCGCGGCTGGATCCGCTTCACCGGCTATCGCGATCGCCTGCCCGACGTGTCGCTCGCGGCCACCGCGCGCACTCGCATCACCGGCCGCATCGAGGAGCTGCCGGTGCCGGGCCTGGCCAGCGGCCGCGCGCCGCCGTCGCCGGAGGGCGGCTGGCCCAGGCTCACCAGCTTCCCGACGCACGATGAACTGCAGTCCGCGCTCGGCGAACGCGTCTCGCGGCGCGTGCTGTTGCTCGACGCCAGCGCCCCTCATGGCTACGTGCGCGAGTGGTCACCGCCCGGCCTCGATCCGTCGCGGCATTTTTCCTACGCCATCCAGTGGTGGGGTTTTGCCGTGGTGCTGCTCGTGCTCTACTTCGGCCTCAATTTTCGCAAGGTGTCCTGATGGATGAGGCGCGTCGCCGCGGCCGGCAAGTCCTGTTGATCATCGCCGCCCTGTTCCTGGTGCCCGTGCTGGTGTCGTTCGCCCTCTACTACGGCAAGTTGTGGCGTCCGGCCGGATCGGCCAGCAAGGGCGAACTCATCGACCCGGCGCGCCCGCTGCACGTGGCCGGGCTGCGCAATCCCGATGGCGCCCCCGCCGGCAATGACGTGCTTTCGGGCAAGTGGTCGCTCATCTATATAGGTGACGGCGCCTGCGACGCCGACTGCCGCACCGCGCTGGTTTTCGGCCGCCAGACCCGGCTGGCGCTCAACGACGAGATGTCGCGCGTGCAGCGCGTGTTCCTGGCCACCGGCAACTGCTGCGCGCGCGATTACTTCGCGCAGGAACATCCGGGGCTGGTCGCGCTCGACGCCTCCGCTCCCGAGGCGCAGGCGCTGCTGTCGCAGTTCCCCGCGGAGCGGCGCAACTCGCTGTACATCGTCGACCCGCTCGGCAACCTCATGATGCGGCACGACGCCGGTCACACCAGCAAGGACCTGCTGACCGACCTCAAGAAACTGCTCAGGCTGTCGCACATCGGCTGACTAACTACATGCGTGAAGTGACCTGGATCAGGCGCCTCGCCTTCATCGGCGCCATTCTCTGTTTTGGCGTGGTGGTGCTCGGCGGCTACACGCGCCTGTCGGATTCCGGCCTCGGCTGCCCGGACTGGCCGGGATGTTTCGGCAACGTCGCACCCACCGGTTCGGCCGAGCATTACGCGACGGCATCCGACGTGCGCAAGGCCTGGGTGGAGATGATCCACCGCTACGCCGCGAGCACGCTCGGGCTGATCATCGTGGTCATCACCGCCTTGTCCATCGCTGCGCGTCGCGAGCGTGGCGTGCAGGTGTGGTTCGCGCTGGTGCTGCTGGCGCTGGTGGTGTTCCAGGGAATGCTGGGCATGCTCACCGTGACCTGGCTGCTCAAGCCGCTGATCGTCACCGGGCACCTGCTCGGCGGCCTCACGACGTTCGCCATGCTGCTGTGGCTGTGGCTGTCGATACGCGCGCGGGATCTGCCGGTGGACGGGGCCAGCGTGCTCGCCGGCAACCGGCTGATGGAAAACGGCGCGCGCGCGCGCCTGTGGGCCGGCCTGGCGCTGGCCGCGCTGGGACTGCAGGTATTCCTGGGCGGCTGGACCTCGAGCAACTACGCCGCCATGGCCTGCCCCGATTTCCCGCGCTGCCAGGGCCAGTGGGTCCCGGAGGCGGACTACCACGACGCCTTCGTGTTGTGGCGCGGACTCGGCATCAACTACGCCGGCGGCGTGCTCGATCACCCCGCGCGCGTCGCCATTCATTACACGCACCGGCTGGGCGCGATGCTGGCGACGGCGCTGTTGTTGCTCGCGGCATACGCCGCCTTCCGCGGCCTCGGTGCCCGGCCGCGATGGGCCGGCCTCGCGGTGCTGGCAGCACTCACGCTGCAGCTTTCGATAGGGGTTTTCATGGTGTGGCGGGCCTTCCCGCTGCCGCTGGCGGCGGCCCACAACGCGGGCGCGGCCCTGCTGGTGGCGGCCACCATCTGGCTCAACCGCAGCCTGCGCCCGGTGCCGGACTTTCGCTGATTTGCCGGGAAATTCGGCTAAACTCCCGCGCCCCGAAGGAAGCGCGACTTGGCCACCCCCGAACCCATCGTTGCCGCCGCCACCGCGTCGCGCTGGCGCAGTTTCTATGAGCTGACGAAGCCGCGCGTCGTCATGCTCATCGTGTTCACGTCCATCGTGGGCACGCTGCTGGCGGTACCGGGGATGCCGCCGCTCGACGCGCTGGTGCTCGGCAACCTGGGCATCGGCCTGGCCGCGGCCAGCGCGGCGGTGATCAACCACGTCCTCGACGAGCGCATCGACGCGCAGATGTCGCGCACCAAGCGCCGCCCGCTGCCCACCGGAAAGTTGTCCGCGCGCGCCGCCTTGCTGTTCGCGGGCACATTGTGCGTCGCATCGATGGTCATCCTGTGGTGGCTGGTGAATCCGCTCACCGCGGTGCTCACCTTCGCCTCGCTGATCGGCTACGCGGTGATCTACACCGTGTGGCTGAAGCGTGCGACCTCGCAGAACATCGTGATCGGCGGAGCCGCCGGCGCCGCGCCACCGGTGCTGGGCTGGGCCGCGGTGACAAACTCGGTGGATCCGAACGCCCTGCTGCTGTTCCTCATCGTGTTCGTGTGGACGCCGCCGCATTTCTGGGCGCTGGCCATCGCGCGCAAGGATGAATACGCCAAGGTGGGCATCCCGATGCTGCCGGTGACCCACGGCGTGCCGTTCACGCGGCTGCAGGTAGTGTTGTACACGTTGCTGCTCACGGCCGTGACCCTCATGCCCTTCGTCACCGGCATGAGCGGGCTGATCTATCTCGGGGCCGCGCTGGTGCTCAACGGCATGTTCGTCTGGCACGCGCTGGCGATGAAGCTCACCGAGCGCGCGCACCTGCCCATGAAGGTGTTTCGCTTCTCGATCACCTATCTCATGTGGCTGTTCGCCGCCCTGCTGGTCGATCACTATCTACCGACCACCCAGGGGATGCAGCACGCGATTTCCTTCGCGCCGGTCTGAATGCGGCGCGCTAACGTTTTTCCTTCCTGGACTTGCGTTTCATGTCCTGGCTGTGCGCGCGCTGGTAGCTCTGGATGTCCTTGAACTGACCCTTCGAGTTGCGCACCGCATACAACTTCTTGCCGGTCGAGCTGCGGTGCGTCGTGCGGGTGGCCATGTCGAAACTCCCGGAAAATGGTTGTTCCCAGCTTCCTACCCCGGCCGCACACGCCCGTCTATCAGTGGTTGCCACTTGGTGTTAGCGTTGGCCGACCGATGAACGGCCCCTTGCCACTGCCGGCTCGATTCAACGGCGAATTCGGCCTGGTGCTGTTCCACCAGCACCATGGCGTGTTGTTGCTGCGCTCCGGCGATCGCGACGACGGTGGCCCGAAACGCATCGACCTGCTGTTCAAGGGCGTGGTGTGGATGTCACTGCCCAGCTGGTTCAGCGACTTCACCATCGAGCAATGCCTCATCGACGAGGTCATCGACCGCATCCCGCCCAGCCACCGCGGCAAGGCGCAGTCGCGCAAGGTGTACCGCATCGACGTCGATCGCACGCCCCACTATGTCATCGCCGGCAGCGTATTCGCGTCACGGGACGATGCGCCTTACTTCGATCCCTCGCCGCTGCTGCCCGAAA
This sequence comes from Steroidobacteraceae bacterium, assembly GCA_036274075.1. Taxonomy (GTDB): domain Bacteria; phylum Pseudomonadota; class Gammaproteobacteria; order Steroidobacterales; family Steroidobacteraceae; genus CADEED01. Next base: position 2,529 of record DASUGK010000068.1, on the reverse strand, counting down.
TCGAGGTTCGCCTGAGGTTCGATACGGATTGATCGCGAGCGCCGTTGGCGTGATGATCCGGCGCGCCTGCATTTGGCACGGGAGGTTTCATGGACACGGTTGCTCTCCTCGTCCAGCTCGTCAGCGGCGCTGTCGGCGGCAACGTCGCCGGCAGTCTCCTCAAGAAACTCAGCCTGGGAACCGTCGGCAATTCGATCGTCGGCATTCTCGGTGGCGGCCTCGGGGCCGTGCTGCTCAATGCACTCGGGGTCGGCACCGGCTCCGGCGGCCTGGACGTCGGCTCGGTGATCGGCAGCATCGCCGGTGGCGGTATCGGTGGCGGCGTATTGCTCGCCATCGTCGGCGCCATCCGGAACGCGATGGGCAAGTCGGCCTAACTGATCGCGGGGATGATCTCCGCCCTCAGGTACCTGAGGCGCGATGCCAGTTCCTGCGCATTCTGCTCGCTGGGCTCCGCTTCGACGGGATAGACCTCGTCGAGGTCGCCGCCGTCGAGCACGGCGGCGACCCAGTCATCCATGAGGTTGCAGTAGGTCTCGAGCGCGGCGCGCTGGTGCGTGGCGTTTTCCGTGACGAAATAGGCGGACGGCAGGTCACCCACCACCAGCCACAGTGAATCGTCGGGCGAGCCGCCGATCTTCTCGGTGAATTCGACCAGGAACAGCGCGATCACGCCGCCCAAGCCGCAGGCGAGGAACATGTCCTTCTGCGGCGGGCACCAGGAATGACTGGTGATGTAGTCGCGGGCTTCCTGCGCCATTTCGCGCAACAGGCGCGTGTCCTCCTCGTCGTCGCCGGAGATGTCGGGAAAACGCTGGAAGCTGGCGCGGTCGATCATGGGCCGCGAGTGTACGCGCGGGAAAGCGACGGCGGCGAGGGTGCGATGTCGCAAGCGGGTACCCCTGGCGTCCTGCCCGAGGTTTACGTCACCTCACCATTCGCCGCCGACACTTGACTCCTGCGCTTCCTGCGCAAGCCTGGCCCACGTCCTTGTGGATGGCTGCCCGGTGTGTCCGTGTGGCTGCGTCGAGATTGAGTTGCCGCGGAGCGGCCGGCGGTTTCAGCCCGCGCGAAAGAAAAAAGGCTACGAGCCGTTCATGTACCGCAGGATGCGGTTGGACCTGGCCGCGGGCTTGGAGACCACCAGGCCGGAACCGAACCCGAAGGACGCCTTGGCGAGGCGTGGTGGAGAGACGCCGGTCGCCGCCGGGCAGGACTGGTGGTTGCTGGCGCGGAAGGCCAGCGCGGCGGCGATGCGGCCTTCGTCGGCATCGCCGAGGTCATGCGAGAAGTCATCGGCCACCGAACAACCCGGCACCGACACGCCCACCGTGCCCGTCTGGTTGGCCGGCGAGAAGCCGTCCGAGTAGTCGCCGAAGTTCGCCGCGTTCTCGCCGCGGAACTGGATGCTGAAGTAGGTAGTCCCGCAGTTGTCCAGCGGATAGAACCCATAGGGCTTGCCGCAGGTGGTCGAACCGATGAGATACACCTGCACGCTCACGCCGCGCAATGCGTTGATGATGGACTCGCTGGCCGAGCAGGTGCCGGGTCCCGCGATGATGTAGACGCGGTCGAGATTCAGCGTCGGCAGCGCGCGTCCCGCGGCCCCCACGAAACCCTGCGAGGTGCTGTGGAACGGCGTCGGCGTGAGCTGCTCGCCGGTCACCGGGTCGCGTGTCGGGTTCTTGTCGTTGAACACCAGCTTCTCGAAGGTGCGGCCCGAGGTCAGCGTGGTGTTGGCGAGCATGTAGGCGAGCTCGCTCGCCATGTCGAGATAGCCGCCGCCGTTGTAGCGCAGGTCGAGGATGAGGTCGGTGACGTTGTCGTTCTTCAGCGTGTTGATGGCGTTCTCGAGATCGTCCTCGGCGATGGCGATGTGGTCGTTGAACTGCATGTAGCCCACCGGGCCCGACTGCGTCGGGAACGTGGTGACGATGGGCACCGGCACGCGCGTGATGGTCTGCGAGCTCATGGTCTCTGTGCGCGTCGCGCCGCCGGTGTCCCGCACCAGGAAGCTGTGGCTCTCGCCGTTGGAGTCGGGGAACAGCCCCGCATTGAGGACATCGACAATCGCCTGCGTGTTGCCGTTGACCGCATCGGCGCCGTCGACCTGCAGGATTTCATCGCCGCGTGCGAGTTGCGTCGCCGCCGGCGAGCCGGGTTCGGTGAAGGCCACGACGATGCGCCGCGGTGGTGCGCCCGCGAGGATGGCGAATTCCGCGCCGTAACCGGATTCGGTTCCGCCCTGTGACAACGCTTCCCACACCGCCGTGTCGTAGGTGAAGTGGAACTTGTCCTTGGGCTGCCCCGACGCCGTGACGGCGTTGGTCTTCAGCAGGTCGAAGTACTGGTCCGTCGCATACAGCGACGGATCGCGATCCGTGACCTCGCCGTACCAGAGATACAGCTCGTTGGTGAATGAACGCAGCCAGTTGTTCTCGTCGGTGCGCGTGCCGCGGCGATCGGAAGTGCCGGCGCGCGGGTTCACGCACAGGCCGTCGAAATTGGACGCGGGCTGGAAAACGCCCG
>DASUGK010000067.1:0-3177 GCA_036274075.1 Steroidobacteraceae bacterium | reverse complement strand
CCGGCGAGCTCGAGCTGCAGGTCGGCCATGAGGCCGATGTAATCCATGTACTGGCGGGTGATGTCGGCGATCGGAATGTCGAGGATGTCGAGGTTCTGCCGCCGGATCATGTACAGCAGCAGGTCGAGCGGGCCTTCGAAGGCCTCGAGGAAGACTTCCAGCGCCTGCGGCGGGATGTAGAGATCCTTCGGCAGCTGCGTGATCGCCTCGCCGTTGACGATGGCGAACGGCATTTCCACCTGCTCGGGGGACTCGGTGTGCTCGGCCGCGGCGTGTTCGACGCCGGCGGAGTTGTCCACTACGACGCGCAGGTCCGGCTTCGCGGCTTTTTTCGCCATGTCAGTCCACCCTCAGATTCATCGCGCGGCGCACGTCATCGAGCGTGGCGCGCGCGGCCTCGCGCGCCTTCTCGGCGCCCTCGGCCACGATGTTGCGCACCAGCTCCGGATTCTCCTCGAATTCCTGCGCGCGCTTGCGGATGCCGGAAATCTCCTCGACCACCTTGTCGATCAGCGGCTTCTTGCACTCGAGGCAGCCGATGCCGGCGGTGCGGCAGCCATTCGCGGCCCAGGTCCGCGTCTCTTCGCTGGAATAGATCTTGTGCAGGTCGAACACCGGGCAGATATCGGGGTTGCCCGGATCCGTGCGGCGCACGCGCGCCGGGTCGGTCTGCATGGTCTTGAGCTTCTTCGCGACCTCGTCCGGATCCTCGCGCAGGCCGATGGTGTTGCCGTAGGACTTCGACATCTTGCGGCCGTCGAGGCCCGGCACTTTCGGCGTGTTGGTGAGCAGCACCTGCGGCTCGGGCAGGATGCTGACGCTGCCGCCCTCCAGGTAGCCTAACAACCTTTCGCGGTCGGCCACGGTCAGGCGTGTGTTGGTCTCGACCAGCTGGCGCGCCTTGTCGAGAGCGAGCTGGTCGCCGTTCTCCTGGAATTTCTTGCGCAGCTGCTTGTACATCGTGCTGTTGCGGCCGCCGAGCTGCTTGATGGCGTTCTCCGCCTTGGCCTCGAAGTCCGGTTCGCGGCCGTAGATGTGGTTGAAGCGGCGCGCGACCTCGCGCGTGATCTCCACGTGCGCGACCTGGTCCTCGCCCACCGGCACCAACGCGGGCTTGTAGAGCAGGATGTCCGCGGACTGCAGCAGCGGGTAGCCGAGGAAGCCGTAGGTGGCGAGATCCTTTTCCTTGAGCTGCTCCTGCTGGTCCTTGTAGCTCGGCACGCGCTCCAGCCAGCCGAGCGGCGTGATCATCGACAGCAGCAGGTGCAGCTCGGCGTGCTCCGGCACGTGCGACTGCACGAACAGCGTGGCGACGCCGGGATTGAGCCCCGCGGCCAGCCAGTCGATCAGCATCTCGTTGATGAATTTCGGCAGCTGCTTGGTGTCTTCGTAGCCCGTGGTCAGCATGTGCCAGTCGGCGACGAAGAAATAGCACTCGTACTGGTACTGCAGATCGACCCAGTTCTTGAGCGCGCCATGATAGTTGCCGAGGTGCAACTGACCGGTCGGCCGCATCCCTGACAGAACTCGTTTTGCTTGCGGATGGCTGCTCACTTGAAGCGCCGAAGTATACGGGGTCTGGCTCCATTTTCGCGTCCGCGAAAATGGTGCCTGAGCCCATTCTTGCTCAGATGCCCAGCTTCTCCAGTGATCCGCGCCCAATCCGTGTCACCGCCGGTGGATTGGCGGCGAGATCCACGACGGTCGTCGGCTCGATGCCACAGTGGCCGCCGTCGAGCACACAATCCACTTGATGCTCGAGCCGGTTTCTGATCTCGCGTCCGTCGGTCAGAGGCAGTTCGTCGCCGGGCAGGAGCAGCGTCGAACTCATGATGGGTTCGCCGAGTTCGGCCAGCAGCAGGCGCGGCACTTCGTGGTCCGGTACGCGGATGCCGATGGTGCGTCGTTTCTCGTGTTGCAGCCGGCGCGGTGTCTCGCGCGTCGCCGGCAGCAGGAAGGTGTACGGGCCCGGCGTCGCCGCCTTCAGCATGCGGAACTGCCAAGTCTCCACCTTGGCATAACGCGCGATCTCGGCGAGGTCGCGGCACACCAGCGTGAAATGGTGATGGCGATCGGCGCTGCGGATGCGGCGGATGCGCTCGAGCGCGGCGGTGTCGCCGATGTGACAGCCGAGCGCGTAACAGGAATCCGTCGGATACACGATCAGGCCGCCGCCGCGCGCGATTTCGACGGCGCGGCGGATCAGGCGCAGCTGCGGATTCTGCGGATGTAGCTCGAAGTACTGGCTCACGGGATAGGCCGGTATGATACGCGCCCCTTTCGCGGCGCCCTCCCATGCAGGCCTTCATCGAAACCATTCCCTGGATCGTCTTCGGCCTGGTCTATTGGCTGGGCGGCGGGCTCTACCCGGCCACCGGCACTCTCATGGTCGCCATGGCCCTGCTGCTGGTTTACGACTGGGTGACCACCCGCAAGATCCCCCGCTCGCACCTGCTGCTCGCGGTCGGGGTGTGGGTGTTCGGCACCGCGACGCTGCTGATGCACGACGTGCGCTTCCTGCAGTGGAAGGCTTCGTTGATCTACTGGGTTTTTGGAGTCGCATTCGCCGGTACGGCTTTCATCGGCAAACAATCGCTGCTCGAAAGACTGGTCGGTGGCGCCCTGCCCGAAGGCGTCACGGTCACGGCCAGCAGCTGGCGCAACAGCTCGGTGCTGATGGGCTCGCTCTACATCGTGCTCGGCGCGGTGAACCTGTGGGTGGCGATGAATCGCAGCGAGGCGGACTGGGTGCGCTTCAAGGTGGTGATCGCTCCCATCGTGGCCCTCGTCGTGACCTTGGGAATCATCTTCTGGGTGCTGCGCGGGGCGCCTTCCGGCGAGGATGCCTCGTGAACCCGCGCGTCGAGCGCCTGCGCGCCGCGCTCGAACAGGCGCTGCATCCCACGCTGCTCGAAATCCGCGACGACAGTGCCAGGCACGCCGGCCATGCCGGCGCGCGCGAAGGCGGCCATTTCCACGTGACCATTGCCGCCGCGGCGTTCGACGGGGCCACGCAGGTGCAGCGGCATCGGATGGTCTATGCTGCCGCCGCCGAACTCATGGGCCGAGACATCCACGCACTCTCGATCGACGCGCGGTCCGTTTGAGTTCTTCACGAATAACTCCATTCAACTTGTTGAGAGATCAAATGAAAGCCATACGATTCCTGGTCGTGGG
>DASUGK010000066.1:0-14025 GCA_036274075.1 Steroidobacteraceae bacterium | reverse complement strand
ACTGGCGCCGTTGGGCGCGAGCGCGAATTCCATTCCGCGCCCGGAAGGCCTCCAGAGCGACGTGAATTTCTGGATCCGCGTCTACACGGAAGTGACCACGAACGAGGGCTTCCTGCACGACGAGCGCAATCTCGACGTGGTCTACGACACGCTGAAATTCGACGCGGGCATGTCGCCTCGTGAACGGCAACGCATCGTCGATGACCGTCGCGAACACCACATCGCCACGTTGCGACGCATCGCCGCGGCATTGGCCACCGAGGAGGGTCGTGAAGGGCTGTCGGCCGAGGACAAGCGCGTGCTGGCCCTGTGGGGTCCGAATCCCAGCGCCATCCTGCTGCGCGACGCCACGAATCGCATCCGTTTCCAGCTCGGGCAGGCGGATCGCTTCAAGGAAGGATTGATCCGCTCCTCGCAGTGGGAAACCCACATCGCCGAGACCTTTGCGAACCAGGGGCTGCCACCCGAACTGGCCGTGCTCCCGCACGTGGAGTCTTCGTTCAACGCCGCGGCCTACTCCAAGGTTGGCGCCGCGGGCATGTGGCAGTTCATGCGCTCCACCGGCCGGCGCTACATGCGCGTCGATGACGCGGTCGACGAGCGGCTCGATCCCTATCGCTCCACCGAGGCCGCGGCGCAGCTGCTGGCCTACAACTACCGCGTGCTCGGCAGCTGGCCGCTGGCGCTGACCGCGTACAACCACGGCGCCGCGGGCATGCGCCGCGCCAGGGACACGGTGGGCACCGACGATTTCGTGAAGATCAACCGGACCTACAACAGCCGCACCTTCGGCTTCGCCTCGCGCAATTTCTTCCCGTCGTTCCTCGCCGCGCTGACCATCGACGAGAACCCGGAGAAATACTTCGGCCCGCTGCAGCGCCGCCCGGAGATCAAGTTCCGCGAAGTGACCATGCCGGCGTACGTGCGCCTGGCGACGCTGGAACGCACGCTGGGCCTGGATCGCGAACAGTTGCGCGCGCTGAATCCCGCGTGGCGGCCGCCCATCTACCAGGGCACTCGCCTGGTGCCGCGCGGCTACCGCCTGCGCCTGCCGGCCGATACGGCGGAGAAATGGACCGAGGAACTGCTGGCGTCGCGCCTGCCGCCCAACGAGTTGTATGCCGGGCAGATCACGCCGCGCTCGCATCGCGTGAAGAAGGGCGAATCGCTGGCCAGCATCGCGCCCAAGTACGGCCTCACGGCCGCGCGCCTGGCCGAGCTGAACGGCCTGTCGGCCAACGCGCAGCTGCGCGCCGGCCGCCGCCTGCACCTGCCCGAACAATTGCCGCGCGTGCTCGGCGCGCCGGCGACGCCGGCCAGCGTGGCCGCGGCCACGCCGCAGCCGGCATCACCCGAGAACGCGACCGCGGCGAGTGCGCCGGCGGACGACTTCTACGTGGTGCGGCGTGGCGATTCGCTGCAAGTCATCGCGGCGCGCGTGCGCGTGCCCGAGGCGCAGCTCATGAAGATGAACTCGCTCAAGGATCCCGACCGGCTCTACGAGGGCCAGCGCCTGCGGATCCACGGCGAAGCGGCAGCGCCCGTGGTGGCCACCGCGGCCACCGCCGAGGAGGCCGAGACCAAGGTGGCGGCCATCGACGCGGCGCGCGGCGAAGCGCAGCGCGAAGTGGCGGCCGTGGAAGTGGTGCGCGAGGAGACCACGCGTCCCATCGGCACCGGTGAACCGCGACGCGGCCGCCCGCGCTCTGCCGCCGTCGTGGCCATGGAAGCCGCGACCACGCCCGACGTGGCGAATGAAGTGGTGCAGGCAGCCGAGGTGGCGCGCGAGCCGGTGTCGGCCAGCCAGGCCGAGGAGCTGAGCCCGGCGCTGGGACCGGTGAGCGTCGCGCAGGGACTGGCGGATTCGATCGATTACCAGGTGCGTGACGACGGCACCATCCGCGTCGAGGCTACGGAGACCCTGGGCCATTACGCCGACTGGCTGCAGATCCCGACCCAGAGCCTGCGCAACATCAACAAGCTCAAGGCGCGCCAGCCGGTGCAGATGGGACAGTCGCTGAAGCTGGACTATTCGAAGGTCTCGCGCGAGGCCTTCGAGCAGGTCCGCCGCGACTACCACGCCAAGCTGCAGGGCGAATTCTTCCTGCAGCACCGGATTGCCGGCACCGAGGTCTACATCGTGCGGCGCGGCGACTCGTTGTGGACCATGACCCAGCGCTTCAGCAACCTGCCCATCTGGCTGCTGCGCCAGTACAACCCCGACACGGACCTCTCCGACCTGCGTGCCGGCACGCAAGTGGTGATGCCGCGCATCGAAGTCCTCGCCGGTAGTTAGCTCACCGCGCGGCGAAACCGGTGAGGCGAGGGTCGGCGCCGGGGGCGACCAGGTATTCGAGATCCAGCGGGCCGTTGCGGGCCTGGTCGGTCGCGCGGATGCGCAGCTCGCGGGCCGCGGCGAGTTTCGCCACGGTGTCCGCGTCGATGCGGAAGTAATACATGGCGATCCACGACATCGGGATCTTGTAAGGCGACTGCTGCAACCCGGCGAATTCCGCCGACTTGCCGGCCTCGCCGAGCTCGAGTGCGACGCCGTCGGCGAGCACGGTCGGCGTCGGCGATCCGCCCGGATTTTCCATGGGCAGCGCTATCCACAGGAACAGTTCGCGCGTGCCCATCTGGTTGGTCTCGAACGGACCGAGGAAGGCGAAGCGTTCACCCGAAGCGCTGCGGCCGGACTCCCGGTACAACTCGAGCGGACGGCCTAGCCGCGCGACGGTGACGCCGGTCTGCGGGTCCAGGTTTTCGACCACCGGTGCATCGTCGGGCAACGACGCGCAGCCGCCGAGAAAAACACCGGCGAGCAAGGTGAGAGTCGCCGTCAGGAAACGTCTTGTCATAATCGATGCGGATGGACATTCTTGTTGCATTGAACACCCCAAGCTGTGACGCGTTCCGTTAGTGGCCGTGTCGCGCGCCTCTTATACTGCGCACCACTGGTAAGTGCTTGTTTTGTAATCAAATGTCGCTAACCAAGACAGTCATGGCGGCCAGCGCCGCGGTACTTGCAAGCCTGTTCGCAGGAACGGCCGGCGGCGATGCGCTTCCCTATCATGCCCGCGCCATGGCCGCGGTGGGCGTCGAATTGCCCGTGGCCGATCGCGTGCTGGTCCGCAAATCCGAGCGTCGCCTGTACCTCATGCGCGGCACCGACGTGCTGCGCGCGTACAAGGTTTCGCTGGGCCTGAACCCCGGCGGAGCGAAAGAACGCGCCGGCGATTTCCGCACTCCCGAAGGCAGCTATCGCCTCACGCGCCGCAACTCGCGCAGCGACTTTTTCCTGTCGATCCAGGTTTCGTATCCGAACGAGCAGGACGTGCGCAAGGCCCGCCGCAACGGCTGGCAACCGGGTGGATCGATCATGATCCACGGCCTGCCCAACGATCCGCGCCATACCCCTGACTACTACGCCACCCAGGACTGGACCGATGGTTGCATCGCGGTCAGCAATGCGGACATGGTGGAAATCTGGATGATGACGTCGGACAACGTTCCGATCGACATCCAGCCCTGATCCCGGGGCCGATCCCCGGCCCCGGTACCCGCTCTAGTACACTCGCGCCAACAAGTCGTTGAGCGTTCGAGGGGATTTTCTTGGAAACCAGTATTGTCATTCCCGACTTCGTGGATGCGCGCATTGGACCGCGCGGCAGCCTCGAAAACCTGTCCCAGGCCGAGATCGAAAAGCTGCTGGACTCGCGTGCCGGCGGCCTCTACCAGCTGTTCCGCAAGTGTGCGCTGGCCGTGCTGAACTCGGGCAGCGAAAGCGACAATGCCAAGGAAATCTTCGACCGCTACAAGGACTTCGAGGTGGAGCTGGTGCGCCAGGCCTGGGGCGTGAAGCTCGAAATGAAGAACGCACCGGGGCAGGCCTTCGTCGACGGCGAAATGATCCGCGGCATCAAGGAACACGTGTTCGCCGTGCTGCGCGACGTGATCTTCATCTCCAACGAGATCATCGAAAGCGGCCGGTTCGACCTCAACAACCCCGCCGCCATCACCAACGCGGTGTTCCACATCCTGCGCAATGCGCGGGTACTCGACTACAAGGCCAAGCCCAACCTGGTGGTGTGCTGGGGCGGCCATTCGATCAACACCGAGGAATACCAGTACACCAAGAAGGTGGGCTACGAGCTGGGCCTGCGCGGGCTGGACGTGTGCACGGGCTGCGGCCCGGGTGCGATGAAGGGTCCCATGAAGGGCGCCACGATCGGCCATGCCAAGCAGCGCATCGTCGGCGGCCGCTACATCGGCCTCACCGAGCCGGGGATCATCGCGGCCGAGCCGCCGAATCCCATCGTCAACCAGCTGGTGATCATGCCGGACATCGAGAAGCGCCTCGAAGCCTTCGTGCGCCTGTCGCACGGCATCGTTGTGTTCCCGGGCGGCGTGGGCACGGCCGAGGAAATCCTCTATTTGCTGGGCATCCTGCTGGAGCCGGCCAATGCCAGCCAGCCGCTCAAGGTGGTGCTGACCGGCCCCCGTTCCACGGCCGAATACTTCGTGCAGATCAAGCGCTTCATCGCCGGCACCCTGGGCAAGCACGCCGCGGACCTGCTGCACGTCATCGTCGACGATCCGGCCGAGACCGCGCGCTACATGGTCGGGGTCATGGAAGAAGTGCGCGATTACCGCCGCGCCAACAGCGATTCGTACAACTACAACTGGCTGCTGAAGATCCCGCCGGCCTTCCAGCACCCCTTCGAGGTCACCCACGAGTCCATGCGCGGACTGCGCCTGTACCGGGAACAGCCCGCCCACGAGCTGGCGGCCGACCTGCGGCGCGCCTTCTCCGGCATCGTCACCGGCAACGTCAAGGAAAACGGCGTGCGCGCCATCGAGAAGTTAGGCCCGTACGAGCTCACGGGCGACGCTTCGGTCATGAAACTGCTGGACGAGCTGCTGGCGGCGTTCATCGCGCAGAAACGCATGAAACTGCCGGGCAGCGCGTACCGCCCTTGTTACCGCCTGGTTGCCTGACGAGCCCCGGCCGGCGAAGCGAAAACCGCACAATAATTTCTTATGCGTTAAATCGGCGCGGCCCTTCCGGACATAAGCAAAAAATCTCTGCGACGTAACACGCATGATCCGCAATCGGCTGCGGGCTCGTGAAACAGTTCCTGTCGTTCGAGTGCGACGAAAAAGTAGTCTTACGTCGCAATGAACGGGAGAGCTGCATGAGTTCCTCAGACAAGAACCGGGGAAATTTGGGTAACGGTTCGCCGCCGCCGGTGGGCACCGATGCCTACGCCGCGTGGTTAGAGCGCATGCAACGCACGCGCGGCCGTCACGCAGCCATCACCAAGAATCTCTACACCTGGTCCAGCTACAAGCACTGGGCCGACAAGGTGAAGGGTTCCTGGGAAGAAGAACCGATTCCCAGCAAGAAATAACAACAGAGGACGGCGCCGAGAGGCGCCGTTTTCACATCGGAAGATGGTGCCGGGCCGGCATTTCGGCATTACGACTTCCGCATCCAGTCGTCGAGATCTCGCTGACGTAATGCCGAAATGCCGGCCCGGCACCATCTTCCCGCGACCGGCACCGTCTTCCATTTCAGCCCACGATGAACCGGGCGTCCTGCGCGGTGGTGGCGTCCGGTGACGGCTCGATGGCCGCTTCGGCGGTGGCCGGCACGGCGGCCGGGGCCGGCTGCTCCTGCAGCGGAGCGGGCTGCTCGGCGAGCACGCGCTCTGGCTCGAGCCAGGCCAAGAGCGTCTGCCACTGCGCCACGTCTTCCTTGACCGTGTAGGCCTTCATTTCGTGGATGCCCACGCCCTGTTCGGCGGCGCGCACGTAGTTCTGCGAGTCGCGGATGGTGGCGATCACCGGGATATCCAGCTTTTCGAGGAAGCGCATCAGGGCCTGGAACATCAGCGTGTTCTTGCGCACGCGGTTGGCGACCACGCCGATGCGGTTTTCGGTGCGCTTGATCTTCGCCACCAGCAGCAGGTCGGCGATGCAGCGCGAGGCCGCGTGGATGTCGATGTCCGAGGGCAGCACCGGCACGATGACCTTGTTCGCATCGCGCACCAGCTCGGGCATGCCGCGCGCCTCGACGGCGGCCGGGCTGTCGACCACGATTTTCTGCGTGCCCTCGGGCACGCGCATCTGCCAGCTCATGGTGGTGCGCGAATCGCGCTCGAAAGTGGCGATGCCGTTGATGACGGGCTGCGGCATCTTGCGTTTGCGAAGCCAGCGCGTGGAGGAACCCTGGGGGTCGCGGTCGATGAGCAGGGTGTTGTCGCCGCGCGCGGCGAAATAGGCCGCGAGGTTGATCGCGAGCGTCGTCTTTCCAGATCCACCCTTGGGATTCAGTATGACGATGCGTTGCATGCGACTCCCGGACGGCCCTGGTGTGTTTGTCAGAATCTGGTCGTCATGTGAGGCACTTGGAAGACTAGCGACGCAACCCATCGCCCGCAACCGAGTCACGGTTGAATGTGACTCCCGACACAGCCACGCGGAACAACTGTTCCTAGGATCGCGCCCAAGGCTTGTTTGTATTTACGGTGCATTGCGATGGAACGATTCCTGCTGCTTTGGGACGAGATCGACGACCTCGTGGGCACCAGCCGCTACATGTTCAAGCACACGGCGATGTCCTTCTGGAGCTCCGTCCGCAAACGCTGAACCCCGGATGGCGGTGTCAGAGAGGGATTGTCGGGATTACGCCCGCTATTCTTCGATGGCTTTCGAGCCCGCCCGCGTAATCCCGACAATCCCTCTCTGACACCACCCCCCATCCCCCGTCTTGAAATTTTCGGGGTGCGCCCGCAGTCTGCCGGCGCCATGTCAAACCAGGAAACACTAGGCTTTCAGGCAGAAGTCCGTGAGCTGCTGAAGCTCATGATCCATTCGTTGTACAGCCACCGGGAGATCTTCCTGCGTGAGCTGATCTCCAACGCCTCCGACGCCAACGACAAGCTGCGCTTCGAATCGCTGGCCAAGCCCGAGCTCATGGCCGGGGACACCGAGCTCGCGGTCTGGATCGAGGCGGACAAGGCCAAGGGCACGCTCAGCATCCGCGACAACGGCATCGGCATGAGCCGCGAGGAGGCGATCTCGCACCTCGGCACCATCGCCCGTTCGGGCACCGCCGAATTCTTCAAGAAACTATCGGGCGACGAGCAGAAGGACTCCAAGCTCATCGGCCAATTCGGCGTCGGCTTCTACTCCGCCTTCATCGTGGCCGACCGGGTCGAGGTGCTGACGCGCCGCGCCGGCCTGCCGGCGTCCGAGGGCGTGCTCTGGGCGTCCAGCGCCGACGGCGAATTCACCGTCGAGACCATCGAGCGTGAGCAGCGCGGCACCACCATCGTGCTGCACCTCAAGGAGGACGCGAAGGAGTTCCTCGACACCTGGCGGCTGCGCTCGCTGGTGCGCCGATATTCCGATCACATCGCCTTCCCGGTGCGCATGCCCAAGGAGGGCGAGGCGACGCTCGAATACGAGGCGGTCAACCGCGGCACGGCGCTCTGGGCGCGCCCCAAGTCCGAGATCAAGGACGAGGAATACCTCGAGTTCTACCGCTACCTCTCGCACGATCCGGGCGAGCCTCTCACCTGGTCGCACAACCGGGTCGAGGGCAAGCGCGAATACACCAGCCTCATCTACATCCCCGGCAGCGCGCCCTTCGACCTGTGGCAGCGCGACGGTGCCCGCGGCCTGAAGCTCTACGTCCGGCGCGTGTTCATCATGGACGACGCCGAGCAGTTCCTGCCGCTGTACCTGCGCTTCGTGAAGGGCGTGCTCGATTCCGCCGACCTGCCGCTGAACGTGTCCCGCGAGCTGTTGCAGACCGACAGCGAAGTGGAGGCCATGCGCACCGCGCTCACGCGCCGCGTGCTCGAGATGCTGGCCAAGCTCGCCAAGGACGATGCCGCCAAGTACCAGGGCTTCTGGAATGAATTCGGCGCCGTACTCAAGGAAGGCCTGGCGGAAGATCCCGCCAACCGCGAGAAGCTCCTGCCCCTGGTGCGATTCGCGAGCACGCACCAGCAGGACGATGCGGAGTCGACCTCGCTCGCGGACTACGTGGGCCGCATGCAGACCGGCCAGGACAAGATCTACTACGTGGTGGGCGAGACCCTGGCCGCGGCGCGCAGCCATCCGGCCATCGAGGCCCTGAAGGCGCGCAACGTCGAGGTGCTGTTGCTGGGCCGGCGCATCGATGCCTGGGTCATGGACCACCTGCAGGACTTCGAAGGCAAGAAGTTCCGCGATGCCACTCGCGGCGATCTCGAGCTCGGCGCCCTCGCCAGCGCAGCCGACAAGGAAAAGGCCGAGGCGCAGCTCAAGGAAAGCAAGCCGCTGCTCAAGCGCGTCAAGGACGCGTTGGGCGAGCGGGTGTCCGAGGTCCGCGTCAGCACGCGTCTCAAGGATTCGGCTGCGGTACTGGTGGCGGGTGAACACGACCTGTCGGCACCGCTGCGCCGCGCCCTCGAGGCCGCCGGCCAGGCACCGCCGCCGTCGAAGCCGGTGCTGGAGCTCAACGTCGAGCACCACCTGGTCAAGTACCTCGAGAAGCGCGAGAACGCCGAGGAGTTCACCGACCTCGCACTGGTGTTGTACGAGCAGGCCACGCTGGCGGAGGGCGCGCCGCTGCCCGATCCGGCTGGTTTCGTGCAGCGGCTGAACAAGCTCTGGTTGCGCCTTGAGTAACGACGACCGTACCGACGACAGAGACGACGACCTGCTGCGTCCCACCCTGTCGGATTACTCGCGGCCGCCGGCGATGTACCACACGACGGGCTTCGCCCTGTCGTCGTTCTTCGGCGGGCCCGTCGGCGCGGCGATCTACGCGATGTTCAACACCGCACGGCTCTCGAGGCTGAAACAGGACGGCGTCGTCGTGCTCGCACTGTGCGCGGCGGCCGTGCTGGTGGCGTTGCAGATGGCACGCAGTGGCGGACTGGACTCGCTGGCGTCAATCGCGGGACTGACCCCGCAAAGTACTGCCAGGTTGATGCTGCGCGCCCTCGGCCTGGCCTGCTTCGGTGCTATCTACTTATTGCACCGGAAGTTTTTCCGCGCGGCGCGCATCTCCGGCGTGAAGCCGGCGCCGAGCTGGCCGCTGGGCCTCGCGTCGGTGGCATTGGGCTGGGCGGCAAATGCCGCGATGATGACCTGGATTCTCGAGCATCATTGACCGCGTGAACGACCAACCCACGAGCGCCGCCGCCTACGCCGAACAGGCGTTCTGGTACATCGAACGGCGCCGCATCGCCGAAGCCAAGCGGCTGCTCGCGCAGGCGCTGGCCCAATACCCGCAGGACCCCGACCTGCTGTTCCACAGCGCGCAGGCCGAGTGGTTCGACGACGAGAACGAAACGGCCGAGAAGACCGTGCGCCAGGTGCTGGTGGTCGATCCGCACCATGCGCCCGCGCGGCAACTGCTGGCGGCCATGCTGGTCCAGCGCGGCGAATATGCCGACGCGGAGCTGCTGCTCATCGGCCTGCTGCGCGAATACCCGGAAAGCGCCGAGCTCTACGGCCGCTACTCGCAGCTGATGTTGCGCACGCTGCACCTGGACAAGGCCGGGCAGCTGGCGCGCGAAGGCCTGCGTTACGACCCCGAGGACGACGAATGCCTGCTGGCGGCGGCGCTGTGCGAAACCGCGCGCAGCGGTTCGCGCCCGAATGCCGGTTTGCAGAAATTGCTGACGGCGCACCCGGAGTCCATGAGCTCGGTGCATGCACTGGTGGTGGCGCTGGTGGAGTCCGGTCGCATCGCCGAGGCGCACCGCATCGCGCAGGGCGCGATGCGCGCCGATCCGGCCAACGAACACCTGGTGGACCTGGTGCGCGAATTGCGCATCCAGAATCACTGGAGCATGAAGCCGCTGTGGCCACTGCAGAAATGGGGCTGGGGTGCGTCGGTGGTCATGTGGCTGGGCGGCATCGTCGTGATCCGCGCCCTGGCGAAATCCGCGCCGGACATCGCGGGCCCCGTGGCCTGGGTCTGGCTGGGTTATGCCCTATACAGTTGGGTCTGGCCGCCCCTGATCCGCCGCATCCTATGACCACACTCGCCGAATTCGAAGCGCGCCTGTTGCGCGATCCCTTCGACAACGCCACCCGCGTGGAGTACGCACGCGCATTGCTGGCCGCGGGCCGCGACAGCGACGCGCTCGCGCAATACGACCTCGCGCGCAAGGCGAACGCCACCGGGCCGCTGGACGAGTTCGAGCGGCTGCGTGCCCCGCCGCCGCCGGCGACGCCGCGCGAACCGGTCAAGCTCACCGTGGTGCCCGGCGCGCGCAGCGCCGAGGTGGTGTCGATCGCGCGGCCGGTGGCGGTTCCGGACAAGACACGTTTCATCCACATCGCCGGCATGGACGATCTCAAGAAGTCCATCCGCCTGCAGATCATCGAGCCGTTCCTCAACCCGGGCCTGTTCGCGAAATTCCGCAAGAAGGCGGGCGGGGGCATCCTGCTGTACGGCCCGCCGGGCTGCGGCAAGACCATGCTGGCGCGCGCCGTGGCCAACGAGTGCAACGCGAGTTTCCTCGCCATCGGCATCTCCGAGATCCTGTCGATGTGGCAGGGCGAGAGCGAGCGCAACCTGGCGCTGATGTTCGACAAGGCGCGCAGCCAGAAGCCCTGCGTGATGTTCTTCGACGAACTCGACGCGCTGGCCTTCGCACGCTCCAAGGCCAGCTCCGACGTGAGCCGCAAGATCGTCAACGAGTTCCTGTCGCAGCTCGACGGCTTCGACAGCGCCAATGACCAGGTGCTGATCCTCGCCGCCACCAACATGCCCTGGGACGTGGATCCGGCCATGAAGCGCCCCGGGCGCTTCGCGCGCCAGGTGTTCGTGCCGCCGCCCGACGCCGTGGCGCGCACGCGCATCATCGAGCTGGCGCTGGAGAGCGTGCCGCACGGCGCGGTGGACGCCGCGGCCATCGCGCGCATCACCGAGCAGTTCTCGGGTGCCGACGTCGATGCGCTGGTGGAGCGCGCCAAGGAATACGTGCTCACCGAGTACCTGGAGACGCGCCGCGAGCGCGAGATCTCGCAGGAAGACCTCGTGCGCGCCGCGTCCGAGCTCGTGCCCACCACGCAGGACTGGCTGCGCACCGCCCGCAACCTGGTCAAGTACGCCGGTGGCGACGATTCCTACCGCGACCTGGAACGTTATCTGAAGGCCAACAAGCTGCTGTAGCGCGTTCCGGTTCCCCCCGGGGGCTGCCGCGGCCATTGTCTGCAATAATGCCGCCCCCTCGTGACGGAGTTCCGCAATGACGTTCAAGTCGCCGGTGATCGCTATCTGCGCCCTGTTCATCGTGGCCTGTCAGCCTGCAGAAAAACCCGAATCGTCCGAGGCAACAGCGGCATCCGCGCCACCCGCGGAAGCCGAGCAGCCCACCCAGTCCACAGGATCCGAAACCATGGCCATGCAGAAAATCGATCTCACCGCCGGCACTGGCGCCGAAATCAAGACCGGGCAGACCGCGCTGGTGCATTACACGGGCTGGCTCTACGACGCCGGCGCGCCCGACAACAAGGGCAAGAAGTTCGACAGCTCGGTCGATCGCAATGAGCCCTTCGAATTCCCGGTGGGTGCCAGCATGGTCATCCGCGGATGGGACGAGGGCGTGGTGGGCATGAAGGTCGGCGGCAAGCGCCGCCTGGTGATTCCCCCCGAGATGGGTTATGGCTCGCGCGGTGCCGGTGGCGTGATTCCGCCCGGCGCCACGCTGGTGTTCGACGTCGAGCTGGTGGAGATCCGCTGACCATGCGTGCCGATGGCAGGGTCGTGCTGGCCGCGCTCGTGCTGGGCGTGGCGGGCGCCGCGCAGGCCGCCACGCTGATCCACGCCGGGCGCGTGATCGACGGCATCTCCAACAGTGTCAAGACCAACCAGACCGTGGTGGTCGAGGCGGGCAAGATCACGGCCATCGAGGCCGGCTTCCGCAATCCCGCGGCGGGCGACCGTGTGGTCGACCTGCGCAATGGCACGCTGCTGCCGGGCCTGTTCGACATGCACGTGCACCTCACCAGCGAGTACTCGCGCCAGTCCGAGCTGGAGCGCTTCAAGCTCAACGAGGGTGACGTGACCATCAACGGCGTGGTGTACGCCGAGCGCACCTTGTTAGCCGGCTTCACCACGGTGCGCGACCTGGGCGACGAATACCGCGCCTCGATTTCGCTGCGCAATGCCATCAACGCCGGCAAGGTGCCGGGGCCGCGCATCGTCGCGGCGGGCAAGGCCATCGCCACCACCGGCGGCCATGCCGATCCGACCAACGGCTGGGCCCGCACGGACGCGGGGGACCCGGGGTCCGCGGAGGGTGTGGTCAACAGCGTCGAGGACGCGCGCAAGGCCGTACGGCAGCGTTACAAGGATGGTTCGGACACCATCAAGATCACCGCCACGGGCGGCGTATTGTCAATCGCCAAGAACGGGTCCAACCCGCAGTTCACCGAGGAGGAGATCCGCGCGGTGGTGGAAACGGCGCATGACTATGGCTTCCGGGTGGCGGCGCATGCGCATGGCACCGAAGGCATCAAGCGCGCCATCCGCGGCGGCGTCGACACCATCGAACACGGCACGTTCATGGACGACGAGGGCATCAGGCTCATGAAGGAGCATGGCACCTTCTACGTGCCCACCATCTCGGCCGGTAACTGGGTATACCAGCAGGCACAGGATCCCAACTACTTCCCGGCCATCGTGCGGCCCAAGGCGCTGCAGGTGGGCCCGCAGATCCAGCAGACCTTCGCCAAGGCGTACAAGGCGGGCGTGAAGATCCTGTATGGCACCGACACGGGCGTGAGCAAGCACGGCGACAACGCGAAGGAGTTCCGCCTCATGGTCGAATCCGGCATGCCGCCGATGGAGGCCATCAAGTCGGCGACCAGCGCGCCGGCGAAGTTCCTGGATCTCGACGACAAGGTCGGCAGTATTGCCGTCGGCAAGCTGGGCGAGCTGGTCGGCGTGCCGGGCAACCCACTCGAGGACATCTCCGTCATGGAGCGCGTGGTGTTCGTCATGAAGGACGACACCGTCTACAAGGCGCCGTGACGCGCGCGGAAGCCCTCAGCGTCGCCGGGCCGGCCGGGCCGCTCGAAACCCGGCTCGAATTTCCCGACATCGAGGGTGAGCCGCGCGTGTTCGGCGTGGCCTGCCATCCGCACCCGCTGTTCGGCGGCACCATGGACAACAAGGTGACGCACGTGCTGGCGCGCGCCATGACCGAGTGCGGTGCGCCGGCGTATCGCTTCAATTTCCGGGGCGTGGGCGCCAGCGGCGGGAAGTTCGACAACGGGCGCGGCGAGACCGACGACCTGGCCGCGGTGGTCGCCGAGGGCCGGCGGCGTTTCCCCGGCGCGGCCCTGTGGTTAGGCGGCTTCTCGTTCGGCGCCTTCGTTGCGCTGCGGGGCGCGGCGGCCCTGGCGCCGCAGAAACTGGTGGCCGTGGCGCCACCCGTGGCGCGCTTCGAACTGGGCGAGGTCGTCAACCCGGACTGCGACTGGATGCTGGTGCAGGGCGACGCCGACGACGTCGTGCCCCCGCAGGCGGTTCTCGACTGGGCCAGCCGCCAGGCACGCAAACCCCGCCTGCACGTTCTCGCGGGCGCCGGCCACTTCTTCCACGGCAAACTCCACGAGCTCAAACCCCTCGTCACCGCCTTCCTCCAGTAACCCCGGAAAGTGGTGTCAGAGAAGGATTGTCGGGATTGCGCGGGCGCGGCGATTGTCCGTCACGGCCCGGCGGAGGGCCGCCGCAATCCCGACAATCCCTCTCTGACACCACCGCCAGGGACGCCGCCAGAAAACACAAGAGCCCGATCACCTTGCGGTGACGGGCTCCTGAGGGTGCATCGCGCACGTGGCATGCGCGTTGCGTGGACGCCTGTTAGTTCACGAACGCCTTGAGGCTCTTCAGCGGCAGAGCGCGGACCTTCTTGGAGGCCGGCTTCGCCTTGAAAATCATCTTTTCCTTCGTGAACGGGTTGATGCCCTCGCGCGCCTTCGTGGCGGGCTTCTTCACGACCTTCA
>DASUGK010000065.1:0-20867 GCA_036274075.1 Steroidobacteraceae bacterium | reverse complement strand
GGTGTTCGTGGGTTCGAATCCCACCCTGTCCGCCACTTCTTTACCATGGCAGTCCGTATCGGCTCCTTCGCGACGACTAGTTGTAAACCCCGTCAGGCCCGGAAGGGAGCAGCGGTAGCTTCGATGTCGGGCGCCGAAGTCCGGCTGGTGCGGGCTGCCTCCAAAGCCTTCTGCGAAAGGGAAGGGCAGGCTCCATGACTTACCTGGCGCTGGCGCGCAAATGGCGTCCCACCACCTTCGCCGACCTGGTCGGCCAGGAACACGTGCGCGTTGCGCTCGGCAACGCGCTCACGCAGGGCCGCGTGCACCACGCCTTCCTGTTCACCGGGACGCGCGGCGTGGGCAAGACCACCATCGCGCGCATCCTCGCCAAGTGCCTCAATTGCGAAACCGGCGTGACCGCGACGCCCTGCGGCAAGTGCGCCGCCTGCCGCGAAATCGACGAAGGCCGCTTCGTCGACCTCATCGAGGTCGACGCCGCCTCGCGCACCAAGGTCGACGACACGCGCGAGCTGCTGGAGAACGTGCAGTACGCGCCGACCCGTGGCCGCTACAAGGTGTACCTCATCGACGAGGTCCACATGCTGTCGACGCACTCGTTCAACGCGCTGCTGAAGACGCTCGAGGAGCCGCCGCCGCACGTGAAGTTCCTGCTGGCGACCACCGATCCGCAGAAGTTGCCGGCCACCGTGCTGTCGCGCTGCCTGCAGTTCAATCTCAAGCGCCTGTCGATCTCGCTGATCAGCGACCACCTGGCGCGCGTGCTCGCGGCGGAGAAGATAGCCTCCGAGCCCGCGGCCATCCGCCTGGTGGCACAGGCCGCCGACGGCAGCATGCGCGATGCGCTGTCGCTCACCGACCAGCTCATCGCCTTCGGCGGCGGCAAGGTGGACGAGTCCGGCGCGCGCGGCATGCTCGGTACCATCGACCGCGACCACGTGGTGCGGCTGATCCGCGCGCTCGCCACCGGCGAGGCGCGCGCGCTGCTCGAGACCGCGCGCTCGCTCGAGGAATTTTCGCCCGACTACGGGCAGGTGCTCGACGATCTGGCGTCGCTGCTCACGCGGGTGGCGCTGCGCCAGCTCGAGCCGGGGTACGAGGGCGATGAACTGTTCGATCCCGCGCTGGTCGGTGAGCTCGCGACCACTTTCAGCCCGGAAGACGTGCAGCTCTACTACCAGACCGCCATCCTCGGCCGCCGCGACCTGCACTACGCGCCCGATCCGCGCACCGGTTTCGAGATGACCCTGGTGCGCATGCTGGCATTCCGTCCGGCCGGTGGCGCGGCGGCCTCCGCCGGCGGCGCCGCGCGCAGTGCCGGCCCCGCGCCCGGTGCCGGCGCGTCCACCGCGGGTGCGACCATCGTGCGGCCCGCGGGCGCAGGTCCCATGGACCCGGTGCAGTGGGCACGCATCGTCGGCGACCTCGATGTGAGCGGCGCCGCGCGCCAGCTCGCGAGCAACTGCGCGCTGGTGGCGCACAGCGGCAATGTCGTGCGGCTCGGCCTCGATCCGAAGGGCGCCACGCTCAACACACCGGCCAACAAGGACCGGCTGGTCCAGGCGCTCGGCAAGTATCTCGGCGCGCCGGTCAAGATCGAATTCGTGGAAGGCGTCTTGCCGGTGGAGACGCCAAGCCAGAACGGCGAGCGCCGTTCGGCCGAGGCGCTCGATGCGGCGCGGCGCGCGCTCGAGGAAGATCCCACGGTCCGTGAAATGAAGACGCGCTTCGGCGCGACGTTGCACCCGGAATCGGTGCGACCCACTGAATGACGAGGAGATGACGATGCGCGGCGGCGGAAACATGATGAAGCAGGCGATGGCGCTGCAGGCCAACATGAAGAAGGCCCAGGAAGAGATCGCCGCCATGGAAGTCACCGGCGAGTCCGGCGGCGGCATGGTCAAGGTGACGATGAACGGCAAGCACGAGGTCAAGCGCGTGCAGATCGAGCCGCAGGTCGTGTCCGAAGACCGCGAGATGCTCGAGGACCTGATCGCCGCGGCGATCAACGATGCCGTCAACAAGGTCGACCAGCAGACCCAGGCACGCATGTCGAGCGTGATGTCGGGCATGCAGCTGCCTCCCGGGTTCAAGCTGCCGTTCTGACCATGCAACATGCCGCCCCGCTGGCCCGGCTCATCGACGCGCTGCGTGCGTTGCCGGGTGTCGGCCCCAAGACCGCGCAACGCATGGCCTTCCACCTGTTGCAGGGCGGGCGTGACGGCGCGCGCACGCTGGCGCAGTCGCTGACCGAGGGACTCGCGGCCATCCATCGCTGCCGGCGCTGCCGCATGTTGACCGACGCGGAACTGTGCACGATCTGCGCGGCGCCGGGACGCGATGCCGCGCTGCTGTGCGTGGTGGAATCGCCGGCCGACGTGGTGGCCATCGAGCAGTCGGGTGGCTATCGAGGCCGCTACTTCGTGCTGCACGGACACCTCTCGCCGCTCGACGGCATCGGCCCGGAACAGATCGGCGCGCGCGAATTCGAGGCGTTGCTCGATTCGGGCGAGGTGCGCGAGGTCATCCTCGCCACCAACCCGACGGTGGAAGGCGAGGCCACGGCGCATTTCCTCGGCGAGCGTGCCGGCGAGCGCAAGATCCAGGCGAGCCGCATCGCGCACGGAGTGCCGATTGGCGGCGAGCTCGAGTACGTCGACGGTGGAACCCTGGCCCACGCACTCGCGGGCCGCCACAACGTCTGAGTCAGGAACGGCGCCGCGATCCCGGCCCGCGCGCTTCGACGAGATCGGAATAGCGGCGGCGTAAACGTCGATAACTTTCGTAGCGGCGCGCGCTCAGTTCACCCGAGTCTTTCGCCGCGATCACCGCGCAACCCGGTTCCTGCATGTGGCGGCAATCCTGGAAGCGGCACCCGGATGACAGGCGCTCGACTTCGGGAAATCCGAGCGTACGTGGCTCGAGCTGGTCGATGGCCGGCGCGAAGTCGCGCACGCCCGGTGAGTCGATCAGCGTGCCGCCGCTCTGCAGCCCGTACGCGCGCGACGCGGTGGTGGTGTGGCGCCCTTCCTCTTCGCGCATGAGTTCGCCGGTCTCCACGTCGGCCGCGGGCAGCAACGCCGCGACCAGCGAGGACTTGCCGACACCCGACTGGCCGACCAGGACGCTGACCGCGCCCGCAAGCGCGCCACGCAGGGCGTCCAACCCGGCGCCGTCGCGCGCCGAGCATGCGAGGTGCCGATAGCCGGCCTGCGCGAGCGCCGCGAGCTCCTGCGGGTCGGTGTTGTTAGTCCCGAGGTCCGACTTGTTGACCGCGATCGTGCCGGCGAGGCCGGCGGCGGTGGCCGCGCACAGGTAGCGATCGACGATGAAGAAGTCGGGCGCCGGCAACGGGGCGATGACCACCACGAGCTGCGTGATGTTGGCCACCACCGGTTCGCTCTCGCCGCGCAGGTTGGCGCGCGCCAGCAGCGTGCGACGCGGCAGGACCTCGACGACCAGCGTCTCGCCGTGCGCGCGGTCCACTTCGCAGCGCACGCGGTCGCCGCAGACGATGGTCAGCTTGCGGCCGGACGGGCGGGCGCGATGCTCGCAACCCTGCGCATCGCGCACCCGCAGGTGGCGCCCGAATGCCGCGATCACATCGGCGTCGAAGACCGTATCGGTGGCGCTGCGATCCGAATTCATTCCCGGTAGTATCGCGTCATTCCTATGCCGAGCAGCGACTATCTGATCTGGATCGATCTCGAGATGACCGGGCTCAAGCCCGACACCGACGTGATCATCGAGATGGCCACCATCGTCACCGACGCCCAGCTCAACATCGTGTCGGAAGGCCCGGTCATCGCGATTCACCAGCCGGACCCGGTGCTGGACGGCATGGACGACTGGAACAAGCGCACCCATGGGGCATCCGGGCTCATCCAGCGCGTGCGCGACAGCAAGTGGACGCTGGACATGGCCGAGAAGCGCACGCTGGAATTCCTCAATGCGCTGGTGGAACCGAACTCCTCGCCCATGTGCGGCAACAGCATCTGCCAGGACCGGCGTTTCCTCGCGCGCCACATGCCGACGCTCGAGAAGTTTTTCCACTACCGCAATCTGGACGTCAGCACGCTCAAGGAGCTGGCGCGGCGCTGGGCGCCGGGGATCATGGGCGGTTTCTCCAAGCAGGGCGAACACAAGGCCATGGCCGACATCCGCGAGTCGATCCGCGAGTTGGCGTTTTACCGCCAGCACCTGTTCGCGCAGGCCTACCAGCGTTCCTGAGTCGTCGTGACGCTGCGCATCCCGGACTTCTCCGACGTGGTCGCGGCGGCGGCACGCATCGGCCCGCACGTGTCACGTACCCCGGTCATGCGCTCGGCCGCCTTCGAGGCGCGCGTCGGCTGCGAGGTGTACTTCAAGTGCGAGAACCTGCAGGCCGGCGGGTCGTTCAAGTTCCGCGGCGCGATGAACGTGCTGTTGCAGCTGGACGCGGCGCGCACGCCGCTGGTCATCACGCACTCGTCGGGCAATCACGGCACCGCGCTGGCGCTGGCCGCGCGGGCCCGCGGCATGCGCGCGATCGTGGTCATCCCGCGGGATTCGGCGCGTTCGAAGATCGCGGCGATCGAGGCGGCGGGCGCGCGCATCGAGCTGTGCGAACCCGGGCTGCCGGCGCGCGAGCGGCGCGTCGCGGAAATCCTGGCGCGTGAACCCGCCGAGCTGGTGCATCCCTTCGACGACGAACGGATCATCGCGGGGCAGGGCAGCGCGATGCTCGAACTACTGGCCGAGCATCCCGGGCTCGACACCGTCAGCACGCCGGTGGGCGGCGGCGGCCTCATCGGCGGCAGCGCGCTCGCGGCCAAGGCCATGCAGCCCGGCATCCGCGTCGTCGGCGCGGAACCCGAGCAGGCCGACGATGCGTACCGGTCGTTCCGCAGCGGCCAGCGCCAGTCGGTCAATGCACCGACGACGATCGCCGACGGCCTGCGCGGTTCGATCGGGGTGCGCAATTTCGAGCTGCTGCGCAGCCACGTCGACGACGTGGTGACGGTCAGCGAAGCGCAAATCGTGGCGGCCATGCGCATCGTGCTCGGCGATCTGAAGCTGCTCATCGAGCCCTCGTCGGCGGTGCCGGTGGCGGCGTTGCTCGCCGGCAAGCTAGGCGCGGGTGCGCGGCGCGTCGGGCTGGTGCTCTCGGGCGGCAACGTGGACCTCGATCTCTGCCCGTTCCTGCGCGGCCAGCCATAGATAAGAGTGGCGGCGATGTAAAAAATACTTGACATCGCGGTATCTCGATGTAAGGTTTACCGGACATTTGAATCCGGGAGCCGCCGCGATGACCAGGATCCAAAGACGTACGCAGGTGCTGCTCGCCCTGGGCGCGTTGGGCGCCGCGGGCATGTTCCTCGGCCCCGATGGCTGGTTCGGGATCGACATCGGTCCGGTCGGCGCAGCGGTCCTATACGGCGTCCTGTGGCTGTTCGTCATTCACCTTGCCCACCATTCGGGTGAGGTTTTCCCCGAACACTGGTCGCCCGCCGAGAAGCAGTCGTGGGTGGCGCTGGTGTTCCTGGCATTGATCACGCTCCATGTCGGCAACCTGCTGCTGGCCTTGCCGGGGCTGGGCGAGGCGGCCGAGCAGGCGCGCAATCCGGCGACGCGCGCGTTGTGGACGAACCTGGGCCTGCTCATCTTCGGGTGGATCGTGATCGGGACGATGCTGCGCAGGCAGGACGCGGGGGGCGTGACGCTCGATGAACGCGATCTGCGCATCCAGCACCGTGCCGCGCGCGTCGCCGATGGCTGCATGTCACTGTTGATCGTCTGCGTGGTCGTCACGCTGTTCGCGTTGCCGGAACAATCCCGCAACTGGTTGCGTCCCATGATCGTCGCGAATGCGCTGATTGCGCTATTGATCGTGCGTGCGCTGGTCGAGAGCATCTACACAGTGTGGCGCTATGGTCGCGAGCATGGTCGCGACCCCGCATGAACGAATTCGCGGTCCGCAATCGCATCCGGGAATTCCGCCAGACGCGCGCCGAACTGACGCAGGCGGCGCTCGCCGAGGCGTGTGGCGTGACGCGCCAGACCATCATTGCGCTCGAAGCGGGCAGATATTCGCCGTCGCTCGAACTCGCGTTCAAGCTCGCGCGCGCTCTCGGCCGCAACCTCGAAGAGGTTTTCCAGTACGCCGAAAAAAATTGACGGCACGCGAACTGCATCACGCCCGTTTGGCTTGAGTTTTGCGTCTTGAATGATCGTCTTGGTCCGATATATTCGGACCTATGTTGAGTGACGTGCTTTCAGTTGTTTCCTGGCGCTCGCGGCCGCGCAGTTTCGTCGCGCTGATGTCGCTCTACGAGAGCAACTACCTGCGGCTCGCGACACTCGCCGGAGACCTGCGCCATTTGCCGGCCGCGGCGATCTCGCGCGTGCCGGATGATTGTGATTTGCGTCTCGAAGTGACCGAGCGGTCGCCATACACCACCAGCCTCGACCTGACCTACCTGTTCGCGCCCGATCCGGGACAGGGGACCGCTACTACCTACCCCGACATGCGCGTGCGCATCTACCACGACGCGCGGGTGGTGGAAGCCCAGGAATGGGCCGTGCAGCACGACCACCATGGGCTGCGGCGGTTGCGCGGCGTGGCGGAGCGTGAACTGGATCAGCGTTGGGCCCGGAATACGATGCTAAATAAGTGGCTGGAGTACTGCATCGACCGCGGCCACGGGTTCCGGGCTTAGCCAGCAAAGGCCGGGCGACCCCGCACCGCGCAGGGGTTTATGAAAGCGCTGAAACCTTTCGGGTTATTCGGCAACACCAGCAACGCCGTGCAGGACGCGCCGGAAGACGGCCGCGTCGTCGAGCTGTTCCGCAGCCGCGCGGAGCTGCGTAAGCAGCACGAAGAGCTCGCACAGGAACTGCAGCGCCTGCGCGACCGGCTCAAGCAGCAGGAAGGCGCCACCGCGCGCGTGCAGGAAATCATCGACGGCCTCGAGAAGCGGCTCGAGTCGGCCGACACCGGTCTATCCACCCTGGTCTTCTATCACCTGCGCGCGCTGTGGGGCGACGGGCGCGAAATCATGTCGCTGCTGGTGCAGGACCTCGCGGCGCGCCAGGAAGAACGCGAGCGCAAGGCGTTCGCGCTCGAAGGCAACCGCCGCCAGTTCCAGCAACGCCAGGACGGCGAGCAGCAGCTGCGCCAGTCCGAATCGAACATCGTGCTCGCGCGCCAGCAGCTCGTGGCTTGCGACGCGCGGCTCGCCAGGCTCGACAAGTGGTGGCATCGCTGGCAGCGGCCCAAGGTCGCGGCGCAACGCCCGGCGTTGCAGGCCGCGCTCGAACAGGCCGAGCGCGCGCTGCATGCCGCGCGGGCGCGCTGCGAACAGATCGAGAAGGCGGGCGCCGGGGACTTCCCGGGGATTTCCGTCGAGTCGAAGCGCGCCATCAATATCGCGGCGATCGCCTGCGCCGAGGTGCTGTGCCTGCGGCTCTCGCGCACCAACCTGGTCGGAGCGGCGCGTGCCGCGATGGCGAAGCGCGAGGCCACCGAGTACTACGGCGACCTCGCCACCTGCGTGTCCATCATGAGCGACATCGTCAAGGCGCGGAACGTCCTGAAGCAGCGCGCCGGCATCAACCAGGAAGTCGCGCAGCGCAGCGAGCGGCTGCGCGCCACGGCCGCCTACCTGAGCGAATACGACACCGTGCCGATTCCCGAGTCCTGCTCGGTGTCGCAAGGCGACGTGCTGGCGCATGGCTCGCAGGGAGTGACCGCGGCCAAGCTGCCCAACGTGCTGGCCGAGGACACCTGGGACCTGTTCAAGGTGCTGCTGCGGTAGTTTGAGCGGGCGCGGGCCGCCCATCCGGCACGCGCGTGTGCAGCAGGAAGCGCTTGACCCGCGCCGCGCCGTTGTCGATCCACACGTAGAACGCGGGCACCACGAACAGCGACATCACCGCGCCCGCCAGCAGGCCACCCATGATGGCGCGCGCCATCGGCGCGTACGACGGCCCACCGCCGCCGACCGCGAGCGAGGCCTCGCCGGCCGCCAGCGGCAGCAGGCCGAGCGAGGCGGTCAACGTGGTCATGAGGATGGGCCGCAGCCGGTCGCGTCCCGCCTGCACGATCGCCGCCATGCGCTCCATGCCGGCGGCGCGCAGGTCGTTGATGTGCGCCACCAGCACGATGCCGATGTTCACCACCACGCCGATCAGGATCTGCACGCCGATGAAGGCCATCAGCGTCACCGTGGTGCGCGTCACGAACATGAACCAGATGACGCCCACAATGGCCATGAAGATCGAGGTGATGATCGACAGCGGGTACACGGTGCTCTCGAACACCGCCGCCATCACCAGGTAGATCATCGCGATCGCCAGCAGCAGGTTGAACACCATGGTCTGCGTGTCCTCGTCCTGCCGGTCGAAGCCCTTGCCGAGCTTCCAGGAGTAGCCGGGCGGCATCTGGTAGTTCTTCAGCAGCGCTTCGACTTCCTTGCCGACGCCGTCGAGCGTGGCATCCGGCTTCACGTTGCCGGTGATGGCGACGGAGGTGAGCCGGTCCATGCGCTCGATCGAGCGCGGACCCTTGGCGATGCGGAAATCGGCGATCGCGGACAGCGGCACGCGCGCGCCGCCCGGCAGGTAGATGGGAAATTCGGCCAGGTTGTCGACCGTCTGGCGATCCGATTCGCGGAACGCGAGCCGCAGCGTGAGCTCGCGTTCGGTGCCGCGGAACTCGCGCAGCCGGTCGCCGCGCATGCCCGCGGCCACCGCCTGCGCCACGTCCCCCGAGGTCAGGCCGAGCGCCGCGGCGCGCTGCCGGTTCACGACGATCTGCACTTCTTCGTCGCCCTCGCGCGCCTCGGAGCGCACGGCCTCGAGCCCCTTGGCGCTCGCCATCACGCGCGCCACGTCGTCGGCCAGCAACGCCAGCTTCTCGGTGGACTCGCCGGTGAGCTGCACGCTGAAGCGCTGGCCGCCCATCGAGTTCTCGTCGTCCCACTTGAAGCTCGGCTTGCCGATGATGATCTCGGGCAGCGAGTCCTGGTTCTCCGCGATGAATTCCTGGACCTTGAGTCCACCTTCGTTGCGAGGCTTCAGCACGATGATGGAGAAGCCGCTGGTCTGGTCGTAGACCGAGTAGAGGCTCTTGATGCCGAGCGCGTCGCGCTTGCCTTCGAAATGCTTCTCGATGGTCTGGACCGCGGCCTCGACGCGCTCGATGGGGTGCGAGCCCTTGAGGTTGTAGTTGAGGAATACCTGGTTGCCGCCGTCCTGCGCGCCCGGGTCGAACTTGAGGAATTTGCCGGGAAACATCGAGGAGACGGTGATGAGGCCGACCGTGAGCGCCAGCACAGCGACCAGGCCGAGCAACGTCCAGCCGCGGTGATGGATGCTCCAGTCGAGCCAGCGCGTGTAGCGATCCTGCAGGCGCGCGATCCAGCTCTTGCGATCGATGGGCGGCGGTGCGGGGAAGCGCGAGGTCGCCATGGGAATCAGCGTCTGCGCGATGATCAGCGAGGCCACCATGGCGACGCAGATCGGGATGGCGGCGTGCGTCAGCCAGATGGAGATCTGGTTGTTGCTGCCGAACAGGATGGGAAGGAACACCACCACGCAGGTGGCCGTGCCGGCGAGCGTCGCGACCCCGACTTCCTTCACGCCGGCGAGCGTCGCGGCCTGCGGATTGCCCGGATCGAGCTGGCGATGGCGGAACACGCTCTCGGTCACCACCACGGCGTTGTCCACCAGCATGCCGACCGCCAGCATCATGCCCATCATCGACATGACGTTGATGGTGAGGCCCGCGAAGTACATGACGGCCAGCGTCACCAGCAGCGACAGCGGCACCGCCGCGGCGACGATCAGCGTCGTCGGCCAGTGGCGCAGGAACATGAACAGCACGATGAAGGCCAGCGCCGCGCCGACCAGCCCGGCCTCGGTGAGGTCGCTCAACGAAGTACGGATCGCCTCGGCCTGGTTGTCGATGACGAATACGCGGATACCCTGCATCTGCGGCAATGCCTTGTTGCGCTCGATGACTTTCATGACGCGATCGACGACGTCGACCACGTTCGCGCCCGACGACTTGAACACGTCGAGGCCCACGGCCGGACGGCCGTCGAGATGGCGGCGGCGCAGGATTTCGGGACTGACCAGTTCGACCGAGGCAACGTCCGCGACGTGCACGTTGCCCTTGATGGTCAGGTTGCGGATCTCGTCGAGCGAGCGGAATTCGCCCAGCGGCCGCACCAGCAGGCGCTCTCCGAAGCCGGTGATCTGCCCGGCGCCCACCGAGAAATTGCTTTTCTCGAGCAGCTGGACCAGCTGGCGGATGTCGACTGCGTGCGCCGCGAGCCGGCCCGGGTCGACCAGGATGCGCACCTCGCGCGCCTCGACGCCCGCCAGTTCCACGCGCGCCACGCCGTCGAGCCGCTCGATGGGTTTCTTGAAGTAGCGGTCCAGCAGGTCGTACTGCGACGACAGGTCCTGGTCCGCGGAAAAGCGCACCGTGAGCATCTGTGCGTCGGCGGTCGACGCCATCCACATCCACATTCGGTCGGCGGTCTTCGGCAGGGTCGCGCGCACCGTGTCCATCTTGTTGCGCACCTCGAAGGCCGCGGTGTTGATGTCGGTGCCCCAGGCGAAACGGATTTCGAAGCGCGAGTCCTGGTCGCTCGAGGTGGAACGGATTTCCTCGATGCCGGGCAGCGTGGCGAGCGCTTCCTCTATGGGGCGGGTGATGAGCTCCTCGGTTTCCTCGGGCGTGGAGCCGGGATAGGGCACGCCGACGCCCATGAACGGGAAGCTCACGTCCGGGTACTGCTCGAGCGGCAACAGGCGCAGCGACATGAGCCCGATGACCGCCACGGCCGCGAAGGCCATCAGCGTGGTCACCGGCCGGCGCAGGGCGAAGTCGGTGTGGACCATGGCGGACTGCCTATTTCTCGGGGCTGCGCGCCGGGGCGGGAGGCGCCGCGGGAGTAGCTAGGGCGGTGGCGCCCGTGCCGGCGGCCGGCGCGGTGCGGGAGGCGTACTCCTTGCGGTCCATGACCGAGTACAGCACCGGGATCACGACCAGCGTGAGGAACGTCGCCACGAGGTTGCCGGCGATCACGGTGATGGCCATGGGACGGCGGATCTCGGCGCCTTCGCCGATGCCGATGGCCATCGGGATGAGGCCGATGATGGTGCTGACGCTGGTGATCAGGATGGGCCGCAGCCGCGTGCGGCCCGCGAGCTTGATGGCGTCGATGCGCGCCAGGCCGCGCTCGCGCGCCTGGTTGATCGCGTCGATGAGCACGATGGCGTTGTTGACCACGATGCCGGCCAGCATGATGAGGCCGATCAGCGCCACGGAGTTGATGGTGGTGCCGGTGATGTACAGGCCCCAGATCGAGCCGATCAGGCCCATCGGGATGGTGAACAGGATGACCAGCGGGTGCAGCAGCGATTCGAACTGCGAGGCCATCACCAGGTACACGAGGAACACCGCCAGCGCGAAGGCGAGACCGAGCGAGCGGAAGCTCTGGGTCATCTCCTCGCTCTGGCCGGATACCGACCCGGTGATGCCGACCGGCAGCGTGGTCGCGGCGAGGATCGACTGCGCGGTGCGCGTGGCTTCGCCGAGGTCGCCCTGCGCAGGCGCGGCGGAGATCACCGCCACGCGCTCCTGGTTGGCGCGGCGGATTTCAGCAGGTCCCGTGGCGAGCCGGACTTCGGCGACGGCGGACAGGGGGACCGGACGTTCCGAGCCCGGGTTCACCACGAGATTTCTGACCTCTTCGATCGAGGCGGCGCGCGTATCAACGCTGCGGACCAGCACGTCGATCTTCTTCTCCTGCAACCGGTAGCGCGTCGCGACACTGCCGCGCACGTTCGACACCACGCGATCGGCGATGTCGCGTACCGCGAGTCCGAGCTGCGAGGCACGTTCCTGGTCGAACAGGATCTGGATTTCGGGATGACCGCCCTCGATGCTGGAGCGGATGTCGCGGAAGTCGCCGGAGCGCTCCATGCCATCGCGCACCGCGTTGGCGGCCAGCGACAGCCGGTCGAGGTCGTAGCCCGACAGGATCACTTCCACCGGCGTCGCCAGCGTCAGCAGCGAGGGGCGCGCGAATTCATACTGCGCGCCCGGGATCTGCCCGAGCTGTTCGCGCAGCGACTGCATGGCGCGCTCCTCGCCGGCCTTGTCGATCGGCGCCTTGAGCTTCACGTCGAGGTTGCCGGTGTTTTCGCCAGAGTCGACCGGGTTGGCATCGAGGCGGTTGCCGGTGCCGGCCACCGAATAGGCGCTGTCGAGATTCGGCAGGTCGCGCGCCGCGCCCTGCACGTGCTGCACCTGGCGGTCCGTGGTTTCGAGCGGCGAGCCGGCCGGCAGGCGCATCTTGACGGTGAACTCACCCTGCGAAAGCTGTGGAATCAGCTCGCTGCCGAGGCTCGGCAGGATCATCGCGGTCGCGGCCAGGATGCCGAACGCGGTGAACAGCACCGCCGCACGGCGTGCCAGCGCCCAGTCGAGCAGCTTCGGGTAGTTGCGGTCGAGCAGGTCGTAGGATTTCTGCGTGGCCCAGACGAAGGGCGAGAGCAGCACGGCGAACACCTTGCCGAGCAGGCCGGAGAGCAGGCGCAGGAAGCGGGTGATCGCGGCCAGCACGACGCGCAGCAACGACTTGATGGCGCGCCAGGCGATCATGAAAGGATTGCGGGAGTCCCGCGGCGGACGCGGCGGGTAGCGCACGGGCACATTGGCGAAGAAGGCCCGCAGGTAGCCGCGCAGCGCACCCAGGGTCTCGCGCGGTTCGCCTGCGTCGGGCGCCAGTTCGTGCGCGGGTTCGCCCAGGCGAGCCCGCCACGCGGTCATCATGGGGACCAGCGTGATTCCCACCATGAGCGAGATGAGCTGCGCAAAGGTCACGGTCAGCGCCTGGTCGCGGAACAGCTGCCCGGCGATGCCGCTGACGAACACCATCGGGAAGAACACCGCCACCGAGGTGAGCGTCGAGGCGGTGACCGCCGTGGCGACTTCGGCCGTGCCTTCGCGGGCCGCGTCCAGGGTAGATAGCCCGGCTTCCTTGCGGCGGGCGATGGCCTCGAGGATGACCACGGAATTGTCGATGAGCATGCCCACCGACAGCGCGATGCCGCCCAGCGACATGACGTTCAGCGTCAGGTCGAAGGCGTACATCATCACGAAGATGCCCACCACCGTGACCGGGATGACGATGCCGGTGACGATCGTCGCCCAGGCGTCGCGCAGGAAGAAATACAGCACCAGGATCGAAAGCAGGCCGCCGAGGATGGCGGCGTCCTTGACGTCGCTGACCGCGCTCGCGATGAACTTCGACTGGTCGTAGACCGGCACGAGCTTCGTGCCGGCCGGCAGCGTCTTGCCGAGCGACTCCAGACGGTCCGTGATGCCGTGCGCAAGCTGCACGGTGTTGGCGTCGCCTTCCTTGTAGATCGCGAGCTCGATGCACTCCTTGCCGTCGAGGCGCGTGATCGCGGTGCGATCCTTGTAGCCGCGCTCGACGCGCGCCACGTCCTTCAGGTAGACCGGCTGGCCGTCGACCACCGCGATGACGGCATTGGCCATGTCCTCAAGGGTGTCGAACTCGTTGACGGTGCGTACCAGGAAGCGCTGCGTGCCCTGTTCCAGCCGGCCGCCGGAGAGGTTGACGTTTTCCGCGCCGATGCGCCTGGCCACCTGTTCGATGGACAGCCGCAGCTGTGCGAGACGCTGCTGATCGACATAGATCTGTACCTCGTCTTCGAAGCCGCCACTCACCTTGACCGCCGCCGAGCCCTCCACCGACTCGATTTCCGGCTTGATGCGGTCGTCGGCGAAGCGGCGCAGGAATTTCAGGCGCTCCTCGTTGCTGGTGGCGCCCGCCGACTCGTCGACGAAGGCCACGCGCATCACCGGCTCGCTGGAGGGATCGAATCGCAGCAGCAGTGGGCGCGTGGCCTCCACCGGGAGCCACAGCAGGTCGAGGCGCTCGCGCACCTCGATGCCGGCGAAATCCATGTCAGTGCCCCAGCTGAACTCGACGATGACGTCGGACTGGCCGGAACGCGACACCGAGCGCACCGAGCGCACGTTGCGCACTACGCCTGCGGCTTCCTCGATCGGGCGCGAGATCAGGTTCTCGATCTCGGTGGGCGCCGCGCCGGGCAGCTCGGTGCGGATCGTGAGCGTGGGGTAGGAGAGGTCGGGCAGCAGGTTGACCTTGAGCCGCGACAGGGAGATGAAACCCAGCAGGGTGATCGCCACCGTCGCCATGGCGATGGTCACGCGCCGGCGAATCGCGAAATCCACGAGGCCCATGACTAACTACCGCGCTGCGTGGTGTCGCCGAGCGTGACTACGCGTACCGGGTTGCCGTCCTTGAGTCCGTTCTGGCCGACGATGACCACCTGCTCGGCGCCCTCGAGGCCGTCGATGACCTCGATGCGGCCGGCGTTCGACAGGCCGATCCTGATGGTGCGCTGCTCGGCCTTGCCGGCGTTGACCACGAACACGTTCGAGGCGCCGTCGGTGTCGAGCAGCGCGACCCGCGGGATGGTCAGCGCGCCGTCGCGTCGTTCGAAGACGATGCCGACGCGCGCGAACATGCCGGGCTTGAGCTCGCCGCGCGTGTCCCTGACCTCGAGCGTGACCTTGAAGGTCGCGGTCGCGGAGTCCACCGTGGGCGCCACCAGGTGGACGGTGGCGGGAAAGCTGCGACCCGCCAGCGCATCGACGCTGACGGTGGCCGACTGGCCAGGCTTGAGCCGCGCCAGCTCGCGTTCGGGGACGAACACGTTCGCCTTGAGCGGTGTCGGGTCGGTCACGCGGAAGATCTTGTTGCCGATCGCCAGTTCCTGGCCGAGCTTCACGTAGCGCGAGGACACCACGCCGGCGAACGGCGCGCGAATCGCGCTGTACGAGAGATTGAGCCGGGCGAGGTCGTCCGCGGCGCGCGCATTGTCGAGATCGAACTTGAGGCCCTCGAAGGCGCCCGCCGACACGAGCCCCTTCTTGTTGAGCTCGACCTGGCGATTGAAGTCACGCTCGGTCTTGGCGAGTGCAGCGCTGGTCTGCGCGGCCTGCAGGCGCAGCTGCCGATCATCGAGCTGCGCGAGGATCTGGCCGGCCGGCACGTGGTCGCCTTCCTCGACGTAGATGCGGCGCACTTCGCCATTCACCTTCGCGAGGATCTCGGCGTCCGCTTCCGCCTCGAGCGTCGCCGTGCCGCTGTACATGGCGAGCATTTCGCCGCGTACCGGCCGGGCCACCTCGACTGGAATCGCCGCGTCGGCCTTGGCCTTGTCTTCCTTCGCCTGGGTGGAACTGTCGGCGGCTACGCCGTCCCTTGCACATGCGCCCAATGCGAGCGCGAGCAACGCGACGCCGGCGCTAAGAATGATTTTTGCCATGGCCCATCCCCTGGTCGCTGCTGCGGGTTAAGACGTCGCAGCAGCTTCATTGGTTGCGAATGGGCAGGAGTTTAGGGAAATCTGGTGTTGTAGTCAACTACAACACCAGAAGTCCTGGGGCAATGGCTTGGCCGGGGTGCTATTCGGGCTTCTTGCCGTCGCTGCGAACCGTGCGGGTGGGCGTCGGGTGCATCGGGCGGTTGCCCGTAACCATGTCGGTCATGACTTCGGCGGCCTGGTCGAGCACGGTGTCGGGGAATTTCACGTCCGCGAGCTCTTCGGCGGTCTTGAGCGGCGGCAGATTCTGGGCCGCGCGGCGCGCGTTCTCGCGAGTCAGGCGGTCCTTGTCGAGGCGCTCGCGCTCGGCCTTGCGCTGCTGCAGGTTGAGCGACAGCGAGGTCTGCTTGCGGACCGCGTCGTTGGCCGCGAGGTCGGCGACCAGCCAGCGGTAGTCCGGATCCTTGTCGGCGCGCTGTTTCTCTTCGGTGGCGAGCAGGGCGATGTTGGGCTGCTGCGCCTTGGCTTCACTGCGGAACGGCACGCCCGGGATGCGATCCCAGGGCAGGGCGCCGGCGAGGGCGCTCTCGCCGAACTCGTCGATGTCGATCTGCGAAGGCAGTGTCACGTCGGGCTCGACGCCGCGATGCTGGGTGCTCTCGCCGGTGACGCGATAGAACTTGCCGATGGTCACGGTCAGCTGTCCGTTGACCGGGCGCGGTGACCAGCGATCGAGCGGCACGAGGTTCTGCACCGTGCCCTTGCCGAAGGTGCGCTGGCCGAGGATGGTGGCGCGGTGATAGTCCTGCAGCGCGCCGGCGAAGATCTCCGAGGCCGAGGCGCTGAAGCGGTCCACCAGCACGGCGAGCGGGCCGGAGTAGGCGACGCCGGCTTCCGGATCGTCCTGTACTTCGAGCTCGCCGGTCGTGACCTTGAGCTGCACCACTGGCCCCTTGTCGATGAACAGGCCCGTCAGTGCGGTCGCTTCGGGTAGATAGCCGCCGCCGTTGCCGCGCAGGTCGAGCACCAGGCCGTCGATCTTCTCGGTCTTGAGCTCGTTGATCAGGCGGCGCACGTCGCGCGTGGTCGAGCGGAAGTCCTTGTCGCCGGCATTCTGTGCCTCGACGTCCTGGTAGAACGCCGGCACGTTGATGATGCCGACGCGGATTTCCTTGTCACCGCGCTTGATGGTGCGCAGTTCCTTCTGGGCGGCCTGGGCCTCGAGCGTCACCTTGTTGCGCACGAATTCCAGCGTCTTTTCCGCCGTGCCGGGCGCGGCACCGGCGGGCAGCACCTGCAGGCGCACGGTGGTGCCGGCGCGGCCGCGGATCAGCTGCACCACGTCGTCGATGCGCCAGCCGAGCACGTCGGTCACCGGGCCTTCCTTGCCCTGGCCGACGCCGGTGATGCGATCCTTGACCGAGAGCGTGCCGGCGACGGCGGCCGGGCCGCCTTCGATGACGTTCATGATGGTCACGTAGTCGTCGACGAGCTGCAGCGACGCGCCGATGCCGTCGTAGTTCAGACTCATCTGGATGCGGTATTCCTCCGAGCTGCGCGGCGAGAAATAGCTGGAATGCGGGTCGTAGGCGCGCGCGTAGGAGTTCATCAGCGATTCGAACACGTCATCGGCGCTCACCTGGTCGACGCGCTTCAACGTGGTCTCGTAGCGCTTCTTGAGCAGCTTGGCCGCCTCATCCCAGCTCTTGCCGGTGAGCAGCAGCGACAGCGCGTCGTTCTTGACGCGCTTGCGCCAGAAGTCGTCGAGCTCCGCTTGCGACGTCGCCCACGGCGCCTTCTCGCGGTCGAATTCGAAACTTTCGTTCAGCGTCCAGTCCGGCTCCTTGTCGAGCTGCGCGATCGCGAACTTGATGCGGTCGCGATTGCGCTGCTGGAAGCGGGCGAAGATCGCGAAGGCCGGGTCCACGTCGCCGCTGCGGATCATGTCGTCGAAACGCAGCTTGTACTGGTCGAACTCGGCGATATCGGAGGCCAGCAGGCTGGTGTGTTGCCCGTCGATGGCCTCGAGGTAGCGCGTGTAGACGATGGCTGACAGCTTGTCGTCCAGCTTGGAGCCGCTGTAGTGCATGCCCTCGAGCATCGAACCCACGCGACGCGCCACCGAGCGATGCCGCTCCGTGGGCACCACCGACCCGGCGGGCAACTGGGTGTTGGCCGGCACCTGCGCGGAGCTGGTGAGCAGCAGCAGCATCGCCAGCAGGGAAGGAGCGAGCCAGCGGGAAGGGTGGGCAAGGGTGGAATTCATGCGGCGAGGTATCTCAGTCATTGAGAAGGGTCCGTACAATTCAACACTAAGGCCGCGCGGCGGCCTGCTTCAAGTCCAATCGCCCCAAACTTTGGTCAAACCATGCGCCCACTGGTCGTTCTCCTTGGAATCGTGATGGGTTCGACAGTCTCCATTGCGGTCGCGTTATTGCTGACTGGAGTGGTTTTTCTGCTGATTCCAGACGCAAATTCACGGCTCGCGGACGAGCACGGTCCGCTGGGAATGGCCTGCCTGCTGGCGGTGATGCTGGCGGCAATCGCGGTTACCAGCTTCTACGGGGAATTGCGCCGGCGCTCGTGGAGGCTGGCCGCGCACGCGGGACTCGCCCTGATGCTGGCGATCGCCTTGTGGAGCTATTGGCCGAAGTCCTGATCCGCGCCCGCATGGGACAGTTCGAGTACCGATTCGCCGAGTTGGTTCCGGCGGCCGCGTCCGTGCGCCGGGGACTCCCGGGGGCACTCGCAGGGGAAGCCCCGCGACCGCGGGGCGGGATCGCCGCGCCGAGATCTCATCGCCGGTCGCGCCGCATGCGCCAGGCTTCGCGCGTGGTCTTGCCGTGCACGTTGTTGTACGGGTCGAACCCCTGTGACTCGCTGGACGGGAACATGAAGTCCCCTAACAAGGTCACTTTCACGTTCTGGCTTTCGGTGGGCGATTTGTCCGCGTTTCGATCGAGTTCGCGACGACGCACGCGCTCTTCGGCATTTCGATCCGCGAGGTAGTACTCGCTCATTTTTCTTCTTCCCGCTGTCTGGACGCTCGGCGGGAGCGAGTGTCGCTGAATTGCGTCACAAATTTGCGAGAGCGGCGGGTAGCGCACCGGCCAGAACGTGACCTGGATCACGTTTTGCCCGGACTGGTTTTACTTATACCTTGCGCAGGATGAGCCGGCAGATCCGCACGAAGCTCAGGAAGACGAAAGGTCCGATGACCACGATCCAGCAACTCGGTCGCAGCTCGATGAGGCCTTTGTAGAAGTCGTAGAACAGCGTGAAGAGATTGCTGTTCGGCTCGAGCGGAGTGCCGTGGCCATAAGGTCCGAGCGAGTAGCGGCCCGCCAGGTAGATGAGCGCGGGCATGACGATGAGCCCCACGAGCAGCGCGAGCCCCAGGGTCATCGCTTCGAATTTCGGGCGCGACTGCGAGAAGTAGTAACTGCGTGCGCGTTCGAACCAGCTGAACAATTCCGCCTTGCCCCCGAGGAGTCCCGCCGGGCGGCGGGAAAGCGCGCGCATAATAGCGCATGAACAAAATCAGGGCGGCGGTCATCGGGGTCGGCTATCTGGGGCGCTTCCATGCGCAGAAGTACGCGCAACTTGCGGGATGCGAACTGGTCGCGGTGGCGGACGGTCGCGAAGAGGTGCGCAACGCGGTGGCCGCGGAGACGGGCACCCGGCCGGTGGCCGACTATCGCGAACTGCTCGGCAAGATCGACGCCGTAAGCGTGGTGACGCCGACTCCGGCGCACTTCGAGATCGCCGATGCCTTTCTCGCCGCCGGGGCTCACGTGCTGGTGGAGAAGCCCATCACCGAGACACCAGATCAGGCGCGCAAGCTCATCGCGCGGGCCGCTGCGCAACACCGCATCCTGCAGGTCGGCCACCTGGAGCGTTTCAATGCCGCGGTGCTCGCGGCCGAGCCGCACCTGCGCGCGCCGCGCTTCATGGAATGCCACCGCCTGGCACCATTCAAGGAACGCGGCACCGACGTCAACGTGGTGCTGGACCTCATGATCCACGACATCGACCTGGTGCAGTCGCTCACCGGCAGCGACATCGTCAGCATCGACGCGGTCGGTACCCCGGTGTTCTCCAGCGAAATCGACATCGCCAATGCGCGCCTGCGCTTCGCCAACGGCTGCGTCGCCAACACCACCGCGAGCCGCGTCAGCATGAAAACTGAACGCAAGCTGAGGATCTTCGAAGACGCCGCCTATATTTCCCTCGACCTGCAGCAGAAAATTCTGACGTTGATCCGCAAGCGCGACAGCGCGCCGGCGCCGGGACAGCTGCCGGTCAGCATCGAGGAAGCGAACCTCGAGCAGGGCGACGCGCTCAGGGCGGAGATCGAGTCGTTTCTCGATTGCATACGGAACGACCGTCGGCCGATCGTGTCTGGAGAAGATGGGCTGCGTGCACTCGAGACCGCAATCCGCATCACCGAACAGGTTCACGCGAACCTGGGGGCGCAACGGACGATGGCTTGAAGGTGTGCGCGGCGTTCCCAGATATGCCGCATGAACACACCCATCAGACCGTTGATCGACGTGCGTAAGACGCTCGAAATCGATCTCGTAGCCGACTTCACCTGCCCGTGGTCCTGGCTGGGCATGGCGCAACTCACGCGTGCGCTTGGAAGTCTTTCGGGCGATGTCGAAACCCGCTTGCGCTGGCACCCGTTCCGCATGGCTCCGCTGGCGGCGGGGAAGAATCCGCGCAGCTTCCACGACTACCTGGCGGAGCGCCTGCCCGCCGGCATCAGCGTGCCGTTTGCGGAAAAGAGCCTGACCGAGGCGGGCCGCGAGCTCGGCATCGATTTCCACTTCGAGAAGCTCGGCGAGCTGCCGAGCACCTCCGAAGCGCACCGACTGGTGCAGCTCGCGGTGAACGAGGGGCGTCACGCCAACGTGGCCGCGGCCGTCTTTCGCGCGTACTTCGAACGTGGCGCCGACATAGGCGACGTGAAGGTGCTCGCGGGACTCGGCGCCGAGGCGGGGCTTTCCGACAAAACCGTCCAGGCCTTCCTCGAAACGCGCGAGGGCGACTCCGCGCTGGTCGGCAGCGAAGAGCGCCTGCGGGGTTTCGGCGTTCGCACCGTGCCGAACCTGTTGTTCGGTGGGCGCGTGCTGGTGCCCGGTACCGTCAACGTCGCGACCTATGTGCACGCGCTCGACCAGGCGCTGTTTCCGACCAGTGACGAAGACAGCAAGGAACAGCCGACGCTGCATTGATCCCGTGCACGGCTGCCGTCGTTCTGGCGGCAGCCCGTTCTGGCGACAGATGACGGGAGGCGCTACCTTAGCGGCCGCATGTCGCAGGCCGCATTGAAATCGGATCTCAAGGCCATCGTCGGCGAGCAGGGCATGCTCGAAGGCGCGGCGGTGCGTGAGCGTGGCAGCGCCATTTTCCACGGCCGCGTGGAGGCCGACATCCTGGTACGTCCGCGCAGCACCGAGCAGGTGTCCGCGCTGCTTTCGCTCTGC
>DASUGK010000064.1:0-11349 GCA_036274075.1 Steroidobacteraceae bacterium | reverse complement strand
GCCGGCGAACAGGTTGCCGGTGACCATGTCGATGGCCTGGCCGATGAACACCGAGGGGTCGAACGACTGCGCGATCGACAGGCCCATGGCCTTGAGCTCGTTGTCGCGCATCGAGTCGATCTCGGCCTTCACGGTGTTCAGCGTTTCGAGAACGTTGGCGTCGTTCTCCTTCATGATCTGGATGCCGATGGCCGGATTGCCGTTCTGCAGCGCGAGATCGCTGCGGTCGCCGCGCCTCACCTGCACCGTGGCCACGTCACCGAGGCGCACCGGCCGGCCGTCCCGCCACTCGATCACCAGGTCGTTGAACTGGTCGACCGAATAACGCCCGGCGAAGCGAACGGTGTACTGGCGGCGGCCGATGTCCACGAAGCCGCCGGAGACGTCGCCCGCCGATCCCGCGACCTCCGCCATGCGCGGAATCTGGATGCCGAGCTCGGCGGCGCGCGCCGGGTCGAACACGATCTGCAGCTCTTCGTCCGAGCCGAAGTTGATGCGCACGTTGGAGACACCGGGAATAGTCTCGATGCGGTTGCGGAACAGCTCTTCGATCTGGCGCCGGTAGTTGTCGATGGGGCCCGGGGTTCCCGGCAGCAGCTGCACGAAGAACCAGGACAGGGTGTTGTTGGGGCCATTACCCCCGTCCTCTCCCAGCGAAATCTGTGGCGCCTGCGCGTCGCGCGGCAAGGGCGGCAGCTGGTTCATGCGGCTGATGACTTCCAGCATGGTCGCCTGCATGTCGGTTCCGACCGCGAACTGCAGGTTGAGGAACGAGCTGCCGGCGTTCGCAAAGGCATTCAGCGAGCGCATGCCCCGCAATCCCTGCAGCGCCCGTTCCTGCGGCTCGATGATCTCGGACTCGATCTCGGCCGGTGCTGCGGCGCGCCACGACGTGAAGATCGAGATGACGGGCTCTTCGACGTTGGGGAACAGCTGGATCGGTAGTTTGACCAGCGCGAACACGCCCAGCAGCGCAACCATGAGGATGGCCACCAGCACGCCTGCCGGATTGCGAAGCGAAGTCTCGGTCAGATTCATTGGAAACGCGCCGCCCTGCTGCGTCAAAAGATGACGCCACGATAAGGGCTTGGATGCGATTCCAGCGGCCGGGTTTACACGCTTCGGCGCGGCTCGCGCTCAGCTGAGCGTTCAGCGAGATATGACATAGAGGATGGGCAAGGTGCACAGCACCACGCCCAGGAGGGCGTAACCGGTCGCCGCGAAAACCTGTCGACCTGGCTCCAGCACCGACTGGCCGGGATTACGCGGATTCACGTACACCGCGACTTCGCGGCCCCGCGGATATTTCCGGGCCAGGGATTCGGCCGACCAGCGGGAGTTCAACAAGACTTCGAGTGGCGCGACGCGCTCGTTGATGTAATCGATGCCCTGGTAGTGATACTGGTACTGCAGCTCCGGCACATAGGACGTGCTGTCGCCGTGGTCGATCGGTTCGACGCCCGACAGCGTGATACGGCCGTTGACCGGCACCCACTTCATTTCGCGCACCGGCAGCACGAGCCGCGCCAGCCCCCGGGCCAGGTACCAGAGGCCGGCGCCAAAGCAGGCTAGCGCGATCAGCCGCCCGAGAAACGCTTGCCAGTCGTCCATCGCATGATGTGCTTCACCACGTGTAGCGCACACGATACCTGACGACGGCTTCCCCGTCCTTGGGCACCTTCACCGGGAAGTAGACGGTGCGCGCGTCTTCCTTCACGAAGTTGTGCGTCTTGGTGAGGATCTTCCAGCCGCTCCAGCGGTAGAGGTTTTCCTTCACCACCACTTCGACGGGCTGCGTCTTGTGGTTGCGCAGCTTCACTTCGATTTCTTCCTCCATCCAGCGCGCCTTGCTGTCGACGGTGAAATCGACCTGGCGCCGTTCGCCCACGACGTCGAAGGCCGAGCCCAGCTTCACGCGCACCATTTCGTCCTTGGGCGTGTGATCGATCTGGTCCTCGCCGATGAACTCGAGGCTGTTGTCGGCCTTGTCGAGCTGCGACACGCGCAGTCGCCCCGCGGGCAGCGGCACGCCGAGCCCGTACGCCTTGTCATTCTTGAACTCGAGGTACACGTCGACCTTCTTGTTCATCTGCACGCCGAGATTGCGGTCGGTGTACGGCGAGTCGTACAGGTAGGCGTTCTGCAGGCCGTAGTACGCCAGCACCTTCTTCGCCGGGATCTGCTTCGCCTGGTCGAACAGCTCGATCTGCTTGGTGGAATTGTTCGGCAGCGTGGTGGGACGGCCCAGCGTGTAGAGGTGGAACTCGAAGAAATCCTTCTGCTCGAAGCCCGCCGGCGCCGCAGCGGCCTCCATGGCCATCGAGACTCGGGCGCGCTTGGAAACCATGTCCGCTTCCGGCTGCACGCGGTGGACGTCGCCGGCGATGAGCTTGAGCTTGGCGTCCGCATAACTCGCCCCGGACTGGTTGATTATGCTCACCCAGGCCGACAGGTCCAGCAGGCCGCTGTTGGCGTCGGCGCCTTCATTGAAGATGAGGTTGTAGTCCGCCCACCAGGTGACGCCGCCGGTCTGGTAGGTGACGCGCGTCTTCTGGTTGCCGCCCGCGTTCGAATACACGTCCCACACCAGCGTCGGCCGCGTGTTGAGCCCGCCCGGCAGGTCGGGGAAGCGCACCGAGGTGTAGCCCGGCAGCGAGTAGATGGAGCCATCCTTGCCACGCAGCACGATGCCGTCGGTGGCCGAGAGCAGCGTGCCGGTGATCGGGGTCACGGTGTTGCCGGCGTTCTTGTCGACCGTGATCTCGCGATCGATGAACTTGAGCAGCAGTTTCTGCGTGCTCACCAGGTCGAACTGGAAGTTCTGCTCCAGCACGCGCGTCGCCGGGTCCGACAGCGAGGTGAAGGTCACCGTGGTCGGATCGATGAGCGCCGCGACGTCGGTGAACGACAATTGCGAACGGCCCTGGCGGATCTTCATCTCGCGCTCGTCGCGCACCAGTGCGTAGCCCGGCACCGCCATGGCGTTCGGGACGCCCTGTCCCGGGATGGGCCGGTAGAACTCCGGCGAGATTCCGCCCGGCGCCGCCGAGCTGTAGATGGTAATGGCCGTGGACGGCTGGTCGGCGGCGGCCGCGCCCTGTGCGCCCACGGCCATCATGGCCAGGGATACCGCGGTGGCGAGCGGATTGCGCGATGGGGTCATTGGGTCATGCTCCTGTTCTCAGCGAAAAAATGCGAACCACGTCGCAGGTTCGGGGGGAACCGCTGCGTGGAATGTGAAGCGGCGCAGCGGCGTCCGGACATAAGAAACGCAGCATAAGCGGGTGCGATCCTGCAGGACCAATGGCAGATACCAGCCCGAATGGCGCCTGGCCTTCTTGCGGCGCGTCTGGTCCGGCAGTGATGGCCGCGAATGCCGTTTGGCCCTGAATGTGCGGAATATCGAAGCAAGATGGAAGCTGCGAGTCGTATCGATTCCTCTGGTGTAAACCAGGCTCCTGGAGCCCAGGCTCCGGCGCCCGGCGCTCCCGCGCCTGCGATGGATCGTGAATTCATCATCAAGAATCAGATCGTCGAGCGTTACCTTGCTGGCCGCCTGCCGCCGAAGGGCGTCACCGATTTCGAGAAGCTGATCCGCTCGCGTCCGCAGCTCATCGAAGAGCTGGGGCTTCCCGACCGCGTCAATGCCGGCCTGCGTCTATTGGACGCGGCGGGCATCGCCGAACCTTGGGCCGAGAAGCCAAAAAAGCTCTGGGAGAAGCCCGCATTCACGTTCGCCGCGGCCGGCGTGGCGATTGCCGCGATCATCGGGTGCCTGGCGCTGGCCATGCAGGTGTCTTCGCGCGACACCACCATCGCCAAGCTGAAGCAGGCCAACCACGAACGTCCGGTCGAGCCCTCCACCCACAAGCGGCCCATCAAGGTCGAGGTGGCGCGCAACGGTCCGCCGTCGCAGGCCTCGCTCACCATCCATCCGGGCGAATTCGCCGAGCTGAAGACCGACCTGTCGTGGTCGCGGTACACCGCCTTCCGCGTGAACATCGACCG
This sequence comes from Steroidobacteraceae bacterium, assembly GCA_036274075.1. Taxonomy (GTDB): domain Bacteria; phylum Pseudomonadota; class Gammaproteobacteria; order Steroidobacterales; family Steroidobacteraceae; genus CADEED01. The sequence continues at coordinate 7,341 of DASUGK010000064.1, read as the reverse complement.
CGTCGACCAGGGAAGCATCGCCAAGATCGATGGCATCACCAAGGATTCCAACGGCGACCTGCGCATGTCGCTCAATGCAGGGGCCTTCGGCCCCGGCAATTACCTCATGACCATCGAAGGCATGAACATGCGCCGCGAGAGCATTCCGGTCGGCTGGGTGCGCTTCGCCGTCGAGCGCTGACGCCTCGGCGCTTCCGCGCCGCTACCTCACGGCCGCAACACCACCTTGTCGATGAGACGCGGCGGCGTCGCGCGCGCGTCGTTCGCCACCCAGGTCGGTTCGCCATTGCGTTGTTGCGCACGCCAGCGCCGCGGTACCCGATCGATTGCGATGGCGTAGATGGTCAGCGTTCCCGAGGCGTCTATGCGCAGCCGCAGCCACTGCTTGTAGTCCTGGATGCGCAGCGAGGAGAAGGCCTCGTTCGAATGCCGCCCCATGACGTTGATGGATACGAATAGATAGACGCCGAGGATGAAGGAGCCCACCACCGCGCCCAGCACCACGGTGATGAGCCCGGATGCCAGCAACTGCACGATGCCGCCGTAGTGGAGTTCGAAGACGCGCACCGTCAGCAGCAGCGCCAGCCAGCCCACCACGAATGCCGCCCCGAGGTGCAGCGTCGCGTGGAACGCGCCGCCCAGGACGCGCCAGTACCTGGCATGCGTGTCGGTGAAGAAGATGAATCCCGCGACGATGGTGATGAGCCACATGCCGTTGAGCGGATCGCGGATCGCGGCATTCAGCGCCGCGCCGAACGCGGTGGGCAGGTCGATGACATCGGCGGCGTCCAGGCTGGCCGATGCCAGCCACGCCGACATCGAGTAGAGGAAGGCGTAGAGCCAGCCCGCCTTCGGATTCAGCACCGGGAACAGGAAATTGCGCCAGGCCAGCCGTGCCGAGGTTTTCTCGTCCGGGTAGGCGGCGCGCTGCACGAAGCCTTGGCGCAGGGTTTTCGTCCTCGGCGCGTGCGTCGGGTGCAGGAAGGCGCCGCCGCCACCCGAGGTGATCTTCTGCACGCCGGCCGCGTTTTCGTGGCGCTTGTAGAAGTGCAGGTCGCCGGTCAGGAAGACTTTCGCCTTGCGCTTGAAGACTTTCTCTTCGAGGAACTGCGTGCCCGACAGTTCTTCGTAGCTCGAGTGGCGGGGATAGGCGTCTTCGAGGATCCAGCGTGGCTCTGGCACGCAAAAGATGAGCCGCGCCGCATCGTCCATGTGCGCGGCGACTTTCTGGAAGTACTGCACCTGCGGCTCGTCGAGATCCGCGCCGAGTTGCAGGTCGATGGCGGCCAGCCACCAGTTGGCCGGCAGCCGCAGCGCGAAGTAGCTGCGCGTCTGCCGCGTCTTGCAGGTGGCAAAGCCGCGCTCCGGGCGGCAGAACGTGCGCGAGAACGCGACCAGGCTGTCGTACCAGTCATGGTTGCCGGGGATGGCGTAGATGTCGGGGCGGGCACGGCCTGCGAAGGCGTGCGTGTATGGGCCCTCGGTGCGGACTTCGTACTCGTTGCGCGAGGGATAGGGATAGACCTCGTCGCCGCCGAACACCAGCACGCGCCCGGCGCTGAGCGTCTCGCGCGTGTCGCCGTGCACCAGGTCCAGTGCAGGCTGCGCGATGGCATCGGCCACGGCGTAGGTCGGGTTCCAGCCGTCGCCCACGTCCGAGACGTAGTCGAACCAGAAATCACCCTGCTCCTGCGAATAGTCGAAGGCGTCCTGGGGCTGGCTGGCCAGCGCCTCGATGAGCCGCGTATCCGAATGACGCCCGAAGATGTTGGCGATTGCGATCTGGTAGGCCGAGTGCATCAGCACGCGCGGGTCGTACCAACCTACCATGGAGCGATGCTTCGGCCGGCGCCCGGAAATCATCAGCCGCTCCGCAGCGTGAGGACCGGCGGCTGGTTCACGACCGAGCGCGTGGCCAGCCAGCCTGCGAGGCACACCAGCAACCCGCCGCCGATGATCCCGTAGATCCACACCCAGGGATCCGGCGTGTACGGGATCTGCAGCACGCGGTTGGCCACGTACACACCGGCAATGGAGGCGCCGATCGACGCCAGCAGGCCGGACAGCACGCCCAGCGTCGCGAACTCCGCCAGCAGACCCTTGAGCACCGTGCGCCGGTGCGCGCCGAGCGTGCGCAACATGGCGCTCTCGAAGCGGCGTTCTTCGCGGCTGGCCTGCACCGCGGCGATGAGCACCACCAGGCCGGCGCACAGCGTGAAGGCGAAGACGCTCTGCACCGCCGCCAGGGCCTTGTTGATGATGGAGCGGACCTGGCCAAGCAGGTCGTCGACGTTGAAAACCGAAACGCTCGGGAAGTTGCGCACCAGGTCGGCGATGGTCCTGGGATTGCGCGCGTCCATGTGCACCGCCGTCATGTAGGTGCCCTGCGTGCCGTCGAGCAGGCCCGGCGCGAAGATCAGGAAGAAGTTGGGCTGGAAGCTGTCCCACTTCACCTTGCGCACGCTCGAGACGCGTGCGGCCTGCGTTTCGCCGGCGATGTCGAACTGCAACGTGTCGCCAATCTTCAGGCCCAGTTCCTCCTGGTATTCCGTGGACACCGACACCAGCGGCCTGCCGGTGTCTTCGGGCGTGAACCATTTGCCCGCGGTGATTTCATTGTCGCGGTTGAGGTCCGCGCTCCAGGTGATGTTCTGGTCACGGTCGGCGAAGTTGCGTCCGCGCGGCGTCGCGAACTTGATGTCCGCCACCGGCTTGCCGTTGATGTGCGTCATGCGCGCCCGAACCATGGGACGCACGCGCACATCCTGCGCGCCGCGTTCGGTGAGGAATTGCGCGAACTGCTCGCTCTGGTCAGAAGGAATGTTCACGAAGAAGAAGTTGGGAGTGTCGGGCGGCAGGCTGCGGCGCCAGTCGTTCATGAGGTCGTTGCGCACCACCGTGAGCAGCAACAGCATCATGAGCCCCAGCGCGAACGCGGTGAGCTGCACCACGCTTTCCGTGCGGCGGCGGCCGAGGTTCGCGATGCCGTAGCGCCACGACACGCCGACGCCATGGCGCAGCCGGGTCGTCAGCTTGACCAGCAGCCAGCCGAAGGCCGCGACCACCAGCAGGAAGCCACTGAGGCCGAGCACGAAGGCGAGGAAGATCTTGAGGTCGCGCGTCACCCACCAGATCAGGAAGCTGACGGCCACCACGGCCGGGCCGAACGCCAGCACCACCAACGGCGCCGGCGGCCCGACGTCGCGGCGGAGCACGCGCAGCGCCGGCGTGCGCGACAGCTGGAGCAGCGGTGGCAGCGCAAAGCCGCCGAGGACTGCGATTGCCGTGAGGAAACCCACGCCCAGCGGTGCAAGGCCCGGGGGCGGCAGGTCACCGCGCAGCCAGCCCGACAGGATCTTGACCAGCCAGGCCTGGGCACCGAAGCCAATGAGCGAACCCACGATGGCCGCGCAGATGCCAATGAGCACCAGCTGCGTGAGGCTCACGCTCAGCGTGAAACCACGCGTCGCGCCCAGCGTCTTGAGCAGCGCCACCGAGTCCAGGTGCCGCTGCACGTAGCGGCGTGCCGCCATGGCCACGGCGATCGAGCACAGCAGCACCGCCACGAGGCTGGCAATGCTGAGGAAACGCGCGGAGCGGTCGATGGCCGACTTGATCTGCGGCGCCGAATCCTCGACGTCCTCGATTTCTTCGTTGGGCTTCTTGTGGGTCTCGAGCCATTCCTTGAATGTGGCGATGTCGCTGCGCGGGCCGGCGAACAATTGCGCGTGGCGCAGCCGGCTGCCCGGTTGCACGAGCTGCGTGGCCGGCAGGTCATCGGCGTTCATGATGAGGCTGGGCGCGAGCTCGAGGAACGTGGCGCCCTGGTCCGGCCGGCTGATGAGGATCCGCGACACGCGGAAATTGCTCGCGCCGATGTTGACCGTCGTGCCCACCGTGGCGCCCAGCGCCGCGGCCAGGCGCGAGTCCGGCCAAACCTCGCCGCGCGCGGGTACGTCCGTGGCGAGCTCCGGTGCGCCAAAGGGCTCGTTCGACAGCATGACTTTGCCGCGCAGCGGGTAGCCCGCGGAGACCGCGCGCAGCGAGGTGAGCTGGTTGAAGTCACCGTTGAACACCACGCTGAAAAGGCCCGTGATGCGCGCCACCGAGAGGTTGCGCTTGCGGGCTTCGTCGATGGCCTTGTCGTCCATCGGCTGGCCGGATTCGAGTCGCAGGTCGGCGGCCAGCACCTCGCCCGCCTGGTTGTCGACGGCAATCCCGATGCGGTCCACGAGGAAGCCGACGCCCGTCAGCGCGGCCACCGCCACGATGATGGCGAGCACCAGCACGCCGAGCTCGCCCGAGCGCCATTCGCGCATCAGCGTGCGGATCGCGAGCGCCAGCGCGTTCATCTCAGCATTCCCGAGTCCATCTGCAGGATGCGGCCGCAGCGCGCGGCCACCGCGCGGTCGTGCGTGACCAGCACCAGCGTGGTGTGTGACTGCGAATTGAGGTCGAAGAGCAGCGCGACGATGCGCTCGCCGGTATGGGTGTCGAGGTTGCCCGTGGGCTCGTCCGCGAACAGCACCGCGGGTCGCGTGACGAAGGCGCGCGCGATCGCCACGCGCTGCTGCTCGCCGCCGGAGAGCTGGCGCGGGTAGTGGCCGGTGCGGTGTTCGAGTCCGACGCGGTTGAGGGTTTCCCTTGCCGCGTCGCGCGCGTCGCGCCGGCCCGCGAGTTCAAGCGGCAGCATCACGTTCTCCAACGCCGTCAGAGAAGGCACGAGGTGGAACGACTGGAACACGAAGCCCACGCGCTCGGCGCGCAGGCGGGCGCGGCCGTCCTCGTCGAGCGCCGTCAAGTCGGCTCCCGCGAGGGTTATGTGTCCGGAGGTGGGTGTATCGAGGCCGGCCAATAGCGCCAACAACGTCGATTTTCCGGCTCCGGAAGCGCCGACGATGGCAACTGACTCACCGGCGGCGATGTCCAACCCCACGTCGTTCACGATGGTCAGCATCCCTTCGGGACTGGTAACCTTTTTTGTGAGGTTTACAGCTTTGAGTACGCTCATCCGGTTCGTCTGTTCGGTCATGTTCCTGGCGCTCGGGTCGGTTGCGAGTGCTGCCGCCCCCGCTCAGCGCACCATCGTCGTGCTGGGCGACAGTCTGAGCGCCGGGTACGGCATCAAGGTGGAGCAAGGCTGGGTGCGCCTGCTCGAGCAGCGACTCGCCTCCGAAGGGTACGGATACCGCGTGGTCAACGCCAGCGTGAGCGGCGAAACCACGCAGGGTGGACTCGCCCGGCTGCCGCGCGCGCTCGAAACTCACAAGCCGGCGATCGTGATCGTCGAGCTCGGCGGCAATGACGGCCTGCGCGGCCTGCAGCTCGCAGCGAGCCGCGACAATCTCTCGAAGATCATCGAGAAAGCGCGCTCCGCGAAGGCCCAGGTGCTGCTGGTCGGCATGATGATCCCGCCTAACTACGGCCCGCGGTACGGCGAGGAATTCCGCGAGATGTTCGTGGCGCTGGCCCGCAAGTACTCGCTGGCCTTCGTGCCGTTCCTGCTGGACCAGGTGGCGTTGAAGCCCGAGCTCATGCAGGCCGACGGCATCCATCCGAACGCCGCCGGGCAGCCACAGATCCTCGAGAATCTCTGGCCGCGGCTCAAACCCCTGCTAGTTGCTCCCGGCAAGACCAAAGGCTAGCCTGCAAGGCCTCAGTCGAGGGGTCGTCGTGGAAAAGCACTGGCTCAAGTCGTATCCGCCGGGAGTTCGGGCGGAGATCAATGTCAATGAGTACCCGTCGCTCAAGGAGATGATCGAGCGGGCTCTCGCGATCCACTCGGTGCGCGACGCCTACGTGCAGATGGGCAAGCCCATCACCTTCGGCGAAATCGACGTGCTGTCGGCGGAGTTCGGGGCATTCCTGCAGACCGGCTGCGGGCTCAAGAAGGGCGACCGCGTCGCCGTGATGCTGCCCAACGTGCTCCAGTACCCCATCGTGGTCCTCGGCGCGCTGCGTGCCGGCCTGACCGTGGTCAACACCAACCCCCTCTATACCGCCCGCGAGCTCCAGCACCAGCTCACGGATTCCGGCGCCACCGTCATCGTCATCCTGGAGAACTTCGCCCACGTGCTGCAGGAAGTGATGGCGCAGACGCCGATCAAGCACGTGGTCATCACCAGCGTCGGCGAGATGCTCGGGGCCGTGAAGGGCGGCATCGTGAACTTCGTGGTTCGTCACAAGCGCAAGCAGGTGAAGCCGTACAACCTGCCGGGAGCGTGGAAGTTCAGGGACGCGCTCAAGGCTGGCTCGCGCGTGCGCATGCAGCCCGTGACCCTGACGCATAGCGACATCGCGTTCCTGCAGTACACCGGCGGCACGACCGGCGTCGCCAAGGGCGCCATGCTTACCCACGGCAACATGGTCGCCAACGTGTTGCAGGCGCTCGAGTGGATCGGGCCATCCTTTCCGCGCGACCCCGCAACGCTGATCACCGCGCTGCCGCTGTATCACATCTTCGCACTCACCGCGAACTGCCTGCTGTTCGTGGTGCTCGGCTGGCGGAACATTCTCATTACGAACCCGCGCGATTTCCCGGCCTTCGTCGCGGAGCTGAAGAAGTACAAGTTCACGTTCATCAGCGGCGTGAATACGTTGTTCAATGCGCTGCTGCACACTCCCGGTTTCGAAAAAGTCGACTTCAGCGAGCTGCGCGTCACGCTCGGCGGCGGCATGGCGGTGCAGGAAGCCGTCGCAAAGCGCTGGAAGGAAGTGACAGGGAAGATCCTCTCCCAGGCCTGGGGCCTTACCGAGACCTCGCCGGCGGCGTGCATCAACCTGCCGGGAGAAGACTTCAACGGTTCCATCGGATTTCCGATCCCGTCGACGGAGATCAGCATCCGCGACGACGCCGGCAACGAGCTCGGCATAAACGAAGTCGGCGAGATCTGCGTACGCGGCCCCCAGGTGATGGCCGGCTACTGGAACCGTCCCGACGAGACCGCGAAGGTGATGATCGGAACCGACTGGCTGCGCACCGGCGACGTCGGCCGCATCGACGAACGCGGACTGGTGTACATCGAGGATCGCAAGAAGGACATGATCCTGGTGTCCGGATTCAACGTGTACCCGAACGAAGTCGAGAGCATCGCGGTGACGCATCCCGGCGTGCTCGAGGCGGCGGCCATCGCGCAGCCGGATGAGAGGTCAGGCGAGGTCGTCGCGCTGTTCGTGGTGAAGAAGGATCCGAATCTCACCGAACAGGCGGTCATCGATCACTGCAAGAAGTCGCTGACCGGGTACAAGGTGCCGAAGCACGTGTATTTCCGGACGGAGCTGCCGAAGACGAACGTGGGGAAGATTCTGCGGCGTGCGTTGAGGGATGAGTTGCCGAAGTAG
>DASUGK010000063.1:0-24987 GCA_036274075.1 Steroidobacteraceae bacterium | reverse complement strand
GCGCCCTGCACGGGCAGCTCCAGGTCGACCGCCAGGTTGATGCCGCAATCATGCGCCCCGGTGGGCAAGCCTCGCGCCGGCGGCACGGCGCTCGCCGCGTCCGGCTGCCAGAGCGCCGTGTATTCCGCCATGACGTTGCCGTCGCGCATCAACCGCACGCGCGGCGTGCTCGTGACGCCGTAGAAGCCCGCATGCTCGAGGTCCGGCACCAGCACCGACAGCGCATGCCGCGCCGCATCCTGCAACCGCGCCAGGCTCTCGTTCACCGCGAAGTCGCTGCGGCAGCGATCGAGCACCTTGATGAACGCCGCCAGCAGCACCAGGCCGATGGCCATCGACACCATGAGCTCGGGCAGATTGAACCCGCGCGCCCGCACCGCAGTCATGAACGCGCTCAGCCCGCCACCGGCGGTGCCAGCAGCTGCAGCGTGACGGCACTCAGGGGAATGTCGTCGCGCGGACCGCGCCAACGCAGGGTGATGGCGTAGCGCTCTGGTGCGGCAGGGCCGATGGCGGGCTCGAATTGGATGCTGGCGACGGTGTCGACGCCGGGAAACAGGCGTTGCGCGCGTTCGAAGAAGAAAGCGATATCGAACGCCGCGCGCCGCGCGGGTTCGCAGGGGAGTGCGGGATCGCAGGCTGCCGCGTCGGGTGCCGAGGTCCGCGTGTCGTAGTCGCCGCGTCCGCGCGGATTGGCACGGATGCGATCCGCCATGTCGCGTGCCAGGTTCGTCGCGGCCACCTGCCGCAGGGCATCCGAATGCGAGCGCAGCCCGCTCACCAGCAGGATGCCGGCGCCGAGCAGCCCGACCGACAGCAGCAACAGCGCGACCAGGGATTCCACCAGCGTGAAGCCACGTGTACGGAGGGTCATGCGCCACAGGCCTCCCGGTCGGCGTCCTCCACGCGCACGCGCCCCGTCTGGCTGATGACCAGCGCCCGCGGGCGGCCCAGGCCCTGGGTGTCGCAGATAGTTAGGGTGTTGGTGCTGGCGGCCATTGCGTAGGGCCAGAAGTCGAGCCGGGCGCGGGAGGCGCGGATTTCGATGCCTGCAGGCAACAACCGCCGGGTGAGCGTCCTGGTTTCGCCGTCGCGCTCGAGGAAGGCGTTCCACGCCGGGGCCGGGGCGTTGCCACGCAGGCAGCGGCCGGCCCGGTCGCTCAGGCACAGCGTCGCCGGCCGGGCCTCGAGGATGGAACTGGCGCGGGTCTGCTGCACGCCGGCCAGCAGGTCCAGCGTGGCGCTGCGGACCGCCCCATTTCGCAAGGCGGCACGCATCGAGGGAACGGCGAGTCCCGCGAGGATGGCGATGACCGCGAGCCCGAAACACAGCTCGACGAGGGTGACGCCCCGGCTTCCATTCCGATTGCGCATGGGCGGATTCTGCAGCCCGTGGTGTTTCCCGCCACGCTGCAAAACCGCTGGATTTGCGCGGTTTCGCATTGCTGGCGGGGAACCGGCGCGTATACTCGCGCCATGCCAACGCCGGACCTGGATCCGACCCTGGTCGAGAGCCTGAACCACCGACTCACCCGCGCCGGCGTGCGACCCACCGCGCAGCGGCTGCGTATTGCCGCGCTGTTGCTCGGCCGGCCCCAACACCTCTCGGCCGACCAGGTCCTGGTCGGACTGCGCGGCCAGGGGCTGCGCGTCTCCAAGGCCACCATCTACAACACGCTGAACCTGTTCGCGGCGTCGGGCCTGATCCGCCAGTTGTCGGTGGGCAATGACCGCTGCTGGTTCGATTCGAAGACCGACGCGCATTACCACTTCCACGACCTCGATACCGGGGCGCTCATGGACGTCAGCCTGCGCGACGTCGAGTTCCAGCGCCTGCCGGAGCCCCCGCCGGGAATGCAGGTGGACGGCATCGACCTCGTGATCCGCCTGCGCCGCCGGGACGCCTGATACCGCAAATCGCGGATTAATCGACCTTTTCAGGGGTTGCCGGAGCTTCCATAGCTCCAGCCGCGCCTTTAGAATGCGCGCCCTCTACCCGGCCCCTATAGCTCAGCTGGTAGAGCACTTCATTCGTAATGAAGGGGTCGTCTGTTCGAATCAGACTGGGGGCACCAGAAACCACGAGGCCGTCACCATGACGGCCTTTTTTTCGACCCCGGTATGATGCCGCCCGGTGAAATCGGCCCCTGAACCCTCTCTGTGGATGCGCGCGCTCTCCCGCGTGCCGCTGTGGGCCTGGTATCCGTTCGCCAGCTTTGTCGCTTTCCTCGCCTGGAGAGTCTTCCCGTATCGGCGGCACGTGGTCGAGGGGAACCTCAAGGCCTCGTTCCCGCAATGGGACGACGGCACGCGCGAGCGGGTGATCCGCGATTACTACCGCGGCTTCGCCGACGTGTTCGTGGAAGTGGCGCGTTCGCTGCGTCTCACGCCCGACGAGGTGCGCGAGCGCGTGAAAATCCGCAATCCCGAGCTGGTGCGCGAGGTGTCGCAGGGCAAGCCAGTGCTGCTGATGGCCGCGCACCAGTGCAACTGGGAGTGGCTGCTGCTCGGCTTCTCGACGCAGCTCGGCCTGCCGGTGGACGCGGTGTACAAGCCGCTCGTGAATCCGTGGGCGGACCAGGCCATGTTCGCGCTGCGCAGCCGCCTCGGCGCGCGTCCCGTCGTCGCCGAACACCTGCTTACCGACATCCTCAAGAACCGCAACGTCCAGCGCGGCATCGCCATCATCGCGGACCAGGAGCCGGTGTCGAGCGAGCGCAAGCACTGGCTGACATTCCTCAACCGCGATTCGGCATTTTTCCTCGGCGCCGAGGAAATCACGCGCACCGTGCGCTACGCCACCGTGTTCTCGCGCATCCGCCGCGTCTCGCGCGGACACTACGAAGTCGAATTCGTGCCGCTGAGTGCCGCGGGGGAGAAGATGGAGACCGGCGAATTCACCGCGCGCTACGCACGCCTGGTGGAGGAGCAGATCCGCGCCGCGCCCGCCGACTGGCCGTGGTCGCACAAGCGCTGGAAGCTGAAGAAGCCGCTGTACGGCGCGTAGCCGCGAAATCGGCCCCGGGACGGCCGCATTCTGTCAGCTCGCATTTGACCTAACACGCTTTCCGGCTGGTTAGTCGCAAGCATCACACGTCGCCGCACTGCGACGGCCATGTCCCGTACTTCGTGCCCCTAGTCTTCGGGCCACGTATGACACAACTTCCTCCCGATCATGAAACATCCGATTCTGTGCTCGCGCCGCTGGCGCGCGGCCTCATGCGCCGCGCTCCCGAAATCCTTTCCCTGTCGGTCCACGACACGAAGGGGTGCGCGCTCTGGTCGAGCGGGGACTTCCTGCTCGCGGAAGACCACGCGCTGATCGCCGAAGTTGTGGAAGATCCGCACGACGTGCGCGGGCAATCCAGCGGCCTGTGGTGGGAGAGCGCGGATACCGCCCGCGCACGTTGTGCGCTCGCCCTGTTCGACGCCGGTCATTTCAGCGGCGTGGTGCTGGCCGTGTTCTCGGGCCTGACCACTCGTGAAGAAGACCGTGCCGATCGGGTCAGCGCACTCACGCCGGTGTTGCCGGTACTGGCCAAAGCCGCCCGCCGTTTCGAAGTTGTGGCGCATCCGGCCACCGACGACACCACCATGATCGCGCGCCTGCGTTTCGAACACGTGGCCCCGCACGACGAGCTCGTCGAGGACATTGCGACCGCGGAATGCGAGGCGCACCTGCTCGACCTCATCGAGAAGGCACTGCGCGAGGACGAGTTCGTGCTGCACCTGCAGCCCATCGTCTCGCTGCGCGAAGACGAATCTGGTACGGGCAACGGGCCGCTGCTCGTCGAAGTGCTGATCCGCCTGCCGACAGAGCTCGGCGTGCTCGAGCCGCACCAGTTCCTCGACGTGGCCGAACGCCACGGCCGCATGTCGGCCATCGACCGCTGGGTGATCCGCGCGCTGCTGGTGTGGATGCAAAGGAACCGCGATCGCTGGGCCGACGCCAACGCCGTGTTCTCAGTGAACCTGTCGGGCAAGTCGGTGATCCGGCCGGATTTCCGCCATTACCTGGAACACTGCCTGGACAAGTCGGGCCTGCCGCTGAAGGCGCTGCGCTTCGAGGTCTCCGAGGCCGATGCCGGCATCGCGCCGCAGGAATTCGCGGCGCTGGCACGCATGCTCATCGAGCGCGGCTGCGAGGTGTCGGTGGACAACGCCGGCACCGGCAGCGGCCGTTTCGAATTCCTGCGCGAAGTCAACGCCGACATCCTCAAGATCGACGGCTCGCTGGTGCAGGGCGCGTCCGACGACATCCTGTCGCGCGCCTTGATCAACGGGCTGGTGCACATGGCCGACACGCTCGGCATGCAGACGGTGGCGAGCCAGGTGGATTCCACCGGGCAGTTGCGCGCGGTCAAGCAGCTCGGCGTGGACTACGTGCAGGGTTACCGGCTGCGCCGGCCCTCGCACATCGACGACTTCGAGTTCCTGAACTGCGGCGTGCAGCTCGCGGCGCAGGGCGGCGCCTGCGCCTGACGGCCTCGCAGGTTCAGCGCGGCTTGGTCTCGCCCCGCCGCATGCGCGCCTCGTAGTTGCGCATGAGGTCCGCGGCGAATTCGGCGAAGACGCGCACCTTGGCGAGGTGTTGAGTGGCCCGCAGGTAGACCACGCTGAGCGGCGGGCCTTCGCAGGAATACTCGTTCAGGACTTCGATCAGGCGGCCGTCGGCGATGTATCCGCCCACCAGCAGGTCGACCTGCTGCGCGATGCCCTGGCCTTCCAGAGCCGATGCCGAAACGGCTTCGACGGTGTTGAATGACAGCGCCATGGGAAGACGCATCGAGGCGGTGCCCTTGCCCTTGGTGAAACTCCATTCGGACGGGCGCGCTGCATCGCGGCGCAGGTAACCGATGAGCCGGTGCTTGCGCAGCTCTTCCGGCGTGCGCGGGATGCCATGGTGGGCGAGGTACTTGGGCGAGGCGCAGGTCACGATCCGCGTCGTGGCGACGCGCCGGGCGATCAGTTCGGGCGTGCGCACCTTGCCGCTGCGCAGCGCCACGTCGACGCCTTCGGATTGCAGGTCGACATAGTGGTCGTTGAAGCGCACCTCGAGCGAGATCTCGGGGTAGCGCTGCGTGAACAGCGGGATCGCGGGAAGCAGCAGGTAACGGCCGAAAGCCACCGGGACGTCGACTCGCAGGCGGCCCTGCGGCCGGTCGCGCGCCAGCCGCAACTGGTCGTCGGCCGCGTCGATCTCGGCCAGGATCCGCCGGCAATGCTCCAGGTAGACGGCGCCCTGCGGCGAGACCGAGACCTTGCGCGTGGTGCGGTGAAGCAGGCGGGTGCCGAGGTGTTTTTCCAGCTGCGCCACGTAGGCGCTGGCCATGGCCCGTGACAGGTCCAGGGTGCCCGCGGCGCGGGCGAAAGAGCCCAATTCAGCAACCCTGGAGAAAACGCGCATGGCCTGCAGCTGGTCCATGGGCCGGGAGTCTATCCGCGACTGTCAAGCAATACCAGACAATGAATTCGCTTTTGTCTGGTTTTTCCAGCGGTAAATCCCGGGTACCTTCTGCTCCATCAACTGGAGCTTGCAACCATGTTCGTCTTCAACCGATCCGCCCCCGCCGTCATCCTGCCGCTGGCCCTGCTGGCCGCCGTGGTGTGGTGGTCGAACCACTCGTCCGCGCCGGCCACTGCGCAGCACGCGTATTCGTCCGAAGGAACCGTCGCCCGGGTCGACCCGCCTCGCCGGGACTGATTGGGGACAGATCTATTTGCACCCGATTTCAATCGGGTGCAAATAGATCTGTCTCCAACTACAGCTTGGACTCGAGGTGTTTGGCGAGTTCGGCGAGGGTGGGGAAATCGAACAGCTCGGTGAGGTCCACCTTGCCGGGATAGAGCCGGTCGATCTGCTCGTGGATCTCGATGAGCTTCAGTGAGCTCGCGCCGATGTCGAACAGGTTGTCGTGGACATCGATGTTGCGCTCCAGGGCCGCATCCGCGATGTCCTTGAGCTGGCGCTCGATCTCGCTGCTCGTGGTCTTCGGACCGCCGGCGTTTTCCAGCTCCGCGCGCCGCCGGTCGAGCTCGGCCAGTTCCGCGGCCTGCGCGCCATTCAAATAGTCTTCCTCGAGCAGGTGGCGCTGGATCTTGCCGCTGGTGGTCTTCGGGATGCGCTTCACCGGCACGACGTTCGCGACTTCGAGTCCCGTGTGTTCATTGACCAGGCGCGAGATCTGCGTCGCGATGGGCAGGAACTCCTTCATGTCCATGCGATGGAGCACGAAGATGATGAGATCGTCGGTGCTGCCGTGCCTGGGCCTGACACCCGCGGCCACGACCTTGCCGAGCTCCATGCCCTCGGCACGGATCGCGATGCTCTCGATGTCGTGCGGGAAGTAGTTCTGCCCGTTGACGAAGATGATTTCCTTGGCGCGGCCGGTGATGTACAGGTTGGCGCCGTTCTTCATGCCGAGGTCGCCGGTGCGTAACCAGCGATTTCCATGTGAATCCGGGGCAGTGAACGCCTTCGCCGTGGCCTCCGGATCCTCGAAGTAACCCTTGGTCACGTTGTCGCCGGAGATCTGGATGTGGCCGACATGGCCATCGGCGAGCTCGTGATCCTGGTCGTCGGCGATGCGCAGGTTGCAGTACGGAATCGCCTTGCCCACCGACATCAGCGACAACGCATTTTCCTGCTCGGCGGGCAGCGGCTGCGGCGCCTGGCCGACGTTGAGCGTGTGCCGGTCCACCGTGATGCAGGTGTACATTTCGCCCGGCGGCGGAAAACTCACGCCCAGCGTGGCCTCGGCGAGTCCATACACGGGGAACATCGCCGTGGGGCGCAGCTTCTTGTCCGCCAGCCGTGCCATGAATTCGCCGGCGAGTTCCACCGAGATCGGTTCGGCGCCATTGAAAATGCCACGCACGGTGGACAGATCGAGGTCGCCCGGATCGCGGTCGCCCAGGACTTTCAGATAGTGGCGGTAGCCGAAATTCGGCGAGCTGGTGATGGTCGCGCGCTTGCGCGAGCAGAACGTCATCCACAACAGCGGCCGGCGGACGAACAGGTCCGTCGGGATCAGGTGATTGTTCATGCGATGCGCGATCATCATGATGTGCATGCCGATGAGGCCCATGTCATGGGTCAGCGGCATCCAGCTCACGCAGGTGTCGGTCTCGCCCCAGTTGGCGGCGAGGCCGGCGCCCTTCACGTTCACCAGCAGGTTGCGGTGCGTGAGCACCACGCCCTTGGGTTCGCTGGTGGAGCCCGACGAGAACTGGATGAACGCCATGTCGTCCGGCCGCACTTCGTGCAGCTGCCCGGCACGCGAAATGTCCGACACGGTTTCGGCGAAGAAGGCGCGTGAAGCCAGCCCGTCGTAGATGTCCTGCGCGCCCGCACCGCCCGCGAAGGCGCCGATGCGGTCCAGCGTCTTCCGGTCGGTGTAGATGAAGGGCTTGCCGAGTTTCTTCGCGATCCGCAGCAGCTTGTGCTTGTGCTCGTCGCTGATGCCCAGCGCCACCGGCACGGGCACGATGCCGCCGAGGATGCCGGCCCAGAACGCATCCAGGAACTGCTCGTTGTTGGAGAGATAGAGGATGAGCTTGTCGCCGGGTCTGGCGCCGAGCTTCTGCAGGTGGAACAGGATCCCGAGCGCACGCTCGTAGAGCTCGGCGTAGCCGACTACGCGCTCGTTCTGCTCGGATTCCAGGTAGCTGACTACGCGCTTGACGCTGCGGTTCTTGGTGATCAGCTCGGACAGGGTTTCGGCATTGGTCATCGTCATCCGGCCGCTACCTTATATAAGTGACCGGACATTGCATATAGGGCCAACGTTCATCGACAATTCGCGCCTTTCCCGCCGGCCCATCCCTGATGTCAAAAGATCCTGAAGATTCAGGCGGACTGCGCAACTCCCTTTACCGCAAGGAGACCCGCTCGAAGCGTCGGATGACGCCGATGCGGCGATTCGCGTGGCGCATCGTCGCGGCCATCGGCGTCGGGATCGTGCGCATGTTCTGGGCCACCTGCCGCGTGGTGCGCGTCATCGGCGACGAGCACATGGCCAGTGCACTGGCCAGCCATTCCTCGCTGATCCCCGTCTACTGGCACCAGCACCAGCTGTTCTGCGCCAAGTACCTGCTGGACCAGTCGGCGCGCGGCATGAAGCTGGGATTCCTGATCAGCCCGTCGGTCGACGGCGAAATCGGCGCGATGATCGTGGATCACTTCGGCGGCCACGTGATCCGCGGCTCGGCCTCGCACACCGGCGCGCGCGCGCTGCGCGATTTCTACGAGGCGCTGGTGAAACTCGGCGTCTCGCCGGCCATGACGCCCGACGGCCCGCGCGGCCCGCGCTTCGTATTCAAGCCCGGCGCCATCCTGCTGTCGCAGATGTCCCAGCGGCCCATCGTGCCGATGGCGTACGCCGCCAGCCGTGCAACACTGTTCCATTGGGACAAGTTCGTGCTGCCGTGGCCGTTCTCGCGCATCGTGATCGCAATCGGACAGCCGCGGCAGATCCCGCGCACGGTCCAGCCGTCCGCGCTCGAGCCCCTGCAAAAGGAAATGGCCGCGGAAATGAAGAGATTGTTTGGCGTGGCGCGTGACGCGCTGCGTGAAAAGTCGGGGCAATGAGATGACCGAGATTTCCGTCGTCGTGCCGGTGTGCAACGAGGCCGAGAACGTCGAGCCGCTGGCGCGCGAGATCGATGCCGCGCTGCGTGATCGCGATTACGAAATGATCTTCGTCGACGACGGCAGCGACGACGACACGGCCGCCATCCTGCTGCGGTTGAAAGCGGAACTACCGCGGCTGCGCGTATTGCGGCATTCGTTCCGCAGCGGGCAGAGCGCCGCCGTGGCCAGCGGTGTGCGCGCGGCGCGCGCGCCCTGGGTGGCCACGCTCGACGGCGACGGGCAGAACGATCCGGCTGACATTCCCAGGCTCATCGCGTCCCGCGACGATCCAGCGAACCGCGCAGTACAGCTTTTCCAGGGCAACCGCAAGGCGAGCCGCAAGGACACGGCCTGGCGCAAGCTGCAGTCGAACATCGCCAACGGCGTGCGCTCCAGCTTGTTAGGCGACGACACGCCCGACACGGGCTGCGGGATCAAGCTCTTTTCACGCGAGGTGTTCCTGGACGTCCCGCGATTCGATCACATGCATCGCTTCATGCCGGCTTTGTTCCAGCGCCAGGGCTCGAAGGTGATTTCCGTGCCGGTCGGCCACCGGCCACGTACCCGCGGCAGGTCCAAGTACGGGATGCTCAATCGCGTGTGGGTGGGAATCGTCGACATCGCCGGCGTCATGTGGCTGCGCCGCCGTTTCAAGCCCGGCCTGCTGGTCCGCGAAGAGTGAGAGGACAGAATCCATGAGCAATGTCATCGGTGTCTATTTCGGCGTCGTCCTGACGCCGTGGAAACTCATCGGATTCCTCGGCGCCCTGATGTTCGCCGCCCGCTGGCTGGTGCAAGCTTGGGCCACGCGTCGCGCGGGGCGTCCGATGATTCCGCGCAGTTTCTGGATCATCAGTCTGACCGGCAGCGCCATGGTGACGTCTTATTTCATCTGGGGAAAAAACGATTCCGTCGGCGTGCTCACCAATCTCCTGCCGGCGAGCGTGGCCATGTACAACCTGGTGATGGACATCAAGGCCGGCCGCTCGAGGCCCAATGCCTGACATCGGTCTTTTGCAAGGCGCGCCGCGCCGTCCCTTTCCGACGCCGAAGCTCCCGCCATCACCCGAAGTGACACCCGCGGCGTTGCCCGCCGAGGAAGTCGCCGCGCATTTCACGGCGCCCGAGGCCAGCGCCATTTCGGTCGAGGTTGTTAGCGCAGCTGTACCACCGAAGGCCGCGGAGACGCCGGGTCCTGCAGCCCCTGCCGCGCCGGCGACGCCGGCAGGCGAGGGGCTGCGAACCGGCTTCCCGGTGCCACCGCCCATCCGCAGGAGCGACCTGTTCTGGCTCGCGCTCGCGCTGCTCGTCATCATCGGTACGGGCATCGGCATCCGCGATCCGTGGCCCGCGGACGAGCCGCGCTTCGCGGCCGTGGCGCGCGACATGGTGGCCACCGGCGAGTGGCTGTTCCCGCGCGTCGGCGGCGACCTGTACCAGGACAAGCCGCCGATGTTCTTCTGGATGCTGGCGGTGTGTTACGCGCTCACCGGCTCGCTCAAGTGGTCGTTCCTGATCCCGGCCTTCCTCGCGGCCGGCGGCATCCTGTTCCTGCTCTACGACCTCGGGCGCCGCCTGGTGAGCCGCGAAGCCGGCCTCGCGGTCGCGCTGGTCACCGTTACCACGCTGCACTTCGCGGTCACGCTGCGCGGCGCGCAGATCGACCCAGTGCTGTGTTTCCTCACGACGCTGTCGGTGTACGCGCTGCTGCGGCACCTGCTGCTCGGCCCGGCCTGGGGCTGGTACCTGCTGGGCGGCTTCGTCGCCGGCATCGGCGTCATCACCAAGGGCGTGGGCTTCCTGCCGCTGCTGTTGCTGATCCCGTTCTTCCTGATGCGCCATTTCGGCTGGCGCGGACTGGCCACGATCGACGGCGGCAAACTGGGCTGGCGCTGGTGGCTGGCGGCGGACGGCGCCATCGTCGCCATCTGCCTGTGGTTCGTGCCCATGTTGATCGCCGTGAGCATGAGCGGCGCGCCGGAATATGCCGCCTACCGCGACGAGATCCTCTTCAAGCAGACCGTCGGGCGATATGCCGCGGCATGGCACCACGTCAAACCCTGGTACTACTTCATCGTCGAAGTGATCCCGGTGTTGTGGCTGCCGTGGAGCCTGCTGCTGGTGTGGCTGGTGCCGCGCTTCAAGGCGGCGTTCCGTGATCGCGATGCGCGCGTCTGGCTGCCGCTGGCCTGGGTGCTGCTGGTGGTGATGTTCTTCTCGGCCAGCCCCGGCAAACGCGGTGTCTACGTGTTGCCGGCGCTGCCCGTGCTGGCGATGGCCGCGTTGCCCTTCATCGAAGCCGTGCTGGCGCGCCGCGCGGTGCGAATCGCGGGGCTGGTCCTGGGCGCGGCTCTCTTCGTCGCGGCCGCGGTGTTCGCGATCGGCCATGCCGCGGGCGCAAAGTTCGCCGTGCAGGCCCTCGATGCCGGCGGACTGACGACCACCTTCCTGTATGTCTACCTGCTGCTGTGCGGAGTGGGGCTGGCCGTGGCCTGGCGCCGCATGCCGCTCGCGGCCTGGCCCGTGGCGCTGGGTTCTCTCACCGTGGTGTTCTCGTATTTCATCGCGCCGGCGATGAACGCCGAGCGATCGGGCAGCGGGTTCGTCGGCCAGGTGCTCACGCAAGTGAAGCCGGACGAGGAACTCGCGCTGGTGGCTTACAAGGAGCAGTTCCTGCTCTACCTCGATCGCCCGACGGTGAACTTCGGACACCGGCGCTGGCTCGAGGGGCCGCAGGAATCGTACGACGCGTCGGCGTGGCTCAATGCAGCGCCGCATCGTGTGCTGCTGGTGCCGGAGGATCAGCTCGAGCCTTGCTTCCCCACGAACGCCACCAAGGCGGGTCGCAGCTCGGACGAAGATTGGTATCTCGTGCGAGGTCCCGCGTCCGCGGAATGCGCGGCAAAAGGTGATCTCGCCCGCGCGATCAGCTACGCCAGCAAGCCCCACCCCTGAAGTCCAAGATGCGTCCTCGTCGCCGCGCTGTTGAGCGGCGTAACGTCGCGTCAGCGACGTTATGTCCGCTCGAACGTACGCGGTACGTACGCTTTCTGAATAAGCGCATGGACTTAGCTTGAGTTCCTAAAAACTTATGACAGAATGCAACGCAACTTTGGGAGGTGGCGCGTGCACAGATCTGTGGCGCGCATCGCCGCGCCTTATGGAACAAGGGCGTAGCGTCCTGGTGCCACCAACCTGAGTTAGGGAGAAGAGTGGCTCAAGCACCTGAACATCCTGGTGATCTGACCGCATCCGACGTCTTTGCGACGGGAGTGTGGTCCGCACGCGGCGGCAGGCCCACGTTGGGCGTCGACATCGCCTGCACCAAGATCGCCGTCGACCTCCAGAACATCCGGCGCGGCTCGCTCGAAGCCTGCGTGAATGAAAGCCTGGCTTCCCTGCGCGATTCCTCGGGCGTGGATACGGCCTTCTTGTGGCTGTTCTCGGCCGACGCGACCACCATCGACGAGGTCTACGCCGCCCATGGCGCGCTGGCGCAATGCCGGGTCGAAGCCTGGCGCTCCGCGGCCCTGGAAACCTACCCGTGGCTCAAGGGCCGTCTCGAACACCTGCGCCTCACGGAAATCCGTGACAGCGCTGCGCCGCGCAAGGACCAGGCCGTCGAGGCCCGGCGCTTCGCGGAGCTCTCCATCGGTTCGGTGTTGCTGATTTCCATCCGCGTGTGCGGCCAGCCGGCCGGCATCCTCGGCCTGGCCAATGCGCTGCCGCGCGGCGCCTGGGACGTGAACCTGCAGCTGTTGTTGAAGTTGCTCGGCAACTCACTGGCCACGGGCCTCGAGAAGCTGCGCATCGAGGGGCGCCTGCACAAGCTCGAGGAACGGCTGGAGCTCGCGCAGGGCGCGGCCAACGACGGCCTCTGGGACTTCGACATCGAGAGCAACGAAGTCCACTTCTCGCCGCGCTGGAAGCAGATGCTGGGTTACCCGGCGGATGCCGTGCTGGATTCGCCCGACTGGCGTTCGCTCGTGCACCCGGAGGACATGTCGCGCGTGCAGAGCGCGATCCGCGACCACGTCGCCGGCAAGAGCCCGATTTTCGAATCCGTGCATCGCATGAAGCACCGCAACGGCGACTGGCGCTGGGTGGTGAGCCGCGCCAAGGCGCGCGTGGACGAACACGGCCGGTTGTTGCGGCTGGTCGGTGTCGAGCTCGACATCACCGAACGCAAACTCTACGAAGAGGCGCTGTTCCGCGAGAAGGAGAGCGCGCAGATCACGTTGCAGTCCATCGGTGACGGCGTGATCACGACCGATGCGAACAGCACCGTGGATTACATCAACCCGGTTGCCGAGCAGCTGACGGGCTGGCGCCTGGAAGATGCGATGGGCCGGCCGATCGAGGAGATCTACCGCGCGTTCCACGAAGAAACCTGCGAACCGCTGGAGAACCCGCTCAGCGTGTCGATCCGCCGCACGCGCCCGATCAAGAGCGTGCGCCCGATGCTGCTGATCCGCCGCGATGGCAACGAGCTGTACGTGGAAAGCACCGCGGCGCCGATCCGCGATGGCGCGGGAGCCGTGTCCGGCGGCGTGCTGGTGTTCCACGACGTGACCGAGAGCCGCGAGCTCAATCGCCGGCTGTCGTACCACGCGTCGCACGACTTGCTGACCGGTCTCGTGAACCGGCGCGAGTTCGAGAGCCGGGTGGAACGCGCGCTCAAGAGCGCCAAGGCGCGCGAGTCTTCCTACGCGCTGTGTTACCTCGACATCGACCAGTTCAAGATCATCAACGACACCTGCGGACATTCGGCAGGTGACGTGCTGCTGGGGCAGGTGGGCGCGCTGCTCAAGAGCAAGGTGCGCTGGCGCGATACGCTCGCGCGCCTCGGCGGCGACGAGTTCGGCATCCTGCTCGAGGCCTGCTCGCTGGACGAAGCGCTGCGCACGGCCGAGGTATTGCGCGAAGCGGTGCGCAATTTCCGCTTCACCTGGGAAGACCGCGTGTTCCGCCTCGGCGCCTCCGTGGGCGTGGTGCCCATCGCCGCGGAGAACGAGGACGTGGCCTCGATTCTTTCGGCCGCGGATTCCGCCTGCGCGGCCGCCAAGGAATCCGGCCGCAACCGCGTGCACAGCTTCGCCGAGAACGACATCGAGCTCATGCGCCGCCGGCGCGAGATGCAGTGGGCGGCGCGTATCAACGCGGCGCTGGAAGAGGGCCGCTTCGAGCTGTACCGCATGCAGATCCAGCCGCTGCAGCGGAACGAGCCCGGCCAGCACTACGAACTGCTGCTGCGCATGCGTGATGAGACGGGTCGCATGGTGTCGCCGGACAATTTCATCGCCGCCGCGGAACGCTACGGCCTGACGCCTGCCATCGACCGCTGGGTGATCGAGAACGCGCTGCGCTGGCTGGTCTCCGAGGCCGACGAGCGCGAGAAGCTTTCCATGTGCTCGATCAATCTTTCGGGCCAGAGCCTGGGCGATGACAAGTTCCTGCCGTTCGTGATCGAGCAGTTCCAGAAGAGCGGAATCGACGCCTCGAAGATCTGCTTCGAGATCACCGAGACCGCGGCGGTGGCGAGTTTCAGCCAGGCCAACCGCTTCATCCAGGCGCTGCGCGAGCTGGGTTGCCGCTTCGCGCTCGACGACTTCGGTACGGGCCTGTCGTCGTTCGGTTACCTCAAGCACTTCCCGGTGGACTTCCTCAAGATCGACGGTTCGTTCGTACGCGAAATCCTGCACGACCCCATCGACCGCGAGATGGTGCGGTCGATCAACGAAATCGGCCATCTCACCGGCAAGAAGACCATCGCCGAATTCGCCGAGAACGCCGAGATCATCCAGATGCTCACGTCGCTGGGCGTCGACTACGCGCAGGGCTACGGCATCGCGCAGCCCCAACGCGTCCTCAAAGCCGTCAACGCCTAAAAAATGGGGTCAGACCCCATTTGCGACCTACCCATTGACAACATCACTCTCGCAGGAACTCCAACAGCAATTCATTCACGCGTTCCGCGTGCGTGAGGATCAGGCCGTGCGCCGCGCCCTCGATCACTTCCAGCCGCGCGCCGGGGATCAGCTTCGCGGTGCGCGCCCCCGTCATCTCGAGCGGACAGGACTTGTCCTGCGTGCCGTGAAGAATCAGCGTGGGTACGGACACACGCGGTAGTTCGGCGCGGAAATCCGTCTCGGTCACCGTGATGTTGGACTCGAGGATGGCATGCAGGTGCGTCTGCGTGCCGAGCGTGAAGCCCCATTGCTGCATGGCCTGGGACGTGTCCGGCGCG
Source organism: Steroidobacteraceae bacterium (assembly GCA_036274075.1). Taxonomy (GTDB): domain Bacteria; phylum Pseudomonadota; class Gammaproteobacteria; order Steroidobacterales; family Steroidobacteraceae; genus CADEED01. Next base: position 10,108 of record DASUGK010000063.1, on the reverse strand, counting down.
AAGAATGGCGGCGTCTGCTGCCAGGCCCATCCGGCGTAGTCGCGCAGCCAGGCCGCGCGCATGCCTTCGAAAAAGGCGCGGTCGAGGCCCATCGGGTTGTCGGCCGTCTTCAGGAAGAAGGGCAGCGTCGGCGCCAGCAACACGATGCGCTCGACGCGCCCGGCGCCATGCCGCGTGAGATATCGAATGATTTCCCCGCAACCCATGGAGTGGCCGACCAGCGTGATGCCGCGCAGGTCGAGCGCATTCACCAGGGCCGCGAGATCGTCCGACAGCGTGTCGTAGTCGTAGCCCGCGCCGGGGACGCTGGAACGGCCGTGGCCACGGCGATCGTAGGCCACGCAGCGGAATCCGGCGCGCAACATCGGCGTGAGCTGGTAAGCCCAGCTGCAGGAATTCAGGCCTGCAGCGTGCACGAACAGCAGGGGCTTGCCGTTGCCCCAGTCCGTGAGCCACAGGCGCGTGCCATCGTCCCGGTCGATGAAGGGCAGGCGCGCGGAGACCGGGCGCGGCTTCGCTGCCCGTGCCTGCCCCTGTCCCGACAGTGATACCGCCGCCGAGGCGGCTCCCAAAAACATTGCTCTGCGGCGATCCATGCGTCCTCCAGTAGATGGGCCGCAGTAAACCTTTGCCCGCGCGGTGCGTCGATTACCTCCCAGGTAATGGGAATGCCAGGGGCGGCGGCTATGATCGGGAACATGAACAGGACTGCATTCGGCGAACAATTGCGCGCCTGGCGTCAACGGCGCCACATGAGCCAGCTCTCCCTCGCGACCGAGCTGCAGATCTCCTCGCGACACCTGAGCTTCGTGGAGACGGGCCGCTCGCAGCCCAGCCGCGCGATGGTGCTCAGGCTGGCCGAGTCGCTCGACGTGCCGCTGCGCGAGCGCAACAACCTGCTGGTCGCCGCGGGCTTCGCGCCCATGTACGGGTCACGCCCGCTGTCGGATCCGGCATTGAGCGCGGCGCGCAAGGCGGTGGACCTGATCCTCAACGGCCACGAACCGTATCCGGCCCTGCTGGTAGACAGGCACTGGACGCTGGTCGCGGCCAACCGCGCGGCGACGGGATTCTTTGCCGGCGTCGACCCCGCGCTGCTCGCGCCTCCGACCAACGTGCTGCGCGTGTCGCTGCACCCGGACGGCCTCGCGCCGCGCATCGCGAACCTCGCGCAGTGGCGCACCCACGTTCTGGCAAGACTGGCGCGCGACATCGAGCTCACCGCGGATCCGGCGCTGGCGCAACTCGCGACCGAGTTGCGCGGCTACCCGGGCGGGGAGGAGCACGAGCCCGATCCGCACTTCGCGGGTGTCGTGGTTCCCCTGAAGTTCCGCAGCGATGCCGGGATGCTGTCGATGTTCAGCACGACCACCGTATTCGGGACGGCCGTGGAAGTCACGTTGTCCGAGCTCATGTTCGAGGCGTTCTATCCGGCGGACGATTTCACCGGCCAGGCATTCCGCCAGATGGCCGCAATAACAGGAGTAGAGCAATACATCATCGCCGGCCAATGATTCGGTAGACTCCCCCGGATCCGGGGGGAGGTCACATGAGCATTGCATCGGTCGCCGGTCGGCTGTGCTGGGTGGCGGCGCTGTCCATCAGCTTGCCGGCCGGGGCGCAGTCCCTTTCGAATCTCCTCTGGTACGACAAACCTGCGACCGACTGGGAAAAAGAAGCGCTGCCCATCGGCAACGGGCGCATCGGCGCCATGGTGTTCGGCGGCACGACGAGCGAGCGGCTGCAGATCGCGGAGAAGTCGTTGTGGACCGGCGGGCCCGGAACCGAAGGCGGCTATGACTACGGCCTGCCGGCCGATTCGCAGGCCGCGCTGATGAGCTCCATCGGCAAGAAGCTGCTCGACGGCGCGACGCTGGCGCCGGAAGACGTCGCGAAGCAGATCGGCCGCAAGATGCACAACTACGGCGACTACCAGAGCTTCGGCGATCTCATCATCGAGACGGATGCGTCCGCCGAGCCCGTCACCGACTATCGCCGCGAACTGGATCTCGACGTGGGCATCGCGCGGGTGAAGTTCAAGCAGGGCATGGCGGGCTTTCGCCGCGAATACTTCGTGTCCTATCCCGACCAGGTGCTGGTCGGCCGCTGGTACAGCACCTCGTCGCAGAAAGTCCGGTTCCGCTACACCGTCCCTGGCAACCGCAGCGCCGAGTCCCGCGTCGAGTCCGGCGCGAAGGGCGCGCGGCTCACCGTCGCGGGCGCGCTCGAGTCCAACGGTCTGAAATACGCCGCCGAACTACTGGTGCTGCCGGATTGCGGCATTGTCACCGCGGACGGCAACACGCTGCAGTTCGAAGGCGAATGCGCGGTCACTTTCCTGCTCGCGGCGCGCACCAACTACCAGATGCGCTACCCCGACTATCGCGCGGCCGGTGCCGGACCCGTGGAAGTGGTGCGCAAGGACGCCAACACCGCTGCGGGTCAGGGATACGCCGGGCTCGCCAAGCGACACGGCGCCGATCACGGTGAACTGTTCTCGCCCGTGAAGCTCGATCTCGGCGCGGCCGAAGTGAAAATGCCCACCGACCAATTGCGCGGGCAATACGGCAGCGGCAACGCCGGGGCCGATCGTGCCCTCGAGCAGCTTTATTTCGCGTACGGACGTTATCTCCTGGTCGCGTCCTCACGCGGCGGCTCGCTGCCCGCCAACCTTCAGGGCGTGTGGAACGACAAGGCGACGCCACCCTGGAACGCCGACTACCACGTCAACATCAACCTGCAGATGAACTACTGGCCGGCGGAATCGGCCAACCTCGCCGGAACCGCCGGGCCGCTTTTCGACTTCGTCGAACACCTGGTGGAGCCCGGCAAGCTCGCCGCGCAGCGCTACTTCGGCGCGCCCGGCTGGACGATGTTCCTCAATACCAACGCGTGGGGTTACGTCGGCCCGATCGACTGGCCCACGGCCTTCTGGCAACCCGAGGCGTCGGCCTGGCTGGCGCAGCACTTCTACGAACACTATCTATTCACCCGCGACGAGAAATTCCTGAAGGCGCGTGCCTGGCCCGTCATGAAAGGCGCGGCGGAATTCTGGCTGGGAGCGCTGGTCACCGATCCGCGCGACGGCAAGCTCGTGGTGTCGCCGAGTTACTCACCCGAGCACGGACCCTTCACCGCGGGTGCGGCCATGTCGCAGCAGATCGTCGCCGACTTGTTCACCAACAGCGCCCAGGCCGCGCGCCTCGTTGGTGACAAGGCGTTCGCGGCGCGGCTCGACGCGGCGCTGGTGAAACTCGACACCGGCCTGCACATCGGCAAGTGGGGCCAATTGCAGGAGTGGAAGGTCGACCTGGACGACCCCAAGGACGATCACCGCCACGTGTCCCACCTGTTCGCGTTGCATCCCGGACACGCCATCGACCCGGTGAAGACGCCGGAACTCGCGGCGGCGGCCCGCAAGACTCTCGACGCGCGCGGCGACGCCAGCACCGGCTGGAGCCGGGCGTGGAAGATCAATTTCTGGGCGCGGCTGCACGACGGGGACCGCGCGCACAAGCTGCTGGCGGGACTCCTGCGCGACAGCACGCTTCCCAATCTCTGGGACACGCATCCGCCGTTCCAGATCGACGGCAACTTCGGCGCCACCGCCGGGATGATCGAAATGCTGCTGCAGAGCCAGACCGGTGAGCTGCAGCTGCTGCCGGCGTTGCCGAAGGCCTGGCCGAAGGGCAGCGTGCAGGGCATCCGCGCGCGCGGCGACGTCATCGTCGGCATGAGCTGGGATGAAGGCGGCTTGCGGCGCCTGCAACTGTGGCCGGGCCACGCCGGGGAGATATCGCTGCGCAGCGCCCTGTTCGATGGCCCGTTCAAGTCCGGCACGGCCTTGCGCGGCCGGGGAGCCAGCAGGTCGTTCACGGCGAAGGCCGGCGGCTACTACGAATTCAACCGCTGCGATTCCAATCCCTGTCCGAAATGACGGGGCCGCGGCAGATTCATGGTTGACTAACTAACCATGAATCCGGAAAACCTGGCGCGCAAGGCGCGAATCACCGCGAATATCAGCCTGTCGCTGTCGGCCCTGTCCGTCGCATTCCTGCTTGCGGCCTTCTGGGGCAGCGGACGGCTCTTCGAAGCCTCGACCGTGTGGGCCGTGCTGGCATTCCTGGGCGGCGCCTTCAGCGCGATGGTCAATCGCAATGTGCCGTTGCCACGGCCGGCAAAACCGGGGGTGGCACTGATCGTCGGCCTGGTCCTCGCCGGGTTGCATGCACTGATCTGGTTGCTATTGCAAGATCTGTCGAAACACCACTGAGCCCGTGCGCGGACAGTTGGGCGCGGGCGCCGGCCCGCGTTACCCTTCCGGCATGAATCCCTACGTCATTCCGTGGATGGACGAAGACCTCGAGGTGTTCCGCGACACCGTGGTCCGCTTCATCGAATCCGAAATGGTCCCGCACGACGCGCGCTGGCGCGAGCAGCACCACGTGGACCGCGAGACCTGGCTCAAGGCCGGCGAGACCGGTCTGCTGCTGCTCGACGTGCCGGCCGAATACGGCGGCGGCGGTGGCGACTTCCGCCACGAAGCCATCCTGTACACGGAGCTCGCGCGGCGAGGCATCGGCGCGTTCGGGCAGGGCGTGCACAGCATGTGCGCGCACTACGTGCTCAACCACGGCACCGAGGAACAGAAACAGCGCTGGCTGCCGCGGCTCGCGAAGGGCGAACTGGTCGGCGCCATCTGCATGACGGAGCCCGGTACGGGCTCGGATCTCAAGGGCATTCGCACGCGCGCGGTGAAGCAGGGCGATCATTACGTCATCGACGGCGGCAAGACCTTCATCACCAACGGCTGGCTCGCGGGCCTGCTGATGCTCGTGGTCCGCACCAATGCCGAGGATCGCAGCCGCGGCCTCTCCATCATCATGGTGGAGACCAAGGATCTGCCCGGTTACCGCGTCGGCCGCGTGCTCGACAAGATGGGGCTGCACGGCCAGGACACTTCGGAGCTGTTCTTCGAAGGCGTGAAGGTGCCGGCGGAAAACCTGCTCGGCGGCGTGGAAGGCGAGGGCATGCACCAGCTCATGCACGACCTGCCGTACGAACGCACGGTCATCGCCGTGGGCGCGGTGGGCGCGATGGAAGGCGGCGTCGAGGAGACGCTGAAATACGTGCGCGAGCGCAAGACCTTCGGCCAGCCGGTGTGGAACTACCAGAACACGCGCTTCAAGCTGGCCGAGCTCGCCAGCATCACGCGCATCGCTCGCGTATTCTCGGACCGCTGCATCGTCGACCTGGTGGCGGGCAAACTAGACACCGAGACCGCCTCCATGGCCAAGTGGTGGATCACCGACATGCAGCAGAAAGTGCTCGACGAGTGCGTGCAGCTGCATGGCGGCTACGGCTACATGAATGAGTACCTGGTGTGCCGGCTGTTCGCGGATTCACGCGTGCAGCGCATCTACGGCGGCACCAACGAGATCATGAAAGAGGTCATCGCGCGGGGGCTTTGAATGGCCAGCAACAAGTCGCCGGAAGTCGACTCCTACATCGCGGCCTTTCCGCGCCCGGTTCAGGCGCGGCTCAAAAAAGTCCGCGCCACCATCCGCGCCAATGCGCCGAAGGCCGAAGAGGTCATCAGTTATCGCATCCCGGCCTACCGGCAGAACGGCACACTGGTGTACTTCGCGGGGTTCAAGGACCACATCGGCCTGTTCCCGCCGGTGCGCGGCGACGCGCGGCTCGCCAGGGCGTTGTGCGGGTTCGCCGGGCCGAAAGGAAACCTGCGTTTTCCCCACGATGAGCCCTTGCCCCTGGGATTGATCGCCCGCATTGTCCGGCTCAAGGTGAAGCAGGACGGCGCGAAAGCAGCCGCCAAGAAGAAGCGCAAGAGCAGTCACTGATTGAAAGGGAAGTCATCCATGTCGAACTACCGCCTGGCACAGATCAACATCGCGAAGCTGAAAGCGCCCATCGACAGCCCGGAGCTCGAGGATTTCGTCGACAACCTCGACCGCATCAACGCGCTGGCGGAAGGCTCGGACGGCTTCGTCTGGCGCCTGAAGGGCGAGGGCAATGACGCTACTTCGCTGCGGCCTTTCGGCGACGACGTCATCGTCAACATGTCGGTGTGGCGGGACGTCGAGGCGCTCAAGGATTTCGCGTATCGCTCGGGCCACGTCGAGATCATGCGCCGCCGCCGCGAATGGTTCACGCGCATGGCCGAGGCCTACGTGGTGTTGTGGTGGGTGCCCGCGGGGCACGAGCCGACCGTCGAGGAAGCCGCCCAGCGCCTGGAGCTGGTACGCCGGCAGGGGCCCACGCCCGAGGCATTCAATTTCGGCGAAGCCTTCCCGCCGCCCGATGCCGTGGCCGGCGCCGCGAAACTGTCCTTCAACGACACCTGCCCGGCGTGAAACCGCGGTTCTTCGCGACCCCTGGGAAATTCCGCGACTGGCTCGCGAAACATCACCAGCGCGCGCCCGAACTGCTGGTGGGCTTCCACAAGAAAGGCACGGGCAAGGCCAGCATCGACTGGCCGCAATCCGTGGACGAGGCGCTGTGCTTCGGCTGGATCGACGGCGTGCGCCGCAGCCTCGGTGACGAAAGCTACTGCATCCGCTTCACGCCGCGGCGCCCGGGCAGCATCTGGAGCTCGATCAACATCAAGCGCGTCGCCGTGCTGACGCGCGAGGGACGCATGCAGCCCGCGGGGCTGGCCGCGTTCGCGCGGCGCTCGAAGGACCGCTCGGTGGTATATGCCTACGAGCAGCGCGCCAAGGCGAAGCTCATGCCGGCGGAAATCCGCGTGTTCAAGGCGCAGCCCGAAGCCTGGAAGTTCTTCGAGGCGATGGCGCCTTCCTATCGCCACAAGGCGCTCTACTGGATCACCTCGGCGCGCAAGCCCGGGACACGGAAGTCCCGGCTCGAGCGCGTGATCGCGATGTCGGCGCGCAAGGTGAAGCCATGAGCGAACCGGGCAGCCCGCGGGAACTGCGTGCCGCATCCTGGCTGCGCGGGATTTTCATCGCCGTGCTCATCGTGTTCTACGGCTGGTTCGTGGGGCTGCCGGATTCCTCGTTCACCGCCACTTTCCTGGTGGGCGCGGTCCTGCAGTTCGCCATCATCGTGATCCGCAAGTTCCTGCCGGCGGGCCAGTTGGAAACGGCGCAATACCTGTTCGAGATGATCGCCGATGGCGTCACCATCCTCATGTTCGCCATCGGCGTGTTCGGCCGGCAGCTGGCGATGGCCAGCTCGATCTGACTACTTCTTCTTCGGCGCGGGCGCGGGCGCCGGCGCAGGCTTGGGCGATGCCTTTTTCTCGGCCCCGTACTCGACGGGAGGAATGCCGAACTGGCCTTCCAGCTGGTGCAGCTTCTCCAGGTCGATATTGCCGACGATATTGACGATCACGAACTCGCGCGGCTCGCTGGCGATGATGGCGAGGCTTTTCGCCTGGCCCTGGTCGACGAGCAGGTAGACGTCGACATCGGAATGCTCCTTCTTGCTGGTTGCACCCACGAGCTTGCTCCATCCCGGCGCGGCCAATTGCCTGCGGACGGCGTCGATGTCCGCTTTCGGATACGCGTAGTCATCGTCGAAAGTGAACTTGCGCACGTAGATGCCGGTGAGCGACTGGCACATCTGCTGCGCGGCGGCTTCTTCGGGATCGCTGTTGTCGAGGAAACGGCACGCCAGCCCGAGCAGCTGCGGATCGATCTGCACGACGACCGACTCGGCGGCCTTCTCCGCGAGGCTGGCGAAGTCCGGCAGCTTGAGCTGGCCGCGGGTTTGCGCCGCCGCCGGGCTGGCAAGCGCCGCGAGCGCGAGCATGACAACACACGACGCGATACGCGCGTTCATGATGGATTCTCCTCTGGATCCGCCGACGCGGCCGGTGTGTGTTGCACGGCCTGGTACGCGTCGTCGAGTTTCTGGCTGGTGAGGCGCAGGGCCTGCATGAGTTCGCGGCTGGCCGCGAGGCCGGCCTGTTGTTCCTTCCTGGCTTGTTCGGTGGCCACGTGTTGGCCCAGCAGCACCGCGGCCACGAGCGAGGCGGCGAGCGCGGCCGGTGTCGACAGGCGGCGCCAGAGGCTGGCGCGCGCGGTGGTGCGCACCACCTCGATCGGCGTGACCGTGGCCATCGTCCGCTGGTCGGGAAGCGCCCGCATCACGCGCTCGGCAAAGCCGGGCGGCGGGTCGACGCGGCGCAGCGCGCGCCGCAACTCGTTTTCGAAGTCTTCGCTCATGACAATTCCTCGGCGGTGATGAGCCGCGCGCCGATCACCTTGCCGCGCAGGGCGGTCAGCGATCGCTTGATGTGACTCTTGACGGTGTTCACCGGCATGTCGAGCGCCGTGGCGATTTCCGCCACGTCGCAGTCCTCCTGGTAACGCAGCACCATGACGGCGCGTGCCGCGGGGGTGAGCTCGCCGAGCATGCGGTCGAGCTCGCGGTTCAACAGCGGGTCCTCTTCGGCCTGCTGGGCAGGAACCTCCGCGCCGGCCTCGAGCGGCTGCGTGGTGTTGTGCGCCGCGCGGCGCAGCCAGTCGATGGCCAGGTTGGCGGCCACGCGCCGCAGCCAGTAACCGCAGTGTTCCAGTGACTCGATCGAATCCAGCCGGCGGTACAACTGCAGGAACACGTCCTGCGCCAGGTCCTCGGCGGCGTCGCGGCGATTCAGCATCCGGTAGCCGATGCTGAACACCGAGGACTGGTACATGCGAACCAGCGACTCGAAGGCCGACGCGTCGCCCGCGCGCGCCCGCAGCAGCAGTGATGGCGTGTCGAGCGCGGTTGTCTGGTTCACGGCAATGGGCAACTCGCGGATCACTCGACCTGGTTGGGTTCGCGATCCTTGACCCGGGGTATGCCGAATTGTCCTTCGAGTTTCGCCAGCTTGTCGATGTCGATGCTGCCGATGATGTTCACGATGGTGAACGAGCGGGGTTCGCTCGCGACCACGGCGATGCCCTGCACCTTGCCGCCGTCAACGTTGATGAAGACGTCGACGTCTTCCTGCGGGTCGCGCCGGTGGGACTGGACCAGCGGGCTCCAGCCTTGCCCGGAAAGCTGCTTGCGCACCGAGTCCAGGTCTTCGCGCGAATAGGCGCCGTCGCTGTCGAACTCGAAGTTGCGCACGCGCAGCGACTGGATGTCGCTGAGGATCGACAGGGCTTCATCGTCGCCGTCATGGTCGGCCGCCCCGAATTTCCGGGCGAGGTTCATGAGGAACCCGTCCAGGGTGATGTCCGTGGATTCCACCGCTTTGCTGCGCAGGTGGCTGAAATCGGGAATCTGCAGCTTGGGGCCGGCGGCGGCGCCGAGGAGGGGGAAGGCCAGGGCGGCGGCGGCCGCCAGGGCGGGCAGGGAACGGGGCATCTTCACGGGCGGGCTCCTGTAGGGGTCCTTTCGCCTCTATACGGGCCAGGGCCCCCGCCCGGGTGCAGCCGGGCGTCAACGGACCGTGAAATTCACCAGGGCGGAGCCGGTTTCGTTGGCAGCGATCGGGTCGCTCGCGAATTCGTCGAATACGAGGACGCCACGGGCCCGGTAGTCCCCGGGGGGCAGCTGGGTCCCATCCGCCTGGACCCCGTCCCAGACGACGCTATAGCTCCGGCTGGAATAGGGGGCGAACGCGAGCGTCGTTTCCACCTGCGTGAAGGCCATGTTCTGCGACCAGCGCCAGCGGACGCGCGCGCTGGTGGATTCCAGCACCACGAAGTCGTAGATCTGCGAGTCGGGGAAGACGAGGTTGACGGTCGTGCCCGTGCGGTTGCGAACCTCGAGGTCGAAGCGGATGGCCTGGCCGAAGGTGAAATCCGTGGTGGCGACGCCGGCCGAGTCGCGCAGCACCAGGGTGGTCTGGAACGTGCCGGTGCCGCTGCCGGCGCCGTTGTCCATGCCGCCAGTGCCGCCCGTGTCGCTGACGAATGCGCACTTGGAGTAACCCATCGTGCAGAGCGCGATGGCTGCGAGCAGCGTGAGCCGTGCGATCATCCGGGTCGGAGAATTCATGAACCCTCCCGAGAAGCCACCCAGCGAAGCCGAGATCGATGCCCTGTATGGCCTGGAACCCGTGCTGGACGTGGAATCTACTGCAGTTGACTGTTCGCCGGGAGCAGAGTTCTGCGTGGTGCAGTGCCCA
>DASUGK010000062.1:0-6493 GCA_036274075.1 Steroidobacteraceae bacterium | reverse complement strand
GCCGAGAAGAAGAAGCTGCGCTTCGGCAGCGTCTCGAGTGCCGGCGTCTGCTTCGAGTAGTACTCGGCCAGCTGCTCGATGTCCTGCTTGGTCAGCGTCTGCGCCATCCCCGCCATGATGGGGTTCTTGCGGCCACCCTTCTGGTAGTCGTGCAGCGCGCGCTCGAGGTAGTCCTTGTGCTGGCCGGAGATGGTCGGGTAGTCGGCCGTGATGCCGACACCGTTCGTGCCGTGGCAGGCGAGGCAGGTCTCGCTGGCCTTGGGTCGCGCGGTGGCCGGCACGTCGTTGGTGGACTTGGTCAGCACGTTGGGCCCGGCCAGGTAGGCCGCGACGTCGGCCATGTCCTGGTCGCTCATGGTGCTGGCCTGCGAGTGCATCGTGCCGTGCGAGCGTTCGCCGCTCTTGTAGGCACGCAGCGCCGCGACCAGGTATTCCGGCCGCTGGCCGCTCAGCTTCGGCACCGAGTACGTCGGGTACACGTTCTTGTAGTTAGCGATCGAATGGCAGCCCTGGCAGGTGTAGGCCAGCTGTTCGCCACGCTTGGCGTCACCGGCAGGGGCGGGCGTCTGGGCCTGGACCGAGAAAGATGCGCCGAGCGCGAACAAGGTGAGGGAAGCGACGACCGGAATGCGCAATGCCATGACGAGATTCAGCCCCTATGGGAGCCCGGACGGGGCCCGCAAAAACAGGCCGCGATATTAAGGACTTGGGGGCGCAAATGCCACCGGGCACAATCGGTTGCGGTGCCTGCCGGGGAGACCAGTAGTTGATCGCACTCATCCAGAGGGTCAGTGAAGCCGAAGTGACCGTCGATGCCCGATCCGTGGGCAAGATCGGCCGGGGCGTGCTCGCACTGATCGGAGTGCAGCGCGGCGACGATGCCGCCCGCGGCGAACGGCTGCTGGAGCGCGTGCTCGGCTACCGGATCTTCGAGGACGACGCGGGCCGCATGAACCGCTCGCTGGCCGATATCGGTGGTGGCCTGCTGCTGGTACCGCAATTCACGCTGGCCGCCGACACCCACAAGGGTACGCGGGCCGGGTTCAGCACCGCGGCGGCGCCCGAGCTGGCCCGGTCGCTGTTCGAAGGACTGGTGGAACTGGCGCGTCGGCGCCACGCCGACGTGGCCACCGGTGAGTTCGGCGCCCACATGCGCGTGTCGCTGGTGAACGATGGGCCGGTCACGTTCTGGCTCGAAGCCGGCCAGGACTGACGACGATTTGACCGTGCGGGCCGCCGCGTGATGCGAGTCTCGCCCGGGGCCGAACTTTCTTAGGCCCGGACCCTCTGTTGACTTATCATTCCGGGGCTATTCGTAGCCGGACAGGAGCGCCTCATGGGCCCAATAGGTTTCAAAGAACTCGTCGTCATTCTGATCGTCGTGCTGCTGATTTTCGGGGCCAAGAAGCTCAAGACCATTGGCTCGGACCTGGGCAGCGCGGTGCGCGGCTTCAAGAAGTCGATGAACGAAGGTGACGCCGAGGAATCGGTCAAGCAGCTCAAGGCAGATGCCGAGTTTTCCGAATCCGCGAAGACCGCGAACCAGGAAAAGAGCGAACACAAGGCCTGATGTCTCGGCGGCGCGTGTCCGCGCCGCGGGCCTGACCGCCACCCGGCGGAGCATTCCATGTTCGAGGTTGGATTCTCAGAACTCCTGCTGATTTTCGCGATCGCGCTGATCGTGCTCGGCCCGCAGAAGCTGCCGAAGCTCGCGCAACAGGTGGGTCGCTGGGTCGGCCGTGCGCGCGCCATGGCGCGCCAGTTCCGCGACCAGCTCGAGGACGAGGCGCACAACCTCGAGACGAAGTTCAGCGTGGATCCGGGCATCGACACCTCGCTCGATTCGAAGCCGAAGGCGCAGCCGGCGCCTGAAGCTCCGCCGCCGCAGGCGTCGGCGCCCGTCGATCAGCCCGTGGAGCAGGAAGAAGAGTTCTATCCACCCGACCACCACATGCATTCTTCGCAGCGCGCCGCGGCCGAAGCCGCGGCTGCAGCGGCGCCGGCGGCCGAGGTTGCACCGCCCGCCTCCGACGGCCCGCAGGGTGAGCTCGATCTAACTACACCGCCGGCCGACGAGGGTCGCACGCCCGCCGGCGGCAGCCAGGCGTAGCGATGGCCAGCGAGAAACAGGAGGAGCAGCTCGCCGAAGGCACGCTGATGTCGCACCTGCTGGAGCTGCGCGACCGGCTCCTCAAGGCGGTGCTGGCGCTGTTCGTCGCATTCATCCCCTGCGCGGTGTTCGCCAACGAGCTGTTCGCGTTCATCGCGCAGCCGCTGATCGACAAGTTGCCCAAGGGCAGCACGCTGCTCACCACCAGCGTGGTGGGCTCGTTCATGACGCCGTTCAAGGTGTCGTTCTACGTGGCGCTGTTCATCGCCATCCCCGTCGTGCTGTACCAGATCTGGGCGTTCGTCGCGCCCGGCCTGTACAAGCGGGAGAAACGCTTCGCCGTGCCGCTGCTGGTGTCGTCGGTGGTGTTGTTCTACGGCGGCGTGGCCTTCGCGTACTACCTGGTGTTCCCGGTGATGTTCCCGTTCCTGATCGCCACCACGCCCACCGGCGTGCTGTACGCGCCCGACATCGCCAACCTGCTCGATTTCGTGCTCACCATGTTCTTTGCCTTCGGCGTGGCCTTCGAGGTGCCGGTGGCCGTGGTGCTGCTGGTGCTCACCGGCATCGTGAACGTCGAAAAGCTCGGCGCGAACCGCGGCTACGTGATCATCGGCATCTTCGTGGTCGCGGCCTTCCTCACGCCGCCCGACGCGATCTCCCAGATCATCATGGCCGTCCCCATGTACCTGCTCTACGAAGGCGGCGTGTTCATGGCACGCATCATGCAGAAGATGCGGCGCGAGTCCGCCGAGGCCGCCGAGAAGGAAGAAGCCGAAGCGAACTGAAAATGGGTCGGATGGTGCCGGTCGGATGGTGCCGGGCCGGCATTTCGGCATTGCGACTTCCTTCATCAGATGGCTCGATTGCGCAAGTCGCAATGCCGAAATGCCGGCCCGGCACCATCCGACCGGCGCCATTTCACATTTCAGGTAATCCCTGCTTTTTCCGGGCGCGCCTTGCTGGCCCGGCGCGCATTGGTTCAGACTCCGCCCCCATCGAGGTGCATCAGCACCCATAAGAAATTCGGGGTATTCAATGACCGATCCGACCTCGACGGCCGCCGCGCCGTCAGATCCCAGCCGCAGCTTTTTCGGGCATCCGCGCGGGCTCGCGACTCTCTTCATGACGGAGATGTGGGAGCGCTTCACCTACTACGGCATGCGCGCCATCCTGCTGCTGTATCTCGTGGCCGCCATCGAGAACGGCGGCCTCGGCATCGACGAGAAGACCGGCAGCGCCATCTACGGCCTGTACATCTCGGGCACCTATCTACTCTCGCTGGTCGGCGGCTACATCGCCGACCGCATCACCGGTGCGCAACGCGCCGTGTGGTACGGCGGCATCTTCATCATGGTCGGCAACGCCTGCCTGGCATTCGGGCAGACGCAGCTGTTCTTCTGCGGACTCATGCTCATCGTGATTGGCGTAGGCCTGCTCAAGCCCAACATCAGCGCCATCGTCGCGCAGCTCTACCCGGAAGGCGGCTCGCGCCGAGATGCCGGATTCTCGATCTTCTACATGGGCATCAATCTCGGCGCCTTCATCGGCTCGTTGCTGGTGCCCGAGGTCGCGCAACGCTTCGGCTGGGGCGTGGGCTTCGCGCTGCCAGCCGTCGGCATGGCGCTCGGCCTCATCCAGTTCGCCCTCACGCGCAAGTACCTCGGCAGCGCCGGCGTGGAGCCGGGCGCCATCGCCACGCACGGCCGCGCCAGCTGGACGCCCATCGTGATCGGCGGCGCGCTGCTGGTGCTCGTGGTGCTCCTGGGCATCACCGGCACGGTGAAAATGAACGCCGTGGCGATCTCCAACAGCGCCACCTGGGTGATCTTCGCGTTCGCGGCGTTCTACTTCATCTACCTCGGTTTCTTCGCCGGCCTGAGCACGGATGAACGCAAGCGGGTGGTAGTGATGTTCGTGTTGTTCATGGCCTGCGCCATGTTCTGGGCCGGATTCGAGCAGGCCGGCGCCTCCCTCAACCTGTTCGCCGACCGCTTCACCGATCGCAACGTGTTCGGTTGGGACATGGCTGCCGGCACGCTGCAGACCGTCAACCCGCTGTTCATCATCATTTTCGCACCCGTGTTCGCCGCCATCTGGGTGCAGCTCGGTGCGCGCAACCTCGATCCTTCCGCGCCGGTGAAGTTCGCGCTCGGACTCATCCTCATGGGCGTGGGCTTCTACGTCATGGTGCTGGCGTCGAAGTACGTGGTGGCGGGCGACAAGGTGTTGCCCACCTGGCTGATCCTCACCTACCTGTTCCACACCTTCGGCGAGTTGTGCCTGAGCCCGGTGGGACTGAGCTCGTTCAGCAAGCTGGCGCCGGCGCGTTTCGTGGGCCAGGCGCTTGGCGTGTGGTTCATCGCCACCGCTCTCGGTAACAACATCGCCGGCCAGTTCTCGGGCGGCTTCGACTGGAACGATCCGACCAAGATGCCCGACCAGTTCATGTTCATCTTCTGGTGGGGCGTGACCGGCGGCGGGGTGCTGCTGCTGTTGTCGCCCTGGCTCAAGAAATTCCTCGCGGGAGTCCGCTGATGAAAACCCGATTCACTCTCGCCGCGACCCTGGCCGCGGCCGTTGCCCTCTCGCTCACCGCCTGCTCCGCAAAGAAGGAGGCGCCCGCCGAAAAGATGGACGCCAAGGCCTTCGTCGACCAGGCCAACAAGGAACTGGTCGACCAGCTGCGCGAGATCAACGCCGCGGGCTGGACGCAGTCCACCAACATCACCGTCGACACGCAGTACCTGAACGCGCGCGCCACCGAGCGCATCCTCGAGTGGTACAGCCGCAAGGCGGGCGAAGCCAAGGCCTACGACAACGACAAGCTCGACCCGTCGACCGCACGCGCGCTCATGCTCATCAAGCTCGGCGTGAGCGCACCGGCCCCGTCCGACGCCGCCAAGCGCTCCGAGCTCGCGACTCTATCTACCGAGCTCGAGGCCATGTACGGCGAGGGAAAGTACTGTCCCCAGGGCAACACGCTCCTCAAGTTCAAGCCCGAAGAGAACGGCTGCAAGAACCTGGACGAGCTCGGCGAAATCATCGCCACCAGCCGCAACTACGCCGAGCTGACCGAGGCGTGGGCCGGCTGGCACTCGATCGCGAAGCCCATGCGGCCGAAGTACCAGCGCTTCGCGGAACTCTCAAACGAAGGCGCGCGTGAGCTCGGCTTCGCGGACACCGGCGTGTTGTGGCGTTCGCGTTACGACATGCCGGCCGCGGACTTCGAGAAGGAAGCCGCGCGCCTGTACGACCAGGTGAGGCCGTTGTACGAAGGCCTGCACTGCTACGCCCGCGGCAAGCTGGCGAAGAAATACGGCGAGGACAAGGTGCCCGCGGGCCAGCCCATCCCGGCGCACCTGTTCGGCAACATGTGGGCCCAGCAATGGAACCGCATCTATGACGACCTGCTGAAGCCCTATCCGAACGCGAGCATCGAGAGCGCGGACCGCGGCCTGCAGAAGCAGGGTTGGGATGCGGTCAAGATGACCAAGTCGGCAGAGACGTTCTACACCTCGATCGGTTTCCCGGCGCTGCCGCAGACCTTCTGGGAGCGCTCGATGCTGACGCGCCCGCGCGACCGCGAGGTGGTCTGTCACGCCAGTGCCTGGGACATGGACGACAAGGACGACGTGCGCATCAAGATGTGCATGAAACCCATCGAAGAGGACCTGTTCACGATCTACCACGAACTCGGGCACGTCTATTACTTCGTCTGGTACAAGGACCAGCCCGCGCTGTTCCAGGACGGCGCACACGACGGCTTCCACGAAGCCATCGGCGATGCGGTCAACCTGTCGGTGACACCTGGCTACCTGAACCGGATCGGCCTGGTGAGCGCGGTGAAGCCCTCGCAGGAAGCGGTGATCAACCAGCAGATGAAGATGGCGCTCGACAAGATCGCCTTCCTGCCCTTCGGCAAGCTCATCGACGAATGGCGCTGGGCGGTATTCGACGGGCGCGTCAAGCCGGCCGAATACAACAAGGCCTGGTGGGAGCTGCGCCGCAAGTACCAGGGCATCGTGCCGCCGCTGGAGCGCACCGAGGAGGATTTCGATCCGGGCGCGAAGTACCACATCCCCGGCAACACCTCGTACACGCGTTATTTCCTCTCGTTCATCCTGCAGTTCCAGTTCCACAAGGCACTGTGTGATGCCTCGGGGTACAAGGGCCCGCTGCACGAGTGCTCGATCTTCAACAGCAAGGAAGCGGGCGAGAAGTACGCCGCCATGATGAAACTCGGCGCCAGCGAGCCCTGGCCCGACACGCTCGAGAAGCTCACCGGCACGCGCCAGATGGACGCCTCGGCGATCATCGACTACTTCAAGCCGCTCGAGGCGTGGCTCGACGAGCAGAACAAGGGCCAGAGCTGCGGCTGGT
>DASUGK010000061.1:0-39499 GCA_036274075.1 Steroidobacteraceae bacterium | reverse complement strand
CTGGTGCGGCGTACAGATCGTCGACCTCAAGTCGGGTTCGGTGGTCGAGTGGGTGAGGCTCGATGGCCCGGTGAGCGAGCTGTTCGACGTCACCTTCCTCGACGACGTGAAGTGCCCGATGGCGCTGGGGCAGCAGAGCCCAGAGAACTTGTCGCTGATCTCTATCGAAGGCCAGCGCGCCCAGGCCCAGGCCTAGGCCTGGTTTGGCGAATTCTCCTCTGGCGGCCTGAGATTGCGGAAGGCCCACCACAGCGCGAGATCGTAGAAGATCTTCATCGCGGCGCCCACGTAGATAGGCGCCGCCAGCGAGTGGCCCGCCATAAGCCAACCGGCGAATGCCGGCGCCAGCGCCCAGCCCGACAGCCGCACCAGGTGCGTGACGCCCGAAGCGATGGTGCGTTCTTCCGGCTGCACCACGGCCATCACGTAGGACTGGCGCGTCGGCACGTCCATCTCCACCAGCGACTCGCGCAACAGGAACAGGATGGCGGCGGTCTCGAAGTTCGGCATGAACGGCACGGTGAGCAGCAGCAGGCTCGAGGGGATGTGCGTGAACACCATGGTGTTCACGAGCCCGATGCGCCGCGCCAGCCAGGCGGCAGCGAGGTGCGAGCCGGCATTGGCGATGCGCGCGATGAAGAACAACACGCCGATCTCGCTGGCGCCGACGCCGAAGCGCTCATGGAAGAAGTAGGCGAGCAGGGCTGTGGTCAGGAATCCGCCCGCCAGGCTGTCGATGGCGAACAAGCCGGATATCTTCGTGAGCGTGCGGCGGCTGGCGGCAGTGAGCCTGCGCGGCCCCGGTACATGGCCCGTCTCGATCGAACGGCTCATGCGCGAATACGCGATTAGCGGTATCGCGCAGAGCAGTGCGTAGCCCCAGATCGCGGCGCGTTGGCCGCCCTCAGGCGATGCCTGCAATGCCAGTTCGATGCCCGCAGGCAAGGCCGCGAGCAGCGCGCCGAACGCATGTCCGATGTCCTGCAGCACGTTGTACTTCGCGAACGCCAGCGTGCGGTTCGCATCGCTGGTGGTCGCCGGCAGCACGGCCTGTTCGAGCACCAGCGCTGCGCCGCGATCGCGGCCCATGCCATTGACCATGCCGACGAAGGCCGCAAAGCCCAGTGCCCACGGGCTGTGGCTCAGCGCCAGGACGCAGGCACCGACGACCGTGAACAGCGTGACCGTGAGCAGCGCACGCCGCTGGCCGAAGCGGTCGGCACAGAACGTCACGACCGCGGTCGCGACCGTGGCTCCCGCGAGCCCCGCGCCGACGATGGCGCCGATGGCCGCGGGCGGCACGTCGAGCGCCGCCAGATAGACACCCAGCAATACGCCGATCATGCCGGTCGCGAGTGAACGCGCCAGCACGGCGACGTAAAGCCAGGAGCGGTCGTTCAACATCTGCAATTACCCGTGCCAACTCTGCACGATCAGGACCCGCGGCTGGCACCCCCGGACTTCTGCGTGGTGGATCAGGGAGTTACAGTAGCGCGGGCTTGCTAACCTTCTGGCGGCTGGGTCGTCTTAGTTCCGTGCTTACCCTTCTCAAATCCTGGGTCCGGCCCGACGCCTTCCACACCGTGCTCAGCGAACGCAGCGTGCGTTGGTACAACGCCTGCCTGCGAATCACGCGCGACGCCGATCTCGCGGCGGACGCGGTCCAGGAAGCGCTGCTCAAGGCCTGGGACCATCGCGAGGAATTCCGCGGCGAGGCCGCGCTCGACAGCTGGATTCATCGCATCGCGCTCAACGCCGCGATCGACCTGATCCGCCGCCGCAAGCGCCGGGCCGAAGACGAGCTCGATCCCGAGAGCTTCGAAGCCGGCCCGTCGACGTCCGCCGAGAGCGAGTACGTGGGGCAGGCCTTTGGCAAGGACCTCACTACCGCGATGCAACGCCTGACGTCGAAGGAGCGGCAGATCTTCCTGCTCAAGCACGTCGAAGGCTGGCGGCTGGATGAGATTGGCGAATCCATGCAAATCCCCATCGGCAGCGTCAAGAACGCGCTGTTCCGCGCAGTCCACAAGCTGCGCGTCGACCTGCAGGTCTGGCGAGGCGAATCATGATCACCGACGACGAACTCCTGCTCTATTACTACCGCGACGGACACGACGCGGCCGAGCGCGCCCGCATCGGCGCCGCATTGTCCGAGGACCCGCAACTCGCGCGGCGGCTGCACACGCTGGTGGCCCGGCTCGATGCAGCCGCGGCCGTGCCCGAAGTGCCGGTGCCCGACGCGGCGATGCAGCGCTGGCGTGACGCGCTGGATCGCGCCAGCACCGAAACGCGTGCGGCGCCCGCTCGCCGCCCTTTTTTCGCTGACCGGCGGTGGCAGGCGGCGGCGGCCGCGGTGCTGGTGGTCACGCTGGCCGTGACGCTGCAGGTTCTGCGGCCGAAGACGGATCCCATCTTCGAGGCTCAAACTACCGTGGAGCCGCCGCCGTCCGGTGGCGCGGAAGCCTCCGCCTATGAAAACGGCCTCAAAGTCTATCTCGCCAGCACCGAGCGGCGGCTGGCGAGCCTTGACAATGCGTCGCCCGAGGAACGCGCCCGCCTGATCGAAACCATCATCGCCCAGAACCGCCTGTATGCGCTGGCCGCCGAGCGCGCTAATGAACCGCAGCTGGCGCGCGTGCTGCGCGCCTTCAACCCGATTCTCGAGGATCTGCGCGACGGCCGCAGCGATGCCAGCGCGGCCGACATTTCGCAGCTGAGCTTCGAATTGCGCGTCATGCAGGCGCGGCTCGGAGCCGGCGCCACGCCCCCCAACATGTTGTGATCGAGGAAACCATGAAACACACCCTGACGACTCTTGCCGCGCTGATCGCGATGAGCGGTGCCGCGCTGGCCCAAACTCCGGCAGAGAAACCGGCGAAGCCGGCCAAACCACCGCAGGCCGCCAGCGCCCCGGCGTCCCGCGCGAAGGCGGGTGAACCCGGCGGCGACGAGGAGCTCGCGATCGCGGCACTCGAAGGCCTGATGGCGCAGCCCGCCGAGCGCGCGCTGCCCATCCTCAAGAAGGTGCTGGCCGGTTCGCAGACCACGCGCGTCAAGCAGCGTGCGCTGTTCGTGCTCAGCCAGATCGACTCGGCCGAGGCGCGCCAGGTCCTGGCGCAGACCAGCCGCTCCAGCGACGCCGCCATGCGCGGCGAAGCGATTCGCGCCATCGGCATCGGCGGTGATCCGAAGTCGCTCGATGCACTGAAAGAGATCTATGACACGGGCAGCGCGGACGTGAAGCAGGAAGTGTTGCAGGCCTGGCTGATCTCCGATCACAAGGAAGCCGTGTACCAGGTGGCGCTGAATGCCAAGACCGAGGACGAGGCCAACGCGGCCATCCGCATGCTGGGCGCGATGGGTGCTTCCGAGGAACTGCGCAAGCTTGGCGACCGGCCGAATGCCTCGCGCGGGCTCGTGGAGGCATTTGCCATCAGCGGCGATCTCGCCAGCCTGCGCAAGATCGCAGAGGGCAATGGCGACCGCGAGGTGCGGCTCGATGCGATTCGCAAGATCGGCATCGTCGACAGCGATGCGGCGCGCACCGCGCTGCGCGACATCTACACGCGCAGCACCGATGCCGGGATCAAGGATGCCGCGCTGCAGGGCATGTTGATCGCCGATGACGACGAGGGCGTGCTGGCGTTGTATCGCGCGGCGAAGACTCCCGACGAAAAGCGCGCGTTGATGCGCATGCTTTCGACCATGGACGGTGAAGCTGCATTGCAGGCCATCGACGCCGCGCTGGAGGACAGGAAATGAAGCACTTCATTCGTACGACCGCAGCCGCGGCCCTGATCCTCGGTCTCGCCTGTCCGGCGCCGGCACCGGCCGCCGAACCCAGGTTGCCGCGTGACGGGTGGGTGAGCTGGCAGGCGCCGGCCGTCGCGGGAGCGCCGAACTGGTGCTGCTTCAGCAGCTGGGATCATGGCGAACCCTCGAGCATGAGTTGCCGGCTCGATTCCGGGCTCCACGGTTACGGCGTGCACGACGGCGATGCGACCACCGACACGGTGACCATCTATGCGCGTACGGCCGGCGGCAAGCTGGATCGCCTGCAGGCGCTTTCGTCCTCCTGTCCCGTCGAGACGAAGACGCCGGTGCAGAAGTTGGGCGACGTCACGCCGGAGGACAGCGTGCGCTGGCTCGAGGCCCAGGCCAGGCGGGAAGGCGCCGAGGCGCGCAACGAGCGGTCCATCGGCGAGAATGCGCTGGCCGCGCTGGCGCTGCATCGCGGCGACCTCGCGCGCGATGGCATGGCCCGATTCACGCGCGACGCGCGCGTCGAGACACGCAAGAAGGCGGTGTTCTGGTTGTCCATGGTCCGGGGCGAAGAGGGCGCGGGGATGACCAGCTCGGTGATGTTCGGCGACCCGAGCCCGGATGTGCGCCAGCACGCCGCGTTTGCGCTGTCGCAGTCGGACTCGCCGCGCGCCGCGCCGGATCTTGTCCGGCTGGGCAACACCGACAAGGTCGACGATGTTCGCGGCAAGGCGTGGTTCTGGCTGGCGCAGACCGGCGCCGCCGACGCGGAAAGCGCCATCGGCGCGGCGCTGAAGAAGGATCCGAGCGAAGGTGTCCGCGAGGAAGCCGTCTTCGCACTGTCGCAGCTGCCCGATGAACGGGCCGCGCGCGCGCTGATTGCCGCGGCGGAGGACCCGTCGCTTTCGCGCGAGCAGCGCAAACGCGCCGTGTTCTGGCTGTCGCAGTCGGATTCGGATGCGGCACTGGCCTACCTGGACAGAGTGCTGACGCCGGCGTCCAGGTAGCAAAGGAGCGGGCCCGGCAAGGCGGAGGCCGGGCCCTTTCCCGGGCGCGAGCGTCGCCCCTAGTATTCGGGCACGGGGCGCGTTACAAGAAATCGATGCAGGCGAACTTCCGCCCCACGCTCCCGGCTCTTTCCGGATGAGCTATGTAACCGTCATCTGGACGGCCATCGGCGCCTGTTCGCTGGTGTTGGCCTGCATGTACGCCACCGCCTGGGCCTACGACCGCAAAGCGCGCGCCAGCCTGGCATTCGCTGTCGAGGCGTTGGCAATCGTCATGACGGTGGTGGTCGAGCTGGAAATGATGCACGCCTCGACGCCCGAGGAATGGGGCGAGTGGGTGCGCTGGGCCCAGATCCCGATTTTCCTGCGCACGGCCGGTTTGCTGGCGTTCATCTGGTACTACTTCGAGACCGGCCGGGCCTGGCTGCTCTGGCTGTTGATCGGCAGCCGCGTGGTCATCCTGGTGGCCGGATTCCTGATCGATCCGAACTTCAACTTCGAGCGCATCGACAGCATCGAGCAGGTTCCATTCCTCGGCGAGATGGTGACGACCGTGGGCCAGGCCGTAACCGGCCGCTACCAGTGGTTTGCCACGGCGTCGACGTACCTGACGCTGGTATTCATCGCCGATGCAACGATCAGCCTGTGGCGCAAGGGTGGACCCGACGCGCGTCGCAAGGCGATCGTGATCGGCGGAGCGGCAGTGGTCTGCTGGGCGATTGGAAACACCTACACGCAGTTGATGATCTGGGGCAATCTGAAATGGCCCGTGGTACTGGCGCCGCCTTACCTGCTGATGCTGGTTGCCATGACCTTCGAACTCGGCCGCGACACCCTGCGCGCCTCGCGGCTGGCGCGTGAGCTGCGCGCCAGCGAATCCCGGCTCGACCTGGCCGCGTCGGCGGCGGGCCTCGCCATGTGGAGTTGGGATGCCAGGACCAACCGCGTGTGGATCAGCAGCAGGGCACGGGCCATGTTCGGGATGTCGGGCATGGAGGAAATGGAAATCGAGCGCGTGCTGTCGATGATCGAGGCCCAGGATGCCGAGCGCGTCGTGCGCACCTGGCGCGAAGCCGTCGCCAGCGGCGCGGAAGCGGAAACCCAGTTCCGGGTACGACTGACCGATGGCAGTACACGCTGGTTGCTGGCGCGCGGCCGTTCGGAAAAGGATGCGGCGCAACGATTGACCTCCGTGCAGGGCGTGCTGCGGGACGTCACCGAGCAGCAGCAGGCACGCGAAGAGAACGAGGAATTGCGCCGGGAACTGGCGCACGCGGGCCGCGTGTCGGTGCTGGGAACACTGTCTTCGTCGCTGGCGCACGAGCTCAGCCAGCCGCTGGGCGCCATCCTGTTGAACGCCGAAGCGGCCGAGTTGCTGTTGCAGAAGCCGAATCCGGACCTCGGCGAAATCCGCGAGATCCTCGCCGACATCGCGCGAGACGACCGGCGCGCCGCCGAAGTCATCGAGGGCCTGCGCAAGTTCCTCAAACGCCGTCAACTCGACCTCGCGCAAATCTCGGTCGAAGACCTGGTCAGGGACGTGGCCACGCTGCTGCGCTCCGACGCCATCGCGCGCAATGTTCTGCTGGAATGCAGCAGCGACGCGGGATTGCCCGCGATCCGCGGCGACAAGGTCCATCTGTCCCAGGTCCTGATCAACGTGCTGATGAACGGCATGGATGCGGTAGCCGGCCAGCCGCCGGGCCTCCGCCTGGTGCGCCTGCACGCGAGTTCCGATGGACAGGGTAATGTCGAGCTGACCGTGCGCGATACCGGCCCCGGCATCGAGCCGGACGCGATGGCGCGCATCTTCGATCCGTTCTTCACCACGAAGAGCGCCGGCATGGGAATGGGGCTGTCGGTGTCGCGGACCATTGTCGACGCCCACGGGGGAAGACTCTGGGCGGAAAACGCACCTGGCGGCGGCGCCATGTTCCGCGTGACGCTCCCGGCCACGGCCTGAACGGGCATATCTCTCCTTTTCGAGTAGTTCCATTGCACGACGCATTGCGCCGGCCGGAAGGTTTGGAAACACTGGCCGCGTCGGTCTGCCTCGAGGACCTTTCGGCATGCGCGACATCACGATCGATGTTCTCCCGGCAGGGCGCGGCGACTGCCTCTGGGTCGAGTGCGCACGCGACGGCCTGCCGCCCTGGCGCATGCTCATCGACGGTGGCCTGCCCAATTGCTACCCGACGCTGCGCCAACGGCTGAAAAACCTGGCCGCGGCGGGACCGGTGTTCATCGATCTCGTGGTGGTGAGCCACATCGATTCCGATCACATCGGCGGCCTGCTGCCGCTGTTCGCCGAAGACGACATCAAGATCAAGTTCGGCGATATCTGGTTCAACGGCCTACCGCAATTGCCCGAGGCCGCGGCCGCGCCGTCACGCAGCGTGAAGGAGGGCGAGAAGCTGGTCGACTTGCTGAGCGGCAAGGCCGATGGCCGCGTGCTGCCGTGGAACGAGGCATTCGACCGTGCCGCGGTGATGACCCGGAACGACGGCGCGTTCGAGACCATCGCGTTTCCGAACGGTCCGACGCTGACCCTGCTGTCGCCGACTCCGCGGCGACTCATGGCGCTGCGCAAGACCTGGACCGCGGAGGTGCTGAAGCTGCAGCGGGGTGATCCCAGCGACGAGGAAGGGCCGGCCGTTCCACTGCCGCTGGACGACTTGCCGGCGCTCGCCATCACGGACACGCCGCGGGACCAGTCCTCGGCCAACGGCAGCAGCATCGCTTTCCTGCTCGAGTACGGCGGCCGCCGCTGCCTGTTCGGCGCGGATGCCTTCTCCAACGTGCTCGGCCCGGCGCTCACCTCGCTGGCGTATTCGCGCGACGGCAAACCCATCGAGCTGGACGTGTTCAAGCTGCCGCATCACGGCAGCAAGAAGAACGTGACCATCCCGCTGCTGGCGGTGGCGCCGGCCGATCACTACGTGATCTCGACCAGCGGCGAGCGGTTCAGCCATCCCGACGATGTCGCGCTGGCGCGCATCGTCGCGCGCGATGCGCCGACGCCCACGTTGTGGTTCAACTATCGCAACGACGCCATCGACCGCTGGAACGATCAGGACTTCAAGAAGAAGAACGGCTTCGAAGCGCGCGTGCCGCCGGACAACGACAGCGCCGGCGCGCGTATCGAACTGGCGGGCAAACCCTGATGCTCACTCCGCAGCAGCCCGCCGAGTTGCTGTCCTCGGTGGTGCCGGGCGAACGGCGTGGCCGTCCCGGTGCGGCGCGCGCTGCCGCGCTGGCCGCGGCCGACGAATGGCCCGAAGCGCGCAACGCCTTCCGGATGATCGCGGTGTACGGATCGCTGGCGGCAGGCGAGCCGCGCGAGGCGCTGCGCCTGCTCGACGGCATCGAGCAGGCGGACGAGTCCGTCGCGCGGCGCATCGCGGCCTGCCGTCCCTGGGCGCAGACCTGGGAGCGCAACTGGTACCCGGGGGACATCGGCGGCGAGGTACCGCCCAACTACCGGCCGGATGTGTTCGAGTCGAACCGGGTGCGGCAGGGAGATCCCGAGACCGTGCTCATCGAAGCCTGCGCGGCGCTGGGACCCGGCACCGTGCTCACGGCGCGCACCGTGGTGGACAACCTGAGGATGCGCACCGCTCAGGGCGCCGACAGCATCGCTACCGCTTCCATCAAGACCCTCATGAGCTTCGCCGAGATCGCCTCGGGTCTCGGCGCGGTAACGCCGGCGCTGTGGGGCAAGGCGGCAGCAACCGATGTGCTGCGCCGCGCCGGCCACCTGGCCGAGGCGCGCGCGGCGCTGGCCGAAATCCGCAACGCCCACGCGGCGTTGCAGGACGCCGTGGGCGTGGCCACCACCTGGCTGCTCGAGGGCGACTGGTTCGCGACCCCGGGGTCGTCGCCGGATTCACTGGGCCTGCGGCTCGAGGACGAAAGCCCGCCGTCGTTCGCCGCCGAGCGCGACGACGCCGCGGCCGCCGAGGCCTGCGGGTACGCGCAACAGGCGCTGCAGGGCGTCGATGCACCGCGCCTGCGCGGCGCGCTGGCGCTGCGCCTGGCGCTGCTGGCCTCGCGCGCCGGGGACGGCGCCACGCAGGCATCCGAGCTAACTACCGCGCGCGAATGTTTCGCCGAGGCCGGGGATGCCGCGGGCGAACACCTCGCGATCGTGCATGGCTGGATTGCGGCATTGGACCGCGGCGATCTCGCCGCCATGCGCGCGATCGCGCCACTGGAATGGGGCGAGCTGCACGGACCGGTGAAGCAGATGGCCGACTGGGCGGCGACGCGTGGCAGTCCCAGCTACTGCTCGGGGCTCGGGCGCCTGTTGCATCGCTGCGGCCAGCGCTGGGTCGCGAACGGCGAATACGAACGCGCGGAGATTTCGTTCCGCCTGGCGCGCGGACTCATCACGCTCAATGGCGCCGTGCCGGCCTGGACCATCCCCGAAGCTCTGGCGCAGCTCGACGACCGGCGCGGATTCCAGACGCGCAGCGTGGTGCGCCGGTTGCAGATCCTCGGGCAGCTGCCGCCGCCACCAGCGCCGTCGGCGGACGGGTATGGCTGGCTGCAGGATCTCTACCTCACGGCCAACATGATCAACGTGCCCACCGGCGTGACCGGCGCCGGCGTGATGGCCATCCAGCTCATCGAGCGCGGCGAGGAGCGCCTGCGCCAGTTGCTCAAGCTCGCGAATCCCAACGCGGCCACCGAGCCGCCGGCGGTGATCGACACGCGCGCGGCGCTGCAGACCATGCAGACCGCGGAGCCGCCGGATGTTTCCGCCTGGCTGGCGGAGATGGCGAGCGGCAAGACCACGGACACGGAAAGGCAGTTGCTGGACCTCGGAGCGACGCTCACGCAGCAGACGCTGGAACGTGCGCGGCCGCTGGCCGCGCTGGTCAAGGCCAGGCTCAACGATCGCATGGGCTGGGACGCGGAGGCGGACCTGTGGTTCGACGCCACCGCCAGGTACAGCCGCGCCGGAACCCGCGAAGTGCACTGGATCGAAGTGCTGGCGCTCAATGCCTGGGGCAAACGTGCCGAGGCGCTCGCAGCGTATCGCGAAGTCATCAAGGATCCGGCGCTGCAGGAAAGCGCGCTCGCATCGCTGGCGCTGCGCGCGGGAGACTTCGCACACGCGCGCAAGTTGTTCGCCTCGATGCCATTGCCCGGGAACGGGCCGCGCGGCAGTTCGTGGCGCGACTTCACCGATCGCGCCGAGGCCGAGCTCGAAGGCGGCGACCCGGCCGCGGCGCTGTCGCACGCCATGCACGGCATCGAGGACCTCGAAGCCGCGATGGCCGGCCTCACGCGCCATTCGGACCGTCTCGAAGTCAGCGATGACATCTCGGTGGCCGGTCTCTACCAGTACGCATCGCGCGCGCGGCTGGCACTGGCCGCGGCGGCGGACTCCCGCGGCGACGCTGCCGCCGCCGAAGAGCAGCGCCGCGAGGCGCTCGCGCTGGCCGACCGGCACCGCTCGCTGGCCTTGCCGATGGAAATATCGATGCAGGCGGATGCCACGCGCGATCCGCTGACGCTGCGCTGGCGGCAGGCCAGCACCGAACACGTCACCGCATTCCAGCGCCTGCTGGCCGCGCTCATGGCGCGCAGCGAGCAGGTGCAGGCCGCGACCGAGGCGCTGGGCCGGGCCGAGCGTGAGCTCGCGGCCATCGAGGCCGAGCTGGATGCGTCGCAGAGGCCCGTGCACGCATCCGTGGCCAGTAAGTTCCGCGCCGCAGACCTGCAGGCGCAGCTGCCGCCGCAGGCCGTGCTGCTCGAATACCAGATCGTCGGGCGTGACCTCGTGGCCTTCGCGGTCACGGCGACTCGAGTGTACGCGCAGTTCACGCGCCTGCCGCGCGGCATCGAGGGGCGCGTCAACCGGCTGTTGCGCGCCTGCGCCGCCGGCGGCGCGGCCCCCCAGGAAGAAACCGAACTTGCAGCGATACTGCTGGATCCCTTCGCCGCGGTCCTGCGCGCGGCAAACCGCGTGATCGTGGTGCCTTCCGGAGGATTGAGCGCCTTGCCGTTCCACCTCCTGCCCCTCGATGGCAAGGCCCTCGGCGCCGCGCGCGTGGTCTCCTATCTACCGGCCGCGCTGCTGCTGGCACGCGGTGGCCTGGATCGCCCGCTCGCTGCCGGCGCGTCGCTGGTCATCGGGGATCCCGAGTTCGATGCAGCCTCGCACCCGGGGTTGCGCCGGCTCGCGGGTGCTGCCGTCGAGGCACGCAAGGTCGCCGAGTTGCATGCAACCGATGCGGTGTTCGAGGCAGCCAATGCCCGCGAGGACGATCTCAAGCCGAAGCTTTCCGGGCGCGCCCTGCTGCACTTCGCGGCGCACGGGCGCCTCGATGACGTGGCGCCGTATACCTCGTCCATCGTGCTCGCGGGCCGTGACGAGCTCACCGTGTCGGATTTCATCGGCCTGCAGATCGACGCCGACCTCGCCGTGCTGAGCGCCTGCGACACGGGCCGCGGCACCACCACGCTGGGCGGCGACGTGATCGGCCTGACGCGCGGCCTGCTGGCGGCAGGCGTCAAGCGCTGCGTGGTGTCGCTGTGGCCGGTGGATGACGTCGGTGCGTGTGTCACCATGGTCGCGTTTCATTCGTCGTTGAAGGGCGGCAAGCCGCCGGCCGAGGCGCTGGCACTCGCCCAGGATGAAGTGCGCAATCTCAGCGGAGCGCAGATTGCCGCGCGTTACCGCGCGATGGGTGGTGAGCTCGGTGCGGGTGAGCGTTCGAGGCGCCGCGGCGCTTCGACGCCTGTCCGGCAGTTGGCTGCCTTTCCGGAGACGGATGACGAGGATCCGGTGGCCGTCGAGGATTCAGACGGCAGCAGCGCGCGCCTCTGGGCACCCTTCATCCTGATAGGCTGCTGACCTCAGCCGCCGGCGCCACACAGCACGTGGCGCGTGCACTTGCCCATCTTGTTGCGCATGTCGTCGCGGTACTGGGTCATGTTGTCGACCTGCGTGCGCAGCTCGGACTCGGTGATGCAGTTGATGCGCGCGATGCTCGAGCCGATCTCGCGGTAGCGCTTGCAGAAGCGCAGCTCGCCGTCCTTCTTGAGTTTCACGAAGTCCCTGGCGGCATCCAGGTATTTCTTCTCGAGCGCGGCGGCGACTTCTTCCTCGGTGGGCACCGTCCACACGGGCTTCTTCTTGCCATTGGCCGGCTGCGCCGCCTGCCGCGCGGCCGGATCCTGCGAGGTCGCGGCGGTGTAGGCCGCGCTGGCGGTGTCGCCGGGTGCGCCGCCGGCGGCACACGCGAACAGGAATGCTGCCGAGGCCAGTAAGGCAACAGCGCTCAACAACCTGGCTTGACGCATGGCCAACCTCCGAAGACTTACGGCCCAGCGCTGCAGGGAGCGTTGCCGACGCCGGCACCCAGCGTGCACTTGCCGCTGCGGTTGCGCATGTCATCGCGGTACTGGTCCATGTTGTCCACCTGCGTGCGCACCTGGGCCGCGGTGAGGCAGTTGATCTTCGCGATGCTGGTGCCGATTTCGCGCCATCGCTTGCAGAACATCAGCTCGTCGTTCTTCTTGAGTTTGACGAAGTCCTTGACGGCTTCGAGGTATTTCTTTTCCAGCGATGCGGCGACTTCGGCCTCGGTGGGAATGGTCCACACCGGCTTCCTGCCGTTGACGGAACGCGCGGCCGCCGCCGCGCCGGGGTCAGCCGACGTGGCCGCGGCGTACGCGGCCGAAACGGAATCGGTGGGCTGGCCCGAGGCGCAACCCGCGACCCAGGAGGCAGCCACCAACAGACCCGCAACGAGGAGGCCCTTGATTTTGTTCATGGATCGCACCCTTTCCTTCCCGTGCAACCACGTGGTTTTTCGATGCCACGAGTATGTCGCGCGGCCGTCGGGGCAGTCCAGTTTCGTGCGGCGAAACGACTCGGCTCAGCCGGACATGCCGTCGATCCATGTGGCCACGGCCCGCAGGTCGCCGTCGAGCCTCACCAGGTTGGCCCTCTGGCCGCCCGCCAGGCGCCCGACGTTGCGCAGGGCGAGGAATTCCGCCGGGTTGGCGCTGGCCATGCGCACCGCCTCGGCGAGATCCAGGCCGAGCAGGTGCACGCAATTGCGCACTGCACTGGCCATGTCGAGGTCGGCCCCCGCGAGCCGGCCGTCCTCGTCGACGCAGCGATTGCCCTCGACGGTGATCGGGCGCCCGTTGAGCACGAAGTCCTTGGCCTCCGCGCCGACGCTGGGCATGGCGTCGGACACCAGCATGAAGCGGTCGCGCCGCTTGGCGCGCAGCGCGATCT
The DNA here is from genome assembly GCA_036274075.1 of Steroidobacteraceae bacterium. Lineage (GTDB taxonomy): Bacteria > Pseudomonadota > Gammaproteobacteria > Steroidobacterales > Steroidobacteraceae > CADEED01. Next base: position 26,470 of record DASUGK010000061.1, on the reverse strand, counting down.
TCATGACCTCGGGATGGACGTGGTGCCCGTCGACGATGAGCCCGCACCAGCTGGTTTCGTGGGCCAGCGCGGCGCCCACCGCGCCGGGCTCCCGGTTGCCGAGCGGCGACATGGCGTTGAACAGATGCGTGAAGCCGCGCAGCCCGGCGGCGAACGCCGGCTGCAGCTCATCGAAGGTGGCGTTGGTATGACCGGCCGAGACGATGACGCCGGCCTCGGTGAGCTCGCGGATGAACCTGGGCGTGGTGCGCTCGGGCGCCAGCGTCACCATGGTCACGCCGCCGACAGGCTGCGACAGTAGTTTGACGGCGGCGCCGTCGAGCTCGCGCAGCTTGCTCGCATCGTGCACGCCGCGGCGTTCCTCGTTGAGGAAGGGGCCTTCGACATGGATGCCGAGCACACCCGGAACGCCGGCGCGGATCGCGTCGCGCACCGCGTCCATCCCGCGCGCCACGACATCCAGGTCGTCGCTGATCAGTGTCGGCAGGAAACCGGTGGTGCCATAGGTGCGATGTGCATTCGCGATCGTGGCGATGGTCGACACGCTGGGGTCGTCGTTGAACAGCGCGCCGCCGCCGCCGTTCACCTGGCAGTCGATGAACCCGGGTACCAGCAGGTCGCCGGCGAGGTCGATGTCGCGGTCGGCGCCGAGGGTCTCGCGTGAGTTGAGCAGCGCCTCGATGCGGCCGTCGCGCACCAGCAGCGTCTTGCCGCTCTCGATCCCGGAGTCGGTCAGCAATCTGCCGTTGCGGAATGTCTGCAGCATCAGACGGTCTCGGTCACCTTGTTGAGATGCGGCGGCCGGTCGGGATCGAGCCCGCGCGCCAGGCTCAGGTTGTTCGCGAGCCGGTAGAACGACTGGATCTGCAGGATGGGCTCGATGACCGGGTGTGCCACCACCGTGGGCAGTATGGTCGCGCCCTGCGCTTTCGCGCCGGCGAGCAGCACCCTGGCCTTGCGCGCCGCGAACTCGGTGGCGAGCTGTTCGATGCCAGCGCGCGTCTCGTCGTCCTGGCTGAACATCAGCACCGGGAAATCCGCGCGCACCAGCGCCATGGGCCCGTGCTTGACCTCGGCGGAACTGAAGGCCTCGGCATGCAGGCCGCAGGTTTCCTTCAGCTTGAGTGCCGCTTCCTGCGCGATGCCCAGCCCGAAGCCACGCGCCACGACGAACAGGTTCGTGGCAGGCGTGAGCGCCGCGACACCCGCCGTCCAGTCGCAATGCCAGGCGCGCTCGAGCTGCGGGGGCAGGCGCGCCAATGCCGCCGACAGCTCGATGTCCTGGGTCCAGCTCGCGACCAGCTGCGCCATGCAGCTCAGCGAAGCGATGTAGGACTTGGTGGCCGCGACGCTGGATTCGTGGCCGGCGTGCAGCGACACGGCCACGTCGACCTGCTTCATGAGCGGCGCATCCGGCGTGTTGCAGACCGCGACCGTGAACGCACCGCTCGCGCGCGCGCTTTCGGTGGCGGCCAGCAGGTCGGGGCTCTTGCCGGACTGCGAGATGGCGACGAACAGCACATCGCGCATGTTGGTGTTGGCGTCGTAGATGGAGCTCAGCGACGGCGCGGCCGAGGAGGTGAGCGCCGGCGTGTGCGCCTCGACGAGGTAGCGGGCATAGGTCGCGGCATGATCCGAGCTGCCGCGGGCGCAGGTGACCACGGCGCGTGGCGGCCTGGCGCGCAGGCGTGCCCCGAGTTCGGCGAGCAGCGCGGCATTCTGCGCCAGCTGCGCGGCGACCACGGTCGAACCCTGGGCCGCCTCGAGGAACATCCGCGTCGGTTCGGTCACGATGATGCGTTCAGCTCCGCGACGAAGTCGTAGATGTCCCCGCGGTAGTACGACTGCGAGAACTCCACGGCGCGTCCATCCTTGAGATAACCCACGCGCGCCACCAGCAACCCGGCGTCGCGTTCCTGGGCCTTGAGTAGTTTGGCCTGCTCGGCGGTCAGCAGCACCGCGCGCAGCCGCTGCAGCGCGCGCACCGGCCGGTTGCCGGTCTGTTCCAGTGCCTCGTACAGCGAGCTCTCGACGGAATCGAGCGAGGGCAGGCAGCTCGCGATCACCGTGGCGTATTCGATGGCCATCGGCGCGTCGTCGGCATAACGGATACGGTGGAAGCGCAGCACCGGGGTGCCGGGGCTGGACCGCAGCGCCAGCGATTCCTCGGGAGTCACCGTGCCGGCGGCGCGGTTCATCCACACGCTGCGCGGCACACGGCCGCGGGCACGCATGTCCTCGGAGAACGAGGTCAGCTTGGCGAAGTTCTTCTCGACACGGTTGCTGACGAAGGTGCCCGAACCCTGCTTGCGGATCAGCAGCCCGTCCTCCACCAGCTCGTCGATGGCCTTGCGCACCGTGATGCGCGAGACGTTGAGCATCTCGGCGAGGTCGCGCTCGGGCGGCAGCGCGTCGTCCGGGCCGATGACCCGGTTTTCTATGGCGCCGCGCAGCGCCCGCTGCAGCTGCTGGTAGAGCGGCTGGGCGCTTTTTTCATCGAGCGGCGGTAGTACCTGGGAAAGAGTTGGCAAGACGGTGTCCCCCTGAAGTCTGCAAACCATGCCATCTGAACATTACCAATGCAATACCACTTAGTACCTTCCGCGATACAAGGGTGAGCATAACTACATGTTTTAAAGCGGATAACGGCGAAAGTAGCGAAGTGGTATTTAAAAAGCTGGTCTTTTTGTGGTGATTGGTACTATATTGGCTCCATATTGGTCCGCACGAACACCTGATAAGGGGAGCCTGTCTTATGAGCATGAGAAAGTCGTCGACCTTGATTGCCGCCGCCGTGTCGCTGGCGCTGGCAAGACATGCGGCTGCGGCGGCAGATTCGGAGCAAGCCGCGAATTCGTCGGGCGAGGAGCTCGAAACGGTGCTGGTCACCGGCATCCGCGCGAGCTTGCAAGAGTCGCTCGAAGTAAAACGTGATTCCCAGACTGTTGTTGATGTCATTACGTCTGAAGATGTCGGCAAGTTTCCGGACAAGAACGTAGCTGAAGCCCTGCAACGCGTCAGCGGCGTCAGCATCTCACGGGAATTCGGTGAGGGCGAGCGCGTTTCCATCCGCGGGACCGCCCCCAACCTCAACCGCACCCAGCTGAACGGCCACAGCATGGCCACGGCCGACTGGTTCGTCCTCGACCAGCTGGCTGCCACCCGCAGCTTCAATTACCTGATGCTGCCCACCGAAGTGATCGGCCAGACCGAGGTCATCAAGGGCTCGCAGGCGGACATCGAGGAGGGTGGTATCGGCGGCACGGTCAATATCAAGACCCGCAACCCGCTCGACCTGCCTTCGACCACGTTCAGCGGCTCGCTGCAGGGCGCCTACACCGAGCTCGCGGATTCCACCGACCCGCAGGCGACCGCCTTGTTCAGCTGGAAGAACGAAGCCGAGTCCGTTGGCATCCTGCTCGCCGGTATCTACCAGGAGCGCAATATCCGCCGCGACGGCATCGAATTCCTGGGCTATTCGGACCGGGTCATCGCCGACCAGGGCGGTGCGACGCTGGCGGTGCCGGACCTGCTCGGTTCCGCCCTGTTCGAACAGGACCGCGTTCGCACGGGCGGTAATTTCGCCCTGCAGTTCCGTCCCTCGGACGCGCTCGACATCAATGTCACCGGCCTCTACTCGAAACTCGAAGCCGACAACTTCAACCACAACTACATGGCGTGGTACACGAACATGTTCAATTCGGGCGCTGCGCCCACGAACACGTCCGTGAAGGACGGCACGCTGGTCGGTGGCACCTTCGCGAACAGCCCCGACGGCTGGGGCGTGGTGTACGACGCCATCCTGCGTGACGCCGAAACCGAAACCAGCTCGCTCGATTTCGACGTGAGCTTCGATGTCAGCGATACGCTGACGCTGCACGGCAAGATCGGCACCACCAGCGCCGACGGCAAGACCAGCGTGCAGCCTTTCTGGGAGACGCAGGCACACACCGGCTTCACCTGGGACTTCAGCAACGGCGTGCCGGAAGTGAATTTCACCGACATCCCCGACCGCACCGATCCGGCTTCGCTGCCGGTGCTGGGCTGGGCATCGCAGAACCAGTTCCTCAACGAGGACGACGAGTTCTACGCGTACGCCGACGCCGAGTTCAAGGTGGAGATGGGTGCGATCAACTCGTTCAAGTTCGGCGTCAAGTACACCGACCACGAGCGCAACGTGAACATCACCTACGGCCAGACGCGCGGACTGCTCAGCGCCACCGGCTGCGATGGCGCGCCCTGCAGCCTGGCGTTCGCCGCGGGTGATGCGACCCCGGGCGACTTCCTCGCCGACATCGCGCGTCCCGGCACGGTGAACAGCTACCGGCTGGTCTCCGAGCAGCGCCTGCGCGAGATCTACGGTGCGCTCGATTTCGTCGAGTACGACCCGAACGATCCCAACATCGTGGCCAACTGGCCCAACTTCCCGACCAACCACTTCGGCCCGCTGGAAAGTTTCGACATCACCGAGAAGACGCTGGGCGGCTATGCCATGGCGAACTTCGAGGCCGAGGGCATGCGCGGCAACTTCGGCGTGCGCATCGTGCAGACTCAGCAGACGTCGGATGGCTGGCAGGTGGGCGTTTCCGCCAACACGCCGGGAGCGACCAATAATCCGTTCGGCATGATCGCCCCGCTGTCGATCGACCACGACTACACCGACGTGTTGCCGAGCGCGAACATCATCTTCGACCTCAGTGACGACGTGATCATGCGTTTCGGCGCCGCGCGCGTCATGGCGCGGCCCGAGTACAACCGCATCGCGCCGACCATCACGGCCTTCACGCCGCTGCTGTTCACCGGCACGGGCGGAAACCCGGGGCTCGATCCTTACCGCGCCAACCAGTTCGATCTCTCGACCGAATGGTATTTCGGCGAAGGCTCGCTGCTCGCCGGCGCCCTGTTCTACAAGGACGTGGAGTCATACGTCACCAACGGCACCGGCCCGGAGCGCCTGCCCACGGAAATCTCCGATCCGAACGATTCCCGCCTCGATGATCCGGAAGCGGATTGCCAGCCGGGCGGCACGGGCATCTACCACTGCATCTACCAGATCGACCGGCCGGTCAACGGACCCGGCGGCCACATCCAGGGTGTCGAGATCACGTGGCAGCAGCCGATCGCCGGCGGCTTTGGAGTGATCGCGAACTACACCTACTCGGATGCGAGCGCGGACGACGGTGCGCCGGTGGCGGGCAACTCGGACAACACCGCGAACCTGATCGCCTACTTCGAGAACGATCGCTTCGGCGCGCGCCTGTCGTACAACTACCGCTCCGAGTACTTCATCGACAAGGACCGTGGCCGCGACCTGTACTCGGATGCGACGGACAGCCTGGACCTGTCGGTGAACGTGAAGCTCACGGACAACTTCGCGCTGACCTTCGAAGGTGTGAACCTGCTCGACGAGGAGCTGTTCCAGTACTACGACGGGCTCACCAGCCGTCCGGCCCGTTACTATGACAACGGTCCGATCTACTACTTCGGTGTGAGAGTGAACTTCGACGGACGTTGATCTTCACTGGTGGTGAGGCCGGACCACTCCTCCGGGTCCGGCCTCTCTTTACATGTCCAAACTCGAACCAAGAGAAGAGATACTCATCGTCGGTGGAGGAACCGCGGGTTGGCTCACGGCCGCCTGGCTGGCGAAACACCTCGGTGGCCCCGGTGGCCTGCGCATCTCGCTGGTGGAATCCAGCGACATCCCGACCGTGGGAGTAGGCGAGGGCACCTTTCCGACCATCGCGCGCACCCTGTCCGCGCTCGGCGCCGACGAAGCCGAGTTCATGCGCGAGAGTGCGGCCGCCTTCAAGCAGGGCATCCGCTTCGTCGACTGGGTGCATCCGAAGACTTCCGGCCGCAGGCGGCACTACTACCATCCGTTCGCATTGCCGCGGGAAGTCGAAGGCCTGGAGCTGCTGCCTTACTGGTTGTCAGGTGAGGCTGGCCCGATCTCCTGGGCCGACGCGGCCACCCTGCAGGAAAAAGTCTGCGACGCCGGTCGTGCGCCGAAGCGCGACACGGATGCGGCATTCCGCGGGCCGATGAACTATGCCTATCACCTGGATGCGGGCCGCTTCGGCGCGTACCTGTCGCGTCTCGCCCGCGCGCTCGGCGTCCGGCATTACGTCGGCACGGTTTCGCGCGTCGAGCTCGATGTTTCGGGCGCCATCGCGGGCGTCGTCACCGAACAACACGGCACGCTCACCGCCGGGCTGTACGTGGACTGCACCGGCTTCCGCGCCGAGCTCATCGGCCGCACGCTGGGAGTGCCCTTCGTGCCGAAAGGCGACGTGTTGTTCGTCGACCACGCGGTGGCGCTGCAAGTGCCTTACGACAATGAGACCGCCGAGGTGCCGCCGTACACGATTTCCACGGCACATGAAGCGGGCTGGACCTGGGACATCGGGCTGCCGACTCGCCGGGGCATCGGTTACGTCTACAGCTCGCGCCACACCGACGCCACGCGCGCCGAGACCGTGTTGCGGGACTACGTGGGCGAAGCAGCGCGCGGCCTGTCGGCGCGTCAACTGACCCTCGACATCGGGTGGCGAGCAAGGCACTGGGTGAAGAATTGCGTGGCCGTCGGGCTGGCGGGGGGATTCCTCGAGCCGCTCGAATCCACGGGCATCATCCTCATCGAGGCCGCGGCCTACATGATCGCGTCGCTCTACCAGCGCAGCGGCGAGCTCGCGCCGGCCGCCGCGCGTTTCAACCAGCTCATGACGGCGCGTTACGAACGCATCGTCGACTTCATCAAGCTGCATTACTTCCTGACGCAGCGGCAAGACTCGGCTTTCTGGCGTGACAACGCCGATCCGGCCAGTGCGACGGAATCGCTGCGGGCCCACCTCGAGATGTGGCGGCACCGCCCGCCGGCCCGGTTCGATTTCACGATGGACCACGAGACCTTCGCGATCGCCAACTACCAATTCGTGCTGTATGGCATGGAATTCGAAACCCGGCTGGCCGGCGGGCCGCGTTTTCCAGAGATTCCGCGAGCCCGCGAGGAGTTCGCACGCGTCCAGGCCGCCGGCCGGCGCGCGGCTGCGGTGCTTCCCGCGCATCGTGAGTTGCTCCACCGCGTGAATCAGGCAGGATTCAGGTTCTCAGAACAACCCGTCCGGCCAGCGCAGCCGGTGCTGATGCGTTGAGGGATCATCCATGTACAAACAGAAGCTCCTCCTCCTCACCCTCTCGGCCGTAGTGGCCGCGCTCGCAGGCTGTTCGCGCGATGCAGCGCCACCCGCCAGCGCTGCCAAGGGCCCCGGACCCAGCCCAAGCGTGATTCCCGTGCCGCGGGAGTTCAACGGCGGAAAGGGCTACTTCGCCGTGAGCGGCGCGACCAGGGTGCGCTACAGCGGTGGCGCCGGTGCGCCGGAGGCCGCGAACTACTTCGTCGAGCAGGCCAAGGCCAACCCGGAACTCGGCCTGGGCGGCGCGACCGAGGGGAGTGCCACGTCCAAGGGCGTTTTCTTCGAGATCACTCCCAACGACCAGTCGCTGTCCGACGAGGGCTACACGCTCAAGGTGACCGAGGACGGTGCGCACGTCGCGGCGCGCACGCCGGCGGGACTCTTCTATGGTGCCGTGACGCTGTGGCAACTGCTCACGGTGTTCCCGGCGCAGAGCGGCGTGGCGCAAATCCGCGCCATGGAGATCCAGGATTCACCGCGCTTCGCGTGGCGCGGCCTGATGCTCGACTCGGCGCGGCACTACCAGTCGCCCGAGTACGTGAAGCGGTTCATCGACTGGATGGCGCAGCACAAGCTCAACGTGCTGCACTGGCATCTCACCGACGACCAGGCCTGGCGCCTGGAGATAAAGAAATATCCAAGGCTTGCGTCCGTAGGCGGCTGGCGCGTGCCGGAAGGGCAGGCCGCGCGCAAGGACATCGATCCTGCGACCGGCAAGCCGCGCCTGCACGGCGGCATCTACACGCAGGAACAGGCGCGCGACATCGTGAAGTACGCCGCCTCGCGGCACGTCAAGGTGGTGCCCGAGATCGAGATGCCGGGCCACGCCACCGCGGCCATCGTCGCGTATCCGCAATTGGGCGTGCAGCCCTTCGCCTCGCGGCTCAAGGAAGTGCCGTCCGACTGGGGCGTCTACGAGAACCTGTTCAACGTCGAAGAGTCGACGTTCAAGTTCCTCGAGGACGTGCTGACCGAAGTCATGGACGTGTTCCCCGGTGAATACATCCACGTCGGCGGCGACGAAGCGGTGAAGCCGCAGTGGGAAGCTTCGCCGCGCGTGAAGGCGCGCATGAAGGAGCTGGGCGTCGCGAACGCGCACGACCTGCAGGGCTATTTCATCCAGCGCATGGGGAAGTTCATCGACTCGAAGGGCCGCAAGCTCATCGGCTGGGATGAAATTCTCGAGGGCGGCGTGCCGCCCAATGCCACGGTGATGTCATGGCGTGGCATCGATGGCGCCATTGCCGCTGCCAAGGCCGGCCATGACACGGTGTTGTCACCGGCTCCCGACCTGTATTTCGACCACTGGCAGAGCGCGGGCGACCTGTCGCCGGGCCGAAGCGGCACCTTGTCGCTGGAGATGGTCTACAACTTCCAGCCGGTGCCGGACTCCATTCCCGAGGATCAGCGCCAGCACATCCTCGGCCTGCAGGCCAACCTCTGGTCCGAGATGATGCGCACCGAGGATCGCGTGACGTACATGACGTTCCCGCGCATCGCGGCGCTGGCGGAAGTGGCGTGGTCGCCAGCCTCGCGCATCAACTGGGCCGACTTCCAGCGCCGGCTCGATCCGCAGCTCAAGCGTTACGACAAGCAGGGCATCCGCTGGGCGCGCGAGGTGCAAGTCAATCCGCTGCCCAACAAGCGACTGAGCCACGACCTCGAGCAATGCAGCGAAGGCTACCTGCTGTCACTCGAGGACGACGCGCCCGTCGACGGCGAGCGGGCGGTGTACCTGGTGAACATTTCCAACCCCTGCTGGATCTGGAAGGGCGCCGATCTCACCAACGTCCGTTCGATCCGGGCCACGGTGGGCCAGATCCCCTTCAACTTCCAGATCGGCAAGGACGCGGAAAGCATTCCACTGCACGATCCGGCCACCGAGGATGGCGAGCTGGAAGTGCGGCTCGACAGGTGCGACGGCCCGCCGACCATGTCCATGCCGCTGACCTCGTCGGTGGGCATGTACGGCCTGAGCACGCTGCCGTCGATTCCCAACAATGGGCAGACCGGCACGCACGACCTGTGTTTCCTGTTCACGCGCAGGAAGATCGATCCCATCTGGGTCATCGGCAGCGTCGAGCTCGTCGGGAACTGACGCGTGGCACTGTCCATTCGTGCGCCGTTCGCGGGCTTCAGCACGGCGCTCGCGGAAATACCCGACGAGGTTTTCGCGCGCGCCATGCTGGGTGACGGTGCGGCCGTCGATCCGATCGAGGGCGAGCTGCGCGCGCCCTGCGACGGCGAAGTCATCTCGGTGGCCGCCGCGCGCCACGCGGTGGCGCTGCGCGCCGAATGCGGCGCGGAAATCCTGGTGCACGTGGGCATCGACACCGTGGCGCTGGGCGGCGAGGGATTCACGCCGCTGGCGCGCAAGGGTGACCGCGTGCACGCCGGCGACCTGTTGCTGAAATTCGATCTCGACCGGGTGGCGCGCAAGGCGCGCAGCCTGATCACGCCGGTGATCGTCACGAACGCCGAGCGCTTTGCCGTGGTCCGCGCGCAGCTCGACCGGCGCGTGGCGAGTGGCGACGTGTTGTTCGAACTGGAAGCAAGCGGCGCGGCGCAATCGCCCGGCGCCGAAGCGTTGCGCGTGCCCGTGGTCAGCGAGGCGCTGGTGGTGGCGCATGCGCACGGTATCCACGCGCGGCCCGCGGGACTGATCGCGCGCGCCGCGAAGTCGCTGCCCTGCGATGTCGAAGTGCGCGCGCGCGGCCGCGGCGCCAATGCGAAAAGCGCGGTGGCCCTCATGGCGCTGGGGGTGCGCGGCGGCGATGAGATCGTGATCGTCGGTTTCGAGGCGCAGGCCGCGGCGGGAATTTCCGACATCGCGCGCGTGGTGCGCGGACTGGACGGGGCACCCGCGGCGCCGGTGGTGCATGCCGTCAAACAATCACAGGCCCCGATCGCGCCTGCCGCGCCGGTGCCCGCGGGCAGCCTGCGCGGCGTGATCGCGAGCCGCGGCTTCGCGGTGGGCGCGGCCCTGGAATTCGACCACGAAGAACTCGTGGTCCACGAGTCGGGCGCAGGCATCGGGAAAGAAAACGCCGCACTCGACCGTGCCCTCGACGCCGTGCGCGCACGCCTCGCGGAGCGCGCGAGAACGGCCTCCGGGGCGATGCGCGGCATCCTCGAGGCGCACCAGGAACTCATCGTCGATCCCGAACTGCTCGCGTCGGCGCGCAAGGTCATCGGCGCCGGCATGAGCGCCGGGTTCGCGTGGCGCCAGGGCATCGCGGCCTCGGTGGCGGGGCTCAATGCCACCGGCGACGCGCGGCTCATGGAACGCGCCGCGGACTTCGCGGATCTCGAGCGCCAGGTCCTGCGGCAGCTCACCGGCGCCGGCGAACAGCGCCGCGAGATTCCCGCCGGCAGCATCCTGGTGGCGCACGACCTCACGCCCTCGCAACTCATGGACATCGACACCGGCCACCTCGCGGGCATCACGCTGGCGGGCGGTGGCCCGACCTCGCACGTGGCCATCCTGGCCGCGACGCTGGGCATCCCGATGCTGGTGAGCCTGGGCGCTGGACTGCGCGAAGTCAGGACCGGCGCGGCCCTGGTGCTCGACGCGGATGCCGGCATCCTGAATGCGCGCCCCACGGAGTCCGAACTCGGCGCGGCGCGTACCCGGCTCGAGCAGGCACGCGCCCGCCAGGCGTGCGAGCTCGACGCGGCCGCCCGCGATTGCCACCTGGCGAGCGGCGAACGCATCGAAGTGTTCGCCAATCTCGCCGGCAGCGCCGCCGACACGCGCCACGCGGTGGCGCAGGGTGCGGAAGGTTGCGGCCTGCTGCGCACCGAGTTCCTGTTCCTGGAACGCGCCACGGCGCCCGACGAGGCCGAGCAGCTGCGCAGCTACCAGCAGGTGGCCGACCTGCTCGGCGGCCGCCCGCTGGTGATCCGCACGCTGGACGTGGGCGGCGACAAGCCCATCGCCTATCTACCGCTGCCGCCCGAGGAGAATCCGGCGCTGGGCCTGCGCGGTATCCGCACCAGCCTGTGGCGCCCCGAACTGCTCGACGTGCAGCTGCGTGCGCTGCTGGCCGTGAAGCCGGCGGTGCGCATTTTGCTGCCCATGATCACCGACGCGGCCGAGTTCCGGCGGGTCAGCGCGCGGTTGGACGAGCTTTGCCGCGAGCTCGGCGTCGTGCGGCCGCAGCTCGGGGCCATGATCGAAACGCCGGCGGCGGCCATGCTGGCTGATCAGATCGCTGCCGTCGCCGACTTCCTGTCCATCGGCACCAACGACCTGGCGCAGTACGGTCTCGCCATGGATCGCGGGCACGCCGAACTCGCCGCGCGCATCGACGGCGTGCATCCGGCGGTGCTGCGATTGATCCAGGCCACGACGCGCGGCGCGGCGGCGCACGGCCGGCCGGTGGCCGTGTGCGGCGGGCTTGCCTCGGATCCCGAGGCGGTGCCCTTGTTGTTAGGCCTGGGTGTCGGCGAATTGTCGGTGGTCCCGGGCTCGATCCCGCGCCTGAAAGCCTTGATACGCAAACTCGAGCTCGATGCCTGCCGCCAGCTGGCAGCGCACGCGCTCGGCCTCGCCAGCGCAGCGGAAGTCCGCGCCGCGGTTCAGGCCGCATTGCCAGCCAGGTGATCCCATGAAACAACTGTTCGCCAAGCTCCAGCCCCTGGGCCGCGCATTGATGCTGCCCATCGCCGTGTTGCCGGTCGCCGCATTGCTGCTGCGCCTGGGCCAGCCCGACCTGCTCAACGTGCCGGCCATCGCCGCGGCCGGTGACGCGATCTTCTCGAACCTCGGGTTGTTGTTCGCCATCGGCGTGGCGGTGGGACTGGCGAAGGAGAACCACGGCGCCGCGGGCCTCGCGGCCGTGGTCGGCTACCTCGTCGCCACGCATGGCGCGAAAGTGCTGATCGGCGTGCCGCCCGAGGCCACCGCCGAACTCACCGGCCGCGCCGCGGATCTTGCCGCGGCCGCCTTCCGCGACAAGGAACTGTCCAAGCTCTCGGTGCCACTGGGCCTGCTCTCGGGCCTGATCGCGGGCTGGGCCTACAACCGCTACAGCGACATGCGCCTGCCCAGCTACCTGGCGTTCTTCGGTGGCCGCCGCTTCGTGCCCATCGTCTGCGGATTTTCGGGGCTGCTGCTGGGGTTGGGATTTGGCGTCGCGTGGCCGCTGGTCGAGCACGGCATGGATTCCATGAGCCAGGCGGTGCTGGGATCCGAATCCGTCGGCCTGTTCGCCTATGGCGTGCTGAACCGCCTGCTCATCGTCACCGGGCTGCACCACATCATCAACAACATCGCCTGGTTCCTGCTGGGCGACTTCAACGGCGTGACCGGCGACCTCAAGCGCTTCTTCGCCGGTGACCCGAGCGCCGGCGCATTCATGTCGGGATTCTTTCCCGTGATGATGTTCGGCCTGCCAGGCGCCTGCCTCGCCATGTATCGCACGGCGCTGCCGGCGCGGCGCAAAGCCGTGGGCGGCATGCTGTTCTCCATGGCGCTGACCTCATTCCTGACCGGCGTCACCGAACCCATCGAGTTCTCCTTCATGTTCCTCGCGCCGGTGCTGTACGGCATCCATGCGCTGCTCACCGGCGTCTCCATGGCGCTGATGCAGGCGCTGGGTGTGCACCTGGGCTTCGGTTTCTCGGCGGGATTGTTCGACTACGTGCTGAATTTCTCGCTGTCCTCGCGGCCCATCCTGCTGATCCCCATCGGGCTGGCGTATTTCGCCATCTACTACGCGCTGTTCCGCTACGTGATCGTGCGCTTCGACCTCAAGACCCTGGGACGCGAGACCGACGAGGTGGCCGCGCCTGCCGCCGATACCGGTGCCGGCGCCGCGGTGCCGGCATTCGCCTGGATCGATGCGCTCGGTTCTGCGGCCAACCTGCGCGTGGTCGAAGCCTGCACCACGCGGCTGCGACTGGTGGTGGCCGATCCCGCGCGCATCAATGAGAAGGCGCTGGCCGCGCTGGGGTCGCGCGGTGTGTTGCGGCTCGCGGATGGCGCCGTGCAGGTGGTAGTTGGACCCATCGCCGACCAGCTGGCGACGGAGATCCGCGAAGGCCTGCGCCATTCGGGCAAGGCGGCGGCGCCTGCGCCTGCCAGGGAGAGTGGGCCTGCGCCCGCAGACACGCGGGCACCTTCCACCGCAGCGGACCCCGCGAGACTGGCCGCCGCACTCGCGGCGCTCGGCGGCAAGTCCAACATCGCGGACGTGCACCTGGGCTCGAGCCGGGTCTGCGTGTCGGTTCGCGATCCCTCGGCTGTCGACGAACCGGCGTTGGCCATGACGGTGCGTGCGCTGGCCCGTCCGGCGCCCCAGAGCCTGCACCTCGTGCTCGGGCCGCAGGCCGAAAGCTGGTTCGCCGGAATGAAGCTTTCCTGAGCCGAATCGAGGCGCCCGGGAATTTTCCGCCCGGGCCTCCCAAAATCGGCCAGCCACGGCCCCGGTTCGCGAAATAACGTGCCGCGGAATCTGCTACAGGCCCTGATCCGGGGCGGCGGCAGCCGACCGCATGACACAAGACACTTTCAATCGAATCAGCGCGTTACTAAACTCCCGCGCTCGTGACGCAGGTTGACCCGGCAACCCGCGGCTAAACCCCCAAATAAACGAAAGTTTTTCCAGTACGACGTGCAACCAGAGGGGTTGCTCGAACGTCGTATACCGAGGTTTTCAAAGGAAGCGCGCGTGTCTCCAAGTATCAGAAAGTTCTTCAAGGCAGGCGGGATGGCCTGCATCGCCATCTCATTGATCGTCATCGCGGGTTGCAACAAGGGCGACGGCAAGCAGCCGGACGCGGCCATGACGCCTCTGACGCTGTCCGACGAGGACGTGCTCGTCCTGCGCAACAGCGCACTCACTTCCGGTCCCTCGATCACGGGTTCGGTGGAACCCGAGCGCCGTGCGGACCTGCGCGCCGAGGTGTCGGCGGTGGTGCTGGCCGTGCTCAAGGAGAACGGCGACCCGGTGCGCCGCGGTGACCTGCTCGTGCGCCTCGACCAGACCGCGATCCGTGACAGCCTCACGGCGGCGGAAGCGTCGATGAGCGCGGCCGCGCAGGCCTACGAACAGGCGCAGCGCCAGTACGAGCGCATGGTCAAGCTGCGCGAGACCGGCGTGGTTTCGGCCCAGCAGGTGGAAGACGTCGAAGTCCGCCGCAACACCGCGCAGAGCGAACGCGAGGCGGCGCGCACGCGCGTGGTCACGGCGCGCCAGCAGCTTGAGCGCACCGAGGTGCGCGCGCCTTTCGACGGCATCGTCAGCGACCGCAAGGTGTCGGCCGGCGACACCGCGCAGATCGGCAAGGAGCTGCTCAAGGTCATCGATCCGTCCAGCCTGCGCTTCGAGGGTTTCGTCTCGGCCGACAGCATCGGCGAGGTGCGCACCGGGCAGCACGTCTGGTTCCGCATCCATGGGTTCAACGACCGCGAATTCACCGGCGTGGTGACGCGCGTCAACCCGGCGGCGAACACCACCACCCGCCAGGTCGAAGTGCTGGTGAGCTTCGACGATGCGAAGCAGCAGCCGAACGTCGCCGGCCTCTACGCCGAGGGCCGCATCGAGACTCGGAGCACCGCGGCGCTCGCTCTTCCCAGCGCATCCGTGGTACGCGAGGGCGATAACGCATTTGCCTGGCGCGTGACCGACGCTAAATTGCAGAAAGTCGCGCTGACGCTCGGCGACCGCGATGCGCGCACCGGCGCGTACACGCTCAAGTCGGGACTCGCGGAGGGTGACAAGGTGCTGCGGTTTCCGAACTCCACGCTCAAGGACGGACAACCGGTGACCAACGGCGTCGAAGCCACGCCCGCCGTGGTCGCGGAGAAATAAGCGCTGCCCGGGCAGGCAGGGAGACTCCATGTTTCTTTCCAATTTCAGCATCAAGCAGCCGGTCACGACGGTTGCCATCATCATCGTGCTCATGTGCCTGGGCCTGCTCGCGCTCTTGCACCTGCGCGTCAACCAGATCCCGGACGTCGAGATGCCGGTCATGGTGGTCACGTTCCCGTACCCGGGCGCCTCGCCCGAGTCGGTGGAGCGCGACATCATCAATCGCGTCGAGAAGTCGCTGCAGAGCATCCCGCAGATCTACGAGCTGCACTCCACCGCCTCGGACGGCCAGGCGCAGTTCGTCATCGTGTTCGACTTCAAGAAGGACATGACCCAGTCGGGAGACGAGGTGCGCAACGCGATCGCCGGCGTGCGCTACAAGCTGCCGCTGGAAATGCGCGAGCCGGTGCTGTATCGCGTCGACCCGGCGGCGCAGCCCATCATGAATCTCGGCTTGTCCTCGACCAAGCAGTCGCACGCCGAGATCTCGCGCCTCGCCGAGGACGTGCTGGCCGACCAGATCCGCGGCCTCGATGGCGTCGCCGTGGTCAACGTCGATGGCGCGCTGCGCCGCGAGCTGTCGGTGCTGCTGCATGCGCAGAAGCTGCGCGAGTACAACGTGTCGGCCGGCGACGTGGTCAACGCGCTGCGCGCGCAGAACACCAACGCGCCCGTGGGCCGCATCAAGGGTGAGCTCGACGAGCAGAACATCCGGCTGGTGGGCCGCATCGAGTCGCCGCGCGAGTTCAACGACATCGTCATCAAGCGCCAGGGCAGCGAGGTCGTGCGCCTCGGCCAGGTGGCGACGGTGGAGGACGGCTTCGCCGAGCCTGGCAGCTACAGCCTGCGCTCCGGCAGCCCGAACGTCGGCCTGTCCGTGATCCGCCAGCGCGAGGCCAGCACCGTCACGGTGGCCAAGAACATCCGCGAGGAAGTCGACAAGATCAACAAGACGCTGCCCGAGGGCACCAAGCTCGAGATCACGCGCGATGGTGGCGACGAAGCCTCGGACAATCTCGGTAACGTCATCCATGCGTTGATCTTCGGCGCGGGGCTCACGATCTTCGTGGTGTACGCCTTCCTGAATTCCTGGCGCTCGACGCTGATCACGGGCCTGTCGCTGCCCACGTCCGCCATCGCCGCGTTCATCGCGGTGTGGCTGTGCGGATTCACGCTCAACTTCATGACGCTGCTGGGCCTGTCGCTGGCCATCGGCGTGCTCATCGACGACGCCATCGTGGTCCGCGAAAACATAGTCAGGCACATGGAGCGCGGCGAAGACCGCGTGACCGCCGCGCGCAACGGCACCTCGGAGATCGGCCTGGCGGTGTCCGCCACGACGTTCTCGATCGTCGCGGTGTTCGTGCCCGTGGCCTTCATGGGTGGCGGCGCCGGCGAGTGGTTCCGGCCCTTCGCCGTCACGGTGGTCGCGTCCGTGCTGGTGTCGCTGTTCATCTCGTTCACGCTGGACCCGATGCTGTCGGCCTACTGGGGCGATCCGCCGGGCCATGCCGCGCGGCAACGCAGGGGCATCGAAAAATACTTTGCGAAGTTCAATACCTGGTTCGACCACCAGGCGAATCGCTACGGCCAGGTGATCGGCTGGTGCCTGCACCATCGCACCATCATGGCCATCGGCGCGTTCCTGCTGCTGTTCGGCGCACTGGTCTACCAGTTCGGCGGCTTTGGCCGCAGCGAATTCCTGCCCAAGTCCGACTACGGCACGCTGGCCATCGAGGTGCGCACGCCGTCGAGCACCAGTCTCGAATACGCGCGCAACAAGGTGGAGAAGGCCGCCGAGCTGGCCCGGTCCATGCCGGAGACCAAGAGCACCGACGCGCGCGTGAACGCCACCGGCGGCCGCGTGTGGATCGACATCGGCGACAAGAGCGACCGCGACCGGTCGATCGAGGAACTCGCAGTGGACCTGCGCGAAAAACTCAAGCAGCTCGTGGGCGCCGAGTACGTGGTGTTCGACGACCTCAACCAGGGCGTGCGCAAGCCGGTGCAGATCCAGTTCTACGGCAGCGACTCGCGCAAGCTCATGGAGATCACCAACGCGTTCATGGAGCAGATGCGCACCATCCCGGGTGCCGTCGACGTGGGCCTCTCCGAGCAGGATCCCAAGGACGAATTGCGCATCGAGCTGGACCGCGGCCTCGCCAACCAGCTCGGCATCTCGGTGAACGAAGCGGCGCAGGCGCTGCGCGTGGCCTTCGCCGGCGTGGAAGTGGGCGACTGGGTGGACCCCACCGGCGAATCCCGCGACGTGGCCGTGCGGCTCGCGCCCGAGGATCGCGTCAGCGCCGAGAACATCGAGCACCTGCCGGTGGCGGTGAGCGGCACGGACATGATGGTGCCGCTCGAGCAGATCGCGACCATCACCATGGACAAGGGCCCGGCGCGCATCAATCACCTCAATGGCAACCGCACCGTGACGGTGGCGGCCAACGTGCAGGGCGTGGACGCGGGCACGGTGACCAAGAAGGCGCAGGAACTCGCGAAGGCGATGGACTTCCCGACCGGCTTCGGCATCGAGCTCGGTGGCGCGTCGCGCGACCAGCAGGAGTTGTTCGCGGAGATGCTGACCGCGCTGGTCATGGGCATCTTCGTGATGTACCTGGTGCTGGTGATGCAGTTCGGCTCTTTCACCGCGCCGATCGCCATCATGCTGTCCCTGCCGCTGTCGCTCATCGGCGTGGTGCTGGCGCTGGTGCTCACGCGCGGCTCGCTCAACCTCATGAGTTTCATCGGCGTGATCATGCTCATGGGCCTGGTGGCGAAGAATGCCATCCTGCTCATCGACTGCACGCGCGAGGAGGAGAAGCGCGGCATCGACCGCGAGGAAGCACTCATGCACGCCGGCCGCCAGCGCCTGCGGCCCATCGTGATGACGTCCTTCGCGCTGATCGCCGGCATGATGCCGGTGGCCATCGGCGTCGGTGAGGGTGGCGAGTTCTACAGCCCCATGGCGGTGGCGATCATCGGCGGCGTCATCGTCTCGACGCTGCTCACGCTGCTGGTGGTGCCCAGCTTCTACGACAGCATCGAAATCAACTGGGAGCGCCTGGGCATCAAGTTCTGGGCACGCGCCACCAACTTCCACCCCGTGCCCGCGTTCTTCGTGACCTTGCTGGAATTCTTCGCCACGATTTTCCTGTGGCGATTCCTCTACCGCCTGTCGCGGTGGGCGCTGAACATGGATTCACCGGCCGAACATCCGGCCGAACGAGCCGCCAGGCTGCACGGTTACGAGTTGCCGGAATGGTGGAAGCCGCGTCCGAAATGGTGGCAACGCCGGCGCAGCGGCGAGTCGCAACTGCAGCCGAATCCCTACGCGGCGCGCCCGGCCACGCTCGACTAGCAAGCCAGGTTCACGTGGCTGCCTGAATCACTCCGGCAGCCACGCCGCGAACGCGGGCGAGGCGACGAACTGCTTGAAGACCGGGTCGGCGGTGAAGATGTCGCGCGTGAACTGGAAGCCGAACTGCGTCTCCATGGCCTTGTACGCTGCAACCGCCTCCTTGAAGCGGCCGAGCTGCACCAGCAGCGTGGCGCGCGTGTCCTGCGCGGCCAGCAGGTCGGATTCGAGCGCGATCGCCTCGTCGGCGCACTTCAGCGCGTTCTCGAGATCGTTGCCGAGCATGTACGCGGAGGCCCGCAGCATGCGCGTCACGCCGTCCACGCCCACGCGTTTCTCCATGGTGTCGATGGACTTGAGCACCTTGGGAACGTCCTGACGCTTGAAGTGGTAGTCGATCAGCATGAACGTGGCGGCCGGGTCGTCCGCATGTTTCGACGCGAGTTTTGCCAGCGCCGCGTCGTATTCGTCCGGCAAGTTCGCATACGAGGCCGCCGTGGCGCGCGCCGACAACAGGATGCGCGAGCTGGCGAGCGGTTCCTGCAGGTTCTTGAAGATCACCAGCGCCTCGGCGTACTTGCCGTTGCGGTACAGGTCTCCGATCTTCGACAGGTTCGCGACGTCCTCGCGGCTGATGTTTTCACCGCTGAACATGCGCTCGAACAGGCTGGCATTCGCACCGGAGAACATCTGGCCGATGCCGCCGAGCGTGACGCTCATGAGATCGCCGGTGGTGAGCTGGAACCAGTCGACCGCGCGCGTCCTGCCGGCCGCATCGGTGTGCAGCACGTACTCGGCATAGTTGAAGCCCTGGTTGCCCAGCTCGAACCGGACCAGCGCGCGCGGCGGCTTCTGGTTGGTCACGCGCATGTACGTGACCTTGCCCTTGCTGGTGTCGAGGGCCTTGAAGTAGCTGTCGATCAGTGGCGCGAGGCCCTTGGACTCGGCCCCCTTGACGAAACCCTGTTCCTCGGCGCCGGTCAGCCCCTGGTATTCCGCGGCGCGTGTCGCCAGCGCATGCAGGTCGATCATGGCGTTGAGCGCCTTGCGATCCCGCTCGTTGAACGCCCGCTCGATCTCTGCGCCGAACTTGTCGGCGGCCTCGCGACGCTGCGGGGTATTGTCGGCCGCCTGCGCCATCGCGCAGGCGGCCAGCAGGTAGGCCATGAACAACCGGTTTGCCCGTTTCATGGCAGCGTTATATGCGCCTTATCCCGCGGGCGCGCCAGCACTGGCTCACAGTTTCGGCGCCTGGCGGAACCACCAGTCCGGCGGGCGAGCGACGTTCCGGCCGGGAACACCGCCGATGGAATCGAGCAGCATTGCGACGGCGGCGGCCCCTGGCGCATCTTTGCTGCTCGTGGGAATCCATTTCGCGCTGTGTTTGCTGTCGATTGCCTGGGGTACACAGGCGGCCGCTCCGGCCCCGGGTGACAACAGCTTTGCGATCCGCAATGTTCGCGTATTCGACGGCGAGAAGACCGTGGAGCGCGCAAACGTCGTCGTGCGCGAAGGACGCGTTCACGCCCTCGGACCCGACGCGCCGATTCCCAGGGGGTTCGAGGTCATCGACGGCTCAGGCAAGACCCTGCTGCCGGGTTTCATCGATTCTCATGTTCACGTCTTCCCGGGTGCGCAGGCGGATGCGCTGCGCTTTGGGGTCACCACCGAGCTCGACATGTTCAACACGAACGCCGACTTCACGAAGTGGCGAGTGCAGCGCGAATCCGTCGCTCGAGTGGCGGAAGCGGATACCTGGTCGGCCGGCATCGGGGTGTCCGTGCCCGGCGGACATCCTAACCAATGGGTCCCGGAGAATCTCCCGAGGCTGACCGCGGGTGTGCCCGCCGGCGTATTCGTACCTGCGCGCATCGCGGAGGGTTCGGATTTCATCAAGCTCATCATCGAAGACAACGCGGCCCTGGATCCGGGACATCCGCTTCCCACGGTCACGCCGGATGAGGCATGCGCGGTCATCGCTGCGGCGCGGGCGCAGGGCAAACTATCGATCGCGCACGCCACTTCGCAGTCGAACGCCCTGACGGCTGTCCGCTGCGGCGCGAGCGGTCTGGCGCACATCTTCGTGGACGCACCCGCCGGCGAGGAATTCGTACGCACCGCCAGGGAAAAGCGCGTGTTCTTCGTTTCGACCTTGTCGCTGTTGGACGTGGGCGGGCGAGCGACCTCTCCCCAGCCCGGCTTGTTGTCGGCCGGGCAGGAGCGCTCGCTGCGTATGACCTCACCATTGATCCATGCCGGCGATTTCGAGCGCGCGCTGGAGTCGGCGCGACGACTGCACGCCGCCGGTGTGCCGATAGTTGCGGGCACGGATGCCCCGGCGCCGGGCACGGCGCATGGCGTGTCCATCCATTCTGAGATCGCCAATCTCGTGAAAGCCGGATTCACGCCGGAAGAGGCGCTGTCGGCAGCCACTTCCCTGCCGGCGCAGGTTTTCGCGATTCCCGATCGCGGCCGCGTGAAAGCAGGTGCGCGAGCCGATCTGACGCTCGTATACGGCGATCCGACACGGCATATCGAGGACACGCTGCGTATCCAGGAGATCTGGAAGAACGGATTCCGAATAGAACGGCCACACTGGAGACCGTCTCCAGCCAGTTGACGCGTCAGTTCGCCACGTTCAGCCACTGCCCGGTAGTCAGGCCGATCTTGCCTGCACCCGCGCCCTGCGGGCCTGAGAGCAGGGCTCCCAGCCCGGCCACCGGATCCTTCGAATACAGGTAAGCCGGTCCGCCACCGTTGTGCCACACGAATGGCACCTGCGGCGCCTGCGACGGCCCGAGCGTGCTCAGCGGGTCATCGCTGTCGCCCTGCCACGTGGCCCAGGTGAGCCCGCGATCCTCGAACGTCGACTGCTGCGAGGCCTCGGGCATGAACTGCGTGTCGGTCGCGAGCAATATGTGCTGAATGTGGGTGCCGCGGATCGCGCCGGTGAACGCCGGGTTGTTCACGTCGGTCTGGTTGTTGCGGAACGGCGTGAGCACGCCCCAGAACACGCTCTCCTCGACCTGCACGGCGCCACCTTCGGTCGAGATCGCGCCATTCGAGGTGATACCGAAGCTGTAGGTCGAGGCGAGCTGCGCCGCGAGCGGCGTATTCGCCGCCACGACCTCGTCGCGCATGGCTTTCACGATACGCGCGTTGGAGCTGTCGATGAACAGGTTCCAGGCGTGCACGTCGCCGCCGCGCAGGCGCGGCATGCGGTCCTGCAGGTCCCGGTAAAGGTTGTGATGCAGCGTGACGGTGTAGCTGGCCAGGCCTTCGAGGTTGGTCGAGCCGATCAGGTGGCCTTTCTTCTGTGGCAGCGAGATCGCCACGACCTGCTCCTGCGAGAAGTAGGTGCGCAGCAGGTTGTACATCACGTTGCCGGCGCGGTTCGATTCCAGCGCGTCGAACTGCTGTTGCACGAAGCTGCCAGGTCCCGTGGCCGCCGGCGTCACCTCGCTCCACGAGACGGTGATGTTGCTCGCGCCCTTCTTGATGTCGAGCACGCCGTCGTAGGCCTTGGTGAAGGTGCAGTGATCCACCCAGATGCCCGAGGTCACGCCGCCGCCGTCGCCAATGGTGACGAAGTCCCAGTCATTGGTGTCGTACGCGCCGCGCGTCCCTTCGTCCCACTCCCAGAGCTCGTCGAACTTCAGGTTGCGCAGGATCAGGTTGGTGCCGTTCTTGATGTTGAACTCGGCGTGGCGGATGGTGGC
Organism: Steroidobacteraceae bacterium; assembly: GCA_036274075.1. GTDB lineage: Bacteria > Pseudomonadota > Gammaproteobacteria > Steroidobacterales > Steroidobacteraceae > CADEED01. Next base: position 4,377 of record DASUGK010000061.1, on the reverse strand, counting down.
GCCATTCTTCGAGTAGATGGTCAGGCCGTTGAAGTCCTGGATGTCGAGCAGCGTGACGCCGCTCGCGATGAGTGCAGGGTGCTTGATGGCCGGCAGGTTGGCGCGCAGCGGGTTGCCGGGCTGGGACGTCAGCAGCGTGCCGACCTCGTTGTAGCCCATGTTGAGGTCATTGAGGATCTCGATGACTTTCACGGGGTTCGCGCCGGAGGCCTTGGCGTCCTTGAGCGCGGCGACGAGCTCGGTGGCCGTGGTCACCTTGCGGTACCGCGGGTCGTCCTCGGGAATGTTGCCGCTCCCGGTGACCGCACCGGCCGCGTAACCTTCGAGGTCGTAGCGGAACGCGTCACCGACCAGCGCCGGTTCGGGTGGCGTGGCGCCGCGGGACAGGTCTTCCGGCTGCGTCGGACCCGCCGGCGGGATCGGAGTGCCTCCGCCTTCCGTCGGCGTGCCGATCTCGCCCGTGAACGCGTTCGGTGCGACCAGCAGGTTGCCCGAGGGATCGCGGATCTGCACGTCGCTGAACGTGGCCGACGCGGCCACGGTGTTGCTGCTCGAGCTGATCGCGAAGCCGACGAACACTTCTTCCGGCAGGCCGGCGGCGAACGTTTGCGTGGACGCCGCGACATAGGACACGCCACCATCGAGCGAACCCGCCGCGGTATAGGTGTTGCCGACGCGCGTGAGCCTGAGATAACGCTCTCCCGTGCCGGTGACGCCGCTGATGGAGCTGTTCGAATTGTTGCTGCCCGCGGCCAGGCGATGACTGCGGCCGAACGGACTCGTCGACGCGTTGAACATCGCGGATCCGTAGATGAAGTTAGTACCCGTCGCGGTGATGTCCGGCGTCAGCAGCAGGGCGGCGCGTCCCTGATTGCTCGTGAGGCCGGCGAAGTCGACGCCATCGAGCCGCGCGGTGAACACGAAGTCACCCGTGATCTTCGTGTAGACGTAGTGGAACACCTGCTGCGTGCTCTCCACCTTGCCGCGGCCGGAGATGTTCAGCGCATCGCCGGCCTCGTTGGTGCTGTGCGTGCCCGCGGCGATGTTCGGGGCGTTGTTGAAATCGACGGCCTTCCACACCGATTCCGCCGGCGGGATGGTGATGTCGTAGCCGCCGCTGGTGACCGGGCTGTCGGAGAAGCCGCTGGCGCAGGCCACGGCCTTGAGCGTCAGCGAATTGCTGATCTCGACCGGCCCCTCGTACGCGAAGTTGCCGCCGCACACCGGGTCCTGGCCGTCGGTGGAGTAGCGGAAGCTGGCGCCCGGCGTGGCCGAGGTCAGCGTGATGTGCTGCGCGCCGGTGTAGGCGCCGGGCGCCGGGTCGAACACGGGCGCGGCGGCCGGGGGGCGGATGACATAGGCGCCGCTGGTGATGGTGCTCTCGGCGCGCAATGGTGCGCAGGCCATGGCGCGCAACGTGGTGTCGGCGGTCACGGCCACGGGCGCGGAGTAGATGGTCCCATGCTGCTTGATGCAGCCCGGAGCACTGCCGTCAGTGGTGTAGACGATCGTGGCGGCGAGGCTCGCCGAGGTCATGGAGACGTACTGTGTCTCCGTGTAGATGCCCGGGAGCGGGCTGAACACCGGTGCATCGGCCTTCTTGCAGCCCGTGATCGTTCCCGAAACGCAGAGCGCAAGCACCCACAGGCGCGCGGTTGAAGAGAAACCCTTCATCGCCATCCCCCTTGTCCCGAATTTTTCGTCGTCGTTGTCTTTCGTCGTTCTTGTCGGCCGCAACCCGGCGCAACCGCCGGAATTGCTACCGGTGTCATACTGGGGAAAAACCGGGTTCGCGTCAACCCGCGGGATTTACTTAAAGCGCGTGTACGCCAGGCACACGATGCCTGCGAGTCCCCATTGCGCGCTGGAATTGGTGGAAATCCCAGGGCCTTCGTCGACGGCGGCCAGCACCGCCGGGGGCTCGATGCGTTGCGTGGTGAACTTCTGGCCCGGGCCGTAACCCGCGAGCCCTTCGTTGAATTCCTGCCACGCGCGCGCCGCGAGTTTCGCGTCCTTGCGGCGGTGCGCCGCGAACGCGGTGAGGCGTGCATGGCCCTGCTGCAGGTTGAGGTTGCGCAGTTCCTCGCCGAGCGCGGCCTTCTGCTCGGCGGCCGGCGCGTTGTAGAGCTCGCAGTACTGCAGCCAGGCACGCTCGAACCCGGGCTCGGGCAGCAGTTCGATCAGCTCGGCACAGACCTCGGGCAGGCCGAAGGCCGCGGACAGGTGCGACACGCTGACGCTATCGTCACGCGAGATGTCGAAGGCGCCGGTCACGAGGTGCATCCGCCCGCCGCCGGTGAAGAAGCCGCGGGGCTGCGCGCCGATGGTCTTCATGCTCGCGAGCAGGCGGCCGCGGTACAGCGGATCGCGCGTGCGTTCCCACTCGGTGAGCCAGGCACTCGCCAGCGAGCCCCAGTCGGTGCCGAAGCCCAGCCAGGCGTAGTCGCCGTTGGGATCGATACGGGGCCGCGTGGCGGTCTCCGCGAGCTTGCGTTCCGGCTGGATGGTGCGCAGCGTGCGCCCCGCCTCGAGCTGGGCGCGCATCAGGTCGCCGACGCGTTCGTCGGCGGTGAGGTAGTAGTAGAACCGCCGGTTCAGCGCCGTGCTGATGCGCAGCTGCTTGGCGCTGCAGCCCCAGTGCTGCACGTTGTGGCGCGAGCCCAGCGGCGCGAAGCGGCCGAGGTGGTGCACGTCCACTTCGCCGGTGTGGCGCGTCATCGCCTCGGCGAAGCGGAAGGTGTCGGCGCGGCCGGTACGCAGGAAGTACATCCACAGCCACACGTCGGTGGCGAGCTCGGAGTTGTCCCAGGCATAACCACCCACGTCGTAGCGCCACACGTGGCGGTCGAAGTCGTAGGTGTGCATGACGTCGCCGTAATTCCAGAAGCCGTACCAGCCCCGCTGTTCCTGCTGGCCGCGGTAGAAGTCGAACATCCAGTCGAGCTCCTTCTCGAGCGCGGCATGTTCCGCCGGCGTCTGCGACGGCAACGACAGGGCATGGCCGAACACACCCGAGTCGACGGTAGTTTGAGGCGTGGGCACCAACACGGCCGGCTGGCACAGCGTCTGCGCCAGTTGCACGAGGCGCGCGCGCGACGGCGTCGCCGGCAGGATCCACAACGTCATCTCGCTGGTGCGCGCCACGCCCAGCGGAGTGCCGAAGCCCGGCTCGTAATCCTCGTAGGTGATCGCGAGGCCGCCGTCGTACTGCTTCTCGTAAGTGTCCTGGCCGAGGCCGTCGTGGTAGAAGCGCAGGTCCATCGCCGGCGCATCGGGCGACCACACCCACAACGTGACGGTGGCCTGATCGGTCTGTGCATGGCGGATGTCGATCTGCGCCGGGTGGCTTTGCCAGAAATTGCGGATGCCGAAGGCGACGCCGCCCGCAGGTCCGCCGAAGTAGCCGAGTCCGCCGGCGCGGCGGCCGCGTGCGCTGTCCAGCCAGCCGTGACCGTCGGCGGTGCGCTTGCGAATCGTGAAAGAGTCAGCGTTCGGCTGGAACAAGGTCCAGTCACCGAAGGCGGGGACGTACTGCAGCAGGTCTTTTACCGCGGGCGCGATGGACGGAACTGCCTGGCCTTCGAACTGTGCCTGGCGTGCCGCCGCGCCCGGATCGCGGCGCAGGCCGGTGAGTCCACGCACCGCTTCGCCGAACAGGCCGTCGTCTTCGCCGGCGAAGCGCACGTGCCGGTCATGCAGCTCGGCATCCGCGGGCACGTCGAAACACAGGCCGATGCCGCGGATGAAGTCCTTCGATTCGTCGCCGTCGAACACGATGGTGTGCATGACGCGCAGCGCCTCGCTGCCCGCGTAGAAATAGAAACGCAGCGTGAAGGGCAGCCAGCGTCGGTCTCCTTGTTCGTGCCGGCCTTCCACCCTGACCACCGCGCGTGCCGGGCCGCCCTGTTCGAGCACCACCTTCTCGACCACACTCTCGAACTTCCGCTGCTGGACCTGCACGTCGTCCGCGCCCGATCCCTGGTCCTGCGACAGCAGCACCAGCCGGCCATTGCGCAGCGCCTCGCGGCCCTCACGCCTGACGGACGAAATGACCTGGCTGCCGGCTCGTCCGAAGCGGCACACGATGGCGCCGGTGTCGATCTCGATGCTGCTGGCGGTTTCGCGCGCGCTGATGCTGCGCGCGAACGCGGGCGCGCCGCGCTGCGTGACCAGTTCGAAAGGTCCGTCACCGGTCTCGGCCGGGGGCAGAGCGTGGGCGCTCCACTTCATCGAGCCGTCCGGCCAGTACGCCAGGGGCCAGCTCTGCAGCGGCAGTAGTTGGCCCGAGGAATTGCGCAGTGCGAAATGCCTGGCCGACTTCAGTTTGCCGCGCGGCCACGGTGTACCCCAGGTCACTCCCTGGGGAATGGCAGCCGC
>DASUGK010000060.1:0-7507 GCA_036274075.1 Steroidobacteraceae bacterium | reverse complement strand
GCAGGTCGTGGCAAAACTCCAGACAGATCAAAGGGTTGAGGTTTCGATGCCGAGCGTTCGAGTGCGTGAAAACGAATATTTCGATGCCGCCCTGCGCCGTTTCAAGCGCGCGTGCGAAAAAGCGGGCGTGCTGACGGAGCTCCGGCGCCGCGAATTCTATGAGAAGCCGACGCAGGAGCGTAAGCGCAAGAAGGCTGCCGCCGTGAAGCGTCACCTGAAGCGCAACAGCCCGCGCGACTTCTCGGCCCGTCCGCGTCCGAGCTGAGACCGTTCGCGATGGCGCTCAAGGAGCGCATCTCCGAAGACATGAAGACCGCGATGCGATCCGGTGAAAAGGATCGCCTCGCGGTCATTCGTCTTTTGCAGGCTGCCATCAAGCAGAGGGAAGTCGACGAGCGCATCGTGCTCGACGACGCCCAGGTCACTTCCGTGATCGAGAAGATGATCAAGCAGCGCAAGGAATCCGTGGTCGCCTTCGAGAAGGGTGGCCGCGCCGACCTCGTCGCCAAGGAAAACGCCGAAATCGCCGTGCTGCAGGCCTATCTTCCGGCGCAGCTCTCCGAGGCGGAGCTCGACGCGCTGATCGCCGAAGCCATCGCCAGCACCGGCGCCGCGTCCATCAAGGACATGGGCAAGGTCATGGGCGCCGTGAAGGCCAAGGCCGCCGGCAAGGCCGACATGGGCGCCGTCGGCGCCCGCATCAAAGCCAGGCTCGGCGGCTGATCACGCAATGCTCGCCGGCCGAGGCATTGCCACCGCCGGCGCGCTGATCCTGATCGCGCTGGCCTGCATTTCCATCTCCCGCAAGATCGAAGCCGAACGGCGGCAGCTAGGCCGCTTCCCGCGCAAGCGCCTGCCCCTGGTGATTGGCGGCTCGTTGATCGCCATCGTGCTGTGTGTCGTCGTGGCGGTGGCCATCCTGCGCTGACCTCGTCAATTCGCCGGCTGCGCGAGCAATTGCCTGCGAAGCGACTTGCCCTTTCCACCAACCTGCAGGGACTCGAGCGCCTCGCGAGTCGCCGCCGGCAGTCCGATGCGATGGCCAAGCACGATCTCGAGCATCAGCTCGAGCAGCGACGCGGTGTCCTTGGGTGGATCTGCCGGACGCGCGGCGATGGCTTCGCACAGCACCGCGAAAACTGCGCTCGCGGCGCCTGCTTCGATTCGCAGTGCGGCGCGCAGGCTCTTCGCATACCGGGCGCAGGCCGCAAGATCCCCGCGCAGGAATCCGCGCACGCTGCCGGCGAGCGCCGCGACATCGAGCCTGCCCTCCGCGTGTGACTGGACCAGCGCATCGGTCGCGATGGCGGCCTGGCCCGGTTCCTTGCCCGCCAGTCCCAGCGCCAGCAAGACTGCGGCCAGCGAATCCACCGGAACGTCGCCATGCAGAAGTTGCCGCAGGTAGGCCGCGTTCTCCCACTGCGCTTCAAACCAGTCGAGATTGCGGCTCAGCAACGAGACCCCGTCGGCAAACAAACCTTCCAGGTCGGCCGGCAACAGGCTGGCGAAATAGAGGATGCTGCCCTCGTCGATGCCGCCGACGGAGTTGTGCGCAAACCAGTACGACTTCTCGGGCTTCTCCACCGCGAGTGACATCGCCGTGACGGGATCGACGGGCGTGTCTTCGCCGGGAGGCGACACGTCGACGCGCGTATAGGTCTTGCCATTGCCAAACTTCGTGGACGTGAGTTGCCACTCACGGGGCGGCGGACGAATGCCAGCGCACAACGCGCGCATGCGCCGCGCGGCGCCGGACAAGTCGCCAGTTGGCCCAGGCACGTCTTCACCGAGTGCGTGGCGCAGCGCCTGCGACAAGGGACCTGCGTCCAGCTTCGCGAGCTCGGGCCGCGCCGCTGCGGCACTCCGCGGCGCGAGCCGCATGATGCCGACGAGAAAATCTCCCTGGCTGCTCTTCACACCCGACGCCTGGTGCGACGCGAGGCGCCGGACGAATTCGGGCGCATCAATGAATCCGCGCCGATGCGTCGGCGTGCCGAGGGGCGTCGCACCACCGGCATGCGCGACGAAATCCATGAGATCATTGACGCGCTCGATGAGGTGAAGCTGGGCCTTCGCCTTGTGCCCGCTGTGATCCACGGTGGAATCCGCAGCCGTGCGTGTCCCGGACAACAGGAACTCGAGCAGGCGGGCAAGCTGCTGCGAGACCGGCTTGCGTACCTTGCCGATGCGCCTGGCGAGTGGAGCGAACCGGGCGCGCGCGTCATCGGATAACGGCGCGAAACGCACCAGCCCTGACAATGCGCGTTCGAACTCGTCCGTGTCCGTATCGTTTTCGAACACGTACGCCACGCGTTCCACGAGTTCATCGAGATCGGCGATCGGAGCGACACGCCGGCTTTCGTCCAGCGAATCCGCGGGCGCGGCGGCCGGGGCGCTTGCTTGCACGGGCGCGGCGGGCCCACTCGCGACAGTCGTTGCCCCCATGAGTCGCGCCAGCGTGTCGCGATGCGTCGCCGCGATACCGCCTGCGTACGGCGCGAGCGCCTCGCGCCCGGCAGCGTCCAGCTTCCAGACTTCGATCCTCTGCAGCACTTGCTTCTGGACCTCCGCGGACTCATGCGCCAGCGCCGGCAGGATGATCTTCGCGGCTTCGCCGCTGCATGCCGGTTCGCGCTTCACGATGCGGTCCCCGAGTTTGAGCGCGGCTTCCACCTGGCTCTTCACCGGCGACGAGAACACCGGCCGGAGCGCGTTGAGCGTGGGCAGCGGATCCAGCAAATCCGCTTTCTCGAGTTCCTTCACCACCCCAAGCGCGAACGTCACCGTGGGCGGGATGCGGCTCGCCAGCAACGACACGTAGCGCAATGCGTGCGGCTTCATCTCCTCGAGCGTGGGTGCGAGCCGCACGTGGAACTGCGAGAACCAGCCGGAACGGAACTGGATCCAGCCGCGCTCGAGCGAACCCAGGGTCCTGTCGATCAGCAGCCTGCGCGAGTAAATGCCGCGCTGCGCGAATTCGACCAGGCGTTTCGACCAGGTGCGATCCTCGTGGCAGTACTTGTCGACCGCGGCCAGGCTCACATCGCCGATACCCTCCACTTCGAAGATGCGCAGCAGTGCATCCTTGAGCCCGGGGTCCGCGGCGAAGTGCGCATCGACATCACGGCTTTCCATGCGCGCGTGCGAGAACAACAACATCAGGCCGAGCACGTACTCGTCGGTCTGCGGCCGCGACACCACGCCGGCCTCGATGAGCTTCTGCACGTCGTGGATGTTCGCGCGCCACGAGGCGACCCGCATCATCTCGGCCGGCATCTCCTCGAGTGACGGCGGCGCAAATTCCCGAGCCAGCGCAATCACGTCTTCGACGTCGAAATAGCCTTCGGCCGCGACTTTCGCCGAGCCACACACGACTGCAGCGGCGCCGACGGCGCGCAGCTGTTCGTCGCTCGGCGACCTTCCCCAGCCGGCAAACGTGCCGTCGTCGTAGGCATAACGGGCGGCCTGCGAGATCTTCACCAGGCGGGCGGCCACGCCCCCCAAGGCCTGGCGCCCGGACGCATCCAGCGTGCGCAGCAGATCGACGACTGCCTGGTACTTGCCCGCGTACGCCTGCTCTTCGAGCGGCGTGCCTGGAACGAAAGGTTTTGCCATGCGTCAGCAGGACTCCGGTCGCAGGACTGCGGCTGCCAGCACGTGCTTGCAGGGGCCGCGCTCGCCCTGGTGCTTCGCGAACCACGGGCAGGTGCAGCGCAGTTCGCCGTCGATATCCCGCACGCGGTGGGCGGAATCGCCACTCGCCACATCGGCCTCGAAGGGATTGGCACGCACCACCTTCACTGCGCCGGCGCCTATCAATTGACGCGCATCGACGAGCCGCGGATGCAGGTCTTCGGCCATGGAGAGGTCGAACGGCAGCACCCGATGAAAATAGCTGCCGGCAAACACGTCGAATCCCGCGAGTCCCGAAGCGCCCAGCACGCGCAGCACGTCTTCGACGACTTTCGCATCCGTGCCGAGCTCGCGCGCCAGCACGGGTGCATCGAGCGCGGCCTGCCATTGGAGCTGCGCGCGAACGCGCGCGAGCGTGGCGCCCACTTCTCCATCGTCGGCCTGCATCAGCGCCCAGAGCGCCTGTCCCTCTCCCGAGAACCCGCGCCAGACCTCGGCGGAAAGTGCGAGCGTGAGTCGAGCCTCACCGAAGTCGACCACCCAGGCGCTGGCCTGGTGCGCGTCGTCCTCGTAAACACTCAACGACCGCGCCAGGGGCAGCAGCGCATGCAGGACACGAAGCCGCGATGAATCCGTGATCCGCACGCCATGATCCAGGGGCCGCGTTGTCGTGAACAGGCCGGCCGGACCGCGCGAGATCCACAGCGGGGTCCTGCTCGTCGATGCCTTGGGCAAGGAGCGAAAGAATCGCAATGCTTCGACTGCGGACATCTCGAAGCGTCGCTCCATGCCCGCCTGGTACGACTGCACCTCGAGCATCCCGCGGATCCAGCGCGTGGGCAGTTCGACCTTCCGCTCGATGACATCCGCGGCTTCCGAGCGCAGGCGGAATTCCTGCTGGCCCACCGAAAATGCCAGGCCCAGGTCGTCGCGCACACGCGCCAGCGCCGCGCGCATCGGCTCGTTGAAATCCACGTTGGTCGTACCCTTGCCTACGATGTCGCCTTGATAGGACTGCGGCAGGAGATCGGCGCGCACGTAGGCGCTGCAGCAGCTCGAAAACCCTTCGAATCGCAACAGGCCGCCGCCCGAAGTCACCACCGGGTCGGCGAGCGCGATGGCCTTGGCGACGCTGTTCGCAGGCGTGAAGAATCTCGCGGCGACGATGGTGTGTACCGCGACCAGCAAGTCGGCGACCAGGCGCGGGCGCACCAGCCGGCCCTCGAAGAAATAGGGATATGCCGCCCCGTCGGTGGCCGCGGTGGCAAGGGCCAGCTTGGGCGGCCCGGCTTCGGTGAGGCTCGATGGCGCGGCGTATCGATAGGCGAACTGCACGTTCGAAATCTGTCACGAGCGAACGGCCCGCGACAATCCCGAAGTAGAATTCGCGCAACATGGCCGGCCGCATTCCCCAGAGTTTCATCGACGAACTGACCGCACGCGCGGACATCGTCGAACTCATCGGCTCGCGCGTCGAACTGAAGAAGGCCGGCCGCGAGTACCGTGCCTGCTGCCCGTTCCACAACGAGAAGACGCCGTCGTTCTGGGTGAGCCCGCAGAAGCAGTTTTATCACTGCTTCGGCTGCGGCGCACATGGCACGGCGCTGGGCTTCCTCATGGAGTACGACAAGCTGTCGTTCCCGGAGGCCATCGAGGAACTCGCCGGGCGGCTGGGACTCGACGTGCCGCGCGAGGCCTCGTCGCAGCCCGACACGTCCGGCTCCACGCAACCGCTGTACGACCTGAACCTCAAGGTGGCGAAGTACTACGCCAGCGTGTTGCCCGGTGATGCGCGCGCGAAGGAATACGCGAAGAAACGCGGCCTGACGCGCGAGACCCTCGAGAAATTCATGATCGGCTTCGCGCCGAACTCCTGGAACGAGTTGCTGAAGCGCTTCGGCTCGACGGACTCCGACAAGAAAGTGCTGCTCGACTGTGGCCTCGTCATCGAGCGCGAGCGCTCGGACTCGCGCACCCTGGAGCGCTACTACGACCGGTTCCGCGACCGGCTCATGTTCCCGATCCGGGACTCGCGTGGCCGGGTGCTGGCCTTCGGCGGCCGCATCATCGACCAGGGCGAACCCAAGTACCTCAACTCGCCCGAGACCCTGCTGTTCCACAAGGGCCGTGAACTTTATGGCCTGTACGAGGTGCGCCAGAGCCGCGCCACGCTCAGGCGGCTCATGGTGGTCGAGGGGTACATGGACGTCGCCCGGCTGCACCAGGCCGGCGTCAATTACGCGGTGGCTACTCTGGGCACGGCCACGACGCCCGAGCACCTGCGCCGCATCTTCAAGCTGGTGAACGAGGTGGTGTTCTGCTTCGACGGCGACAAGGCGGGCCGTGCCGCCGCGTGGCGTGCGCTGGGCAATGCGCTGCCCGAAGCCCGCGAGGGCCGGCAGATCCGATTCCTGTTCCTGCCCGAGGGGCACGACCCGGATTCCCTGGTCGGCGAGGAAGGGCGCGAGGCCTTCGAAAAGCGCGTCGACGGGGCACTGCCGCTGTCCGAATACCTGGTGAATGCGCTGTCCGAGCAGGCCGACCTGGCCCACGCCGACGGCCGCGCGCAGTTCGCGGAACTGGCCCGGCCGCTGGTTTCCAAGGTCCCACCGGGCGTGTACCGGGACCTGCTGATTGATCGGCTTTCAGCCTCTATCAAGCTCCCTCCCGCCAGATTGAACCAATTATGGTTCAACGAAGTCACGGACACGGGCGGCGCGCATGTCGGCACCGGCACGCCGACCGAGTCCGAACGCATTCCCCACGGGGGCCGCTCCGCGCGTCCGCGGGATGGCGGCGGCGGCAAGGGTCTGGTCACCAAGGCGGTGAAACTGCTGGTCCATTTCCCGGGCATCGCGTCCCGCATCACCGGCGCGCAGCTCACCCAGCTCGAGATGAACGACGACCCCGGTTCGCGCTTCCTGTTCGAGCTCATCGACGGGCTGCAGCAAGAGCCGGCCGCGAATACCGCGGTGCTGCTGACGCGCTGGCGCGAACGTCCCGAAGGCGCCCGCATGACCATCCTCGCGCAGGAGGAATTACCCGGCATCGACGAGGCCGGGGCCGCGCTGGAGCTGGCGGCGGCCATCAGTTCGCTGGCCCTGGAACCCACCCTGAGGCGCCACCAGGAACTCATCGACAAGGGCGAACTCACTGAAGACGAGCGCGCCGAACTCCGCGAACTGAACGTGGCGATGGCCCGGAGCAAGGGGCGGCCTTAAAAACTTTGCCGGGGCTGACCCTTTTGGCCCGAATTTTGCGTTGTTCCTGGGGTCAAACTCGTGCGGAAGTCGTTGAGCGGCGGACGGTTTTCGTTTTGTCAAGCCACTGTCATTTGCGTAGAATGCGCCCCCTTTCCCGCAAGCCCCATTGATCACGCCGTCGGCGACCCCACGGTGCCGTACCGCAATACGCCTCGAGCGTCGGATCCTCATGACACAAAAGCACAAGCGCCCTGCTGCTCCTGCCTCCAAGAAGCTCGCCACGAAGGCGGGCAAGCCCGCTGCCGCCGCACATAAAGACAAAGCCAAGGCCGCCCACGCGGCGAAGGCCGCGGTGAAACATGCGGACGTGAAGAAGCCGTCGCCGAAGTCGAAGGCCGCCGAGAAGGCGGCTGCGAACGCGGCCGATTCCAAGGCCAAGGTCGTCGATCTCAAGCCCGCGCAGAAGCTCGCCGCGGCACGTGCCGCGGCCAACGCCGCCGCCGCGGCCGCCGCTCCGGCCGATGGCAAGAAGGGCAAGAAGGGCGCTGCCGAGCTGATCAACCTGCCGGCGCGCCGCTCGGTGCTGCCCGAAGAGCGCCAGTCGCAGCTCAAGCTGCTGATCGCGCGCGGCAAGGAACAGGGCTACCTCACGTATTCGCAGGTGAACGATC
>DASUGK010000059.1:0-7352 GCA_036274075.1 Steroidobacteraceae bacterium | reverse complement strand
GGAATACTACGAGCGCGACAAGCGCCACATCGGCAACGCGCTGCACGTGTTCTTCACCGACGGCTCTCCGAAACTCGAAATACGCGTGGACTTCCCGATCGGCCACCGCAAGCGCCGCGCCGAGGGCATGCCGGTGCTGGTGCAGAAGTTCGAAGCCTCGGTGGCCGCGCATTTCCCGGAGAAACAGGCCGAAGCCATCAAGGCGCTGTTCGCGCGCCCGGACTTCGATTCCATCCCGGTGAACGAATTCATGGCGGCGCTCGTGGCCAATGGCAGGTAGGCCCGGCGCGTGAACGACACGGCCCAGCCGGATGAGGCGACCTGGAAACGCCGCCTCGACGACGGCGCGAAGCAGATGGGCATCGAGCTCGACGAGTCGCAGGTCGAGGCGCTCTGGCGCTACGCCCACATGCTGCGGGAACGCAACGAGCACGTGAACCTCACGTCCATCGTGTCACCCGAGGGAATACTCACGCTGCACATGCTCGACAGCCTGTCGGTGGCGCCGCATCTCGGTGACGCGCGGCGCATCATCGACGTGGGAACGGGCGGGGGGTTTCCCGGAGTGCCGCTGGCGGTGGCCTGCCCGCAGCGCGAATTCACGCTCATCGACGGCACGCAGAAGAAGATCCGCTTCGTGGCCGAGAGCGTCGCGGCGCTGGACATCCGCAACGTGCAGGCGGTCGCCGCGCGGGCCGAGAATTTCCCGGGAAAGAAGGATTTCGACGTGGTGATCGTGCGCGCCGTGGGGACGCTCGCCGACGTTCTACATAACGCCGGGAAACTGCTCGCACCGCACGGACGCCTGCTGGCCATGAAAGGCCGCGCCCCCGACGACGAGATCAAGGACTTGCCGCGCGGCTGGCAGGCCGAGGTGATCCGGCTGCACGTGCCCGGCCTCGACGCCGAGCGCCACCTTGTCGTCATTTCCCGTCAGCGCCGTGGTGGAAGCGCGCCCGCGGGTTAATATCGGCCCATGAAGCGCATCATCGCGGTCGCGAACCAGAAGGGCGGCGTCGGCAAGACGACCACCGCGGTGAACCTGGCAGCATCGTTCGCCGCCACGCGGCGCCGCGTGCTGCTCATCGACATCGATCCGCAGGGCAACGCCACCATGGGCTGCGGCGTCGAGAAGTCGCAGATCCAGCGCGGCACCGGCGACGTGTTGTTAGGCGAGGCCGAGGCGGCCGAGGTGATCCTGCCGCTCGAAAGCACGCCGGGCCTGTCGCTGATGCCCTCCAACCAGGACCTGACCGCCGCCGAAGTGCGGCTGCTCACCACCATGGCGGGCCGCGAGCTGAAGCTGCGCAACGCGCTGCGACCTATCTACCAGCAGTACGAGGTCATCCTCATCGACTGTCCGCCGGCGCTGAACATGCTCACGCTGAACGCGCTGGTGGCCGCGCAGAGCGTACTGATCCCGATGCAGTGCGAGTACTACGCGCTCGAGGGCCTGTCGGCGCTGGTCGGCACCATCGAGCAGATCCGCGGCGCGGTGAATCCGAACCTCGAGATCGAGGGCATCCTGCGCACCATGTTCGACCCGCGGAACAATCTCGCGAACGAGGTTTCGAGCCAGCTCATTGCGCACTTCGGCGACAAGGTGTTCCGCACCATCGTGCCGCGCAACGTGCGGCTCGCCGAGGCGCCGTCCTTCGGCAAGCCGGTCCTGCAGCACGACAAGGACTCGCGCGGCGCGCTGGCCTACCTCGCGCTGGCCGGCGAGATGCTGCGCAAGGAAGACGAGGCCGCCAACGAGCCCGAAGTCACGCCGCCGCCCGAAGAAACCGCCGCCGAAGCCGAACACCCGGTCAACTGAAAAGGGGACAGATCTATTTACCGGTTTGCTTGACCGCTAAATAACTCTATCCCCATCATCCCCCGCCATGAGCCAGAAGAAACCGGTGATGGGCCGCGGCCTCGAAGCGCTGCTCGGCCAGATGTCGCGCCGGCCCGAGCCCGCGCCGCCCACGGCGGCCGAAGCGCCCGCCGTGCCGGCGAAACTCCCCGGCGACGAACTGGCCAACCTCCCGCTGGACCTGCTGCAGCGTGGCAAATACCAGCCGCGCGTCGACATGCGGCAGGAGTCGTTGCAGGAACTGGCCGACTCCATCAAGGCGCAGGGAGTGGTGCAGCCCATCGTCGTGCGGCCGGTGGACGGCGCCGGTGCCGGCGCCTCGCAACGCTACGAGATCATCGCCGGCGAACGCCGCTGGCGCGCCGCGCAGATCGCGGGGCTGGCGACCGTGCCCGCGGTCATCCGCCGCGTGCCGGACGAAGCCGCCATCGCGATGGCACTCATCGAGAACATCCAGCGCGAGAACCTCAATCCACTGGAAGAAGCGCGCGCTCTCGAACGCCTGATCAGTGAATTCGGCGTGACCCACCAGCAGGCCGCGGATGCCGTGGGCCGTTCGCGCGCCGCCGTGTCCAACTTGCTGCGCCTGCTGGAGCTCGCGCCCGAAGTCACCGTCCTGGTGGAGAAGCGCGAGCTCGAGATGGGCCACGCGCGCGCGCTGCTGGGGCTCACGCAGCGCCGGCACCAGGTCGAAGTCGGCACGCTGGTTGCGAAGAAGGGCCTCTCGGTACGTGAAACCGAGGCGCTGGTGCGCAGCATGTTGTCGCGCGCCTCCGGCGGCAGCGCGGAATCGAAGGAAGCCAAGCCGCTCGATCCCAACGTGCAGCGCCTGCAGGACGAGCTGTCGGAAAAACTCGGCGCCGTGGTGCAGATCCAGCACGCCGCCAACGGCAAGGGCAAGGTCGTCGTCAGCTATCACTCGCTCGATGAGCTGGACGGCATCCTGGCGCACATTCGCTAGCGCGGCGCTGGGCCTGCTCGCGGCGTGTGCAACGCCGCCCCGGGACCGGCTGCTGTTCCAGGACGATTTCCGCTCGCTCGATCAATGGGTGATCGAGGCCGAGCAACGGGCGCGCGTCAGCGCCGCCGGCGGCATCCTCGACATCGACACGCCGGCGGGTATCACGCTGTGGTTCCGGCCCCGCCTCGATGGCCCGCTGAAAATCGAGTTCGACGCCACGGCGGTGGCGCAGGGCGGCCCCAACGACCAGGTCAGCGACCTCAACGTATTCTGGATGGCGGCCAACGCCGACGGCAGCGCGCCATTTTCTTCGCAGCGCAGCGGCCAGTTCGCCGAATACAACAACTTGCTGACCTACTACGTGGGGCTTGGGGGCAATCGCAACACCACCACGCGCTTCCGGCGCTACATCGGCGACCCGGTTACCCGGCCGCTTCTGCCGGAGCACGACCTGCGTGCCGCCGACGCCCTGCTGGTCCCCAACCAGCGGCAAACCATTACGCTTCTGGCCGACGGCGGACATATCGAATTCCGGCGCGACGGACACCCGCTTTTCACCTACACGGACTCGACGCCGCTGTTGCGCGGATGGTTCGCAATCCGTACGACATACAGTCACTTGCGCATCGAGCGGCTGCGTATCTATTCCCGTTGAAGCTCCATGGGTCGGCGTATATAATGCGCGCCCCTTGGCCAAGGCACCGTAAGTTGTTGCAGGCCAAAACAATTTTCGTACATCGCTGATTCCTCGCCTGCGGTTCGCGCGGGCCAGTTGTGTACGCGGATTGTCGACTTGCAGTAGGAGTGTCGTGGTCACCCTCGAGTTGCCCCAAGCGAGGCGACTGGCTGCCAGCGTAGTGCTCGGCCAGGTCGTCGTCACAGTTGTGGCCGCCATCATTTGCTTCGCCGTCTGGGGACGGGTGGCCGGATGGTCGGCGCTCGCTGGTGGCGGCATCAGCGTGCTGGCCAGCGCCGCCCTGGCGTTGTTCGGCTTCAGCTCGCCCGAGGGTGCGCCTGCCGACACCGTGGTCCGCAAGTTCTACGTGGGTGAGGCGACCAAGCTCGCGGTGACCGTGGGCCTGTTCGTCGTGGTTTTCGTGACGATGAAGGTTTCGTACGCCGCTCTGTTCGGCGCCTACATCGCCACGTTGTTTGTGTACTGGATCGCGCTCGCGAACGCGCTGCCGCCGCTCGCGGGCGTCACCGCTGCCAAGCGTTAGGAACAAGAGTAGATGTCAGCACCTGAACACGGCGCCGAACATGCTCCCACGGGGAGCGAGTACATCCTCCATCACCTCGGCAACCTGAAGCATGGCGAGGGCTTCTGGGTCTTCAACGTCGACAGCATCTTCTTCTCGGTGGTGCTCGGCGCGCTGTTCGTCGGCGCGTTCTGGCTCGCCGCGCGCAAGGCCACCTCGGGCGTGCCGGGCAAGTTCCAGAACTTCGTCGAGACCGTGGTCGAATTCGTCGACACGCAGGTCCGCGACACTTTCCACGGCACCAGCAAGCTGATCGCGCCGCTCGCGCTGACCATCTTCTGCTGGATCCTGCTGATGAATTTCATGGACGCCGTGCCGGTGGACCTGTTCCCGCTGATCGGCGAGAAGGCGTTCGGGCTCGAGCGCCTCAAGGTCGTGCCCACCACCGACCTCAACATCACGCTGGGCATGTCGATCACGGTGTTCCTCATCGTGATGTTCTACAGCTTCAAGATCAAAGGATTCGGCGGCTTCACCTGGGAGCTGCTCACGCACCCGTTCGGCAAGTGGATGATGCCGTTCAACCTGCTGCTGAACCTCATCGAGCACCTGGCGCGCCCGGTTTCGCTCGGCCTGCGTCTCTACGGAAACCTGTACGCCGGCGAAATGATCTTCCTGCTGCTCGCCGTGCTCGGTGGCAGCTTCGCGATCAACACGCTGGCCGGCGTCGGTGGCGCCATCGGCCAGTTGCTGCTGGGAGTCGTGTGGGCGTGCTTCCACATTCTTGTGATCCCGCTGCAAGCATTCATCTTCATGGTGTTGACGATCGTGTACCTGTCCCAGGCGCACGAGACCCATCACTGATTCAGTTGTTTATTGGCTAAAGGTTCTGTTGGAGGAAAAATGGAAAATCTCGCTGCAATTGCCCAAATCCAGAGTTTCACCGCCCTCGGCGTCGGCCTGATCTTCGGCCTCGGCGCGCTCGGCACCGCCATCGGCTTCGGCCTGCTGGGCGGCAAGTTCCTGGAAGGCGCCGCGCGCCAGCCCGAGCTGACCCCGGCCCTGCAGGTGAAGATGTTCATCGTCGCCGGCCTGCTCGACGCGGTCGCGATGATCGGCATCGGTTTCGCGCTGTTCTTCACGTTCGCGAATCCGTTCCTGAACCAGCTCCCGGGCGCGCAGTAACAGCTAGGCGTTAGAACCGCCAGGAGAGACGCGTGGATATCAAAGCCACTCTCGTCGTCCAGATGTTGGTCTTCATGATCTTCGTCTGGGTCGTGATGAAGTTCATCTGGCCCATCATCCTGGGCGCGATGAACGAGCGTGAGAAGAAGATCGCCGCCGGTCTCGCCGCCGCCGAGCAGGGCCAGAAGGACCTGTCCGAGGCCAAGAGCCGCGCCGAAGACGTGATCAAGGAAGCCCGCGCCCGTGCGCTCGCGATCGAATCGCAGGCGCAGGCGCGTGCCAACCAGATCATCGAGGAAGCGCGCAAGGCCGCCAGTCTCGAAGGCGAGAAGGCGCTGGCCGCGGCAAAGTCGCAGATCGAGCTCGAGAGCAACCGTGCACGCGACCAGCTGCGCGGCCAGGTCGTGAGCCTCGCGGTCGCCGGTGCCAGGCGCGTCCTGGAACGCGAGGTCGACGCGAAGGCGCACGGCGAGCTGCTCGACCAGCTCGCGGCGAAGCTCTGAGAGAAAGGCAATGGCTGAACGCATCACCACCGCCCGACCGTACGCGAAGGCCATCTTCGCGCTGGCGCGCCAGGGCAATTCACTGGCGGCCACGTCCACGGCCCTGCAGCGCGCGGCGACCGTGGTCGTCGACCCGCAGGTGCACGAGCTGCTCGGCAGCCCGCACGTGACGCCCGCGCAGCTGGCGGGGCTGGTGAACGACATCGCGCAATTCTCCGATGACAACGGGCGCAATTTCATCTCGCTGCTCGCGCAGAACCGGCGGCTCGGATTCCTCCCCGAGATCGCCGCGCTGTTCGAGCAGATGAAGGCCGAAGTCGAGAACGCGGTGGATGTCGAAGTGGTGGCCGCCACCAGCCTCACGCCGGACCAGGAGAGCCGCTACGCGGCCGCATTGCAGAAGAAGCTGGGGCGCCAGGTGCGCCTGCACACGCGCATCGACGACAGTCTGCTGGGTGGCGCCGTCCTCAAGGCCGGCGACCTGGTGATCGACGGCTCGCTCAAGGGCCGGCTCGAGCGCCTGGCCACCGAACTGACCGCTTAAGGATTTTTCGAGGTTAATCATGTCCGTCAAAGCATCTGAAATCAGCGACCTGATCAAGTCGCGCATCGAGAACTTCAAGTCGGCGGCCGAGGCGCGCAACGTCGGTACCGTCGTCACCGTGACGGACGGCATCTGCCGCATCCACGGCCTGGCCGACGTTCGCTACGGCGAAATGATCGAGTTCCCGGGCAATGTGTTCGGCCTGGCGCTGAACCTCGAGCAGGACTCGGTGGGCGCCGTGGTGCTGGGTGACTACAAGGGCATCCGCGAAGGCGACACGGTGAAGACCACCGGCCGCATCCTCGAAGTACCGGTGGGCCGCGAGCTGCTGGGACGCGTGGTCGACGCGCTCGGCCAGCCGCTCGACGGCAAGGGCCCGCTCAAG
Organism: Steroidobacteraceae bacterium; assembly: GCA_036274075.1. GTDB lineage: Bacteria > Pseudomonadota > Gammaproteobacteria > Steroidobacterales > Steroidobacteraceae > CADEED01. The sequence goes on along the minus strand of DASUGK010000059.1, from coordinate 717 downwards.
ACCACGCAGACCGCGCCCATCGAGCGCGTCGCGCCGGGCGTCATCTACCGCAAGTCGGTGAGCCAGCCGGTGCAGACCGGTTACAAGGCGATCGACTCGATGGTGCCGATCGGCCGTGGCCAGCGCGAGCTCATCATCGGCGACCGTCAGACCGGCAAGACCGCGATTGCCGTCGACACCATCATCAACCAGAAGTCATCCGGCATTAAGTGCGTGTACGTCGCGATCGGTCAGAAGCAGTCGACCATCGCCAACGTGGTGCGCAAGCTCGAAGAACACGGCGCGCTGGCGCACACCATCGTCGTGGCCGCTTCCGCCTCGACCCCGGCCGCCATGCAGTACCTGGCCGCGTACTCCGGTGTGACCATGGGCGAGTTCTTCATGGACAACGGTGAAGACGCGCTGATCATCTACGACGACCTGTCGAAGCAGGCCGTGGCCTATCGCCAGATCTCGCTGCTGCTGCGCCGGCCCCCGGGCCGCGAAGCGTATCCCGGCGACGTGTTCTACCTGCACAGCCGCCTGCTCGAGCGCAGCGCGCGCGTCAACGAGGCCTACGTCGAGGAGAAGACCGGCGGCAAGGTGAAGGGCAAGACGGGTTCGCTCACGGGCCTGCCTATCATCGAAACGCAGGCCGGCGACGTGACCGCGTTCGTGCCCACCAACGTGATCTCGATCACCGACGGCCAGATCTTCGTCGAAACCGACCTGTTCAAC
>DASUGK010000058.1:0-8913 GCA_036274075.1 Steroidobacteraceae bacterium | reverse complement strand
GAATTGCTGCTGCGTCTCCAGGGACTCGACGGCGAGCAGCCGGTCGAGGAACTCTGGCACCTGGGTCGTGCGCGAGCCGGGAACGATCTGCTCGCTGAGCGTAGCCAACGTGTCGAAGGCGTGCTGATCGAGGAACGCGAGACCCGTCTCCGGGACTTCGGCCTGCGTGGCGACCGCCGCGGCCCCGTGCATATGCGAAGCCGAAGCTCGCGATGCGAACACAGCCGCGCCGACGCCGGTCAGCGACTGCAGCACTGCGCGCCGGCCCACGCGGAAATGCCGCAGAGGCCCGCCCGAGTCACCCAGGTTGTTCATCACGATCTCCTTCTCGGCCGCGCTGACGCCGAAGTATAGTGCGCCGACACCGCGAAGCGAGTAAGGAGTGCTCATGCAAAAGCCCATCCGGCCCCAGGAGTACGACGCGATCGTCGTGGGATCGGGAGCCTCCGGAGGCTGGGCTGCCAAGCGCATGAGTGAAGCGGGCATGCGCGTCGCGCTGGTGTGCGCCGGCCGGCCGCTTTCCGACGGCGATTACCGCGAACACGTCCAGCCCTACGAGCTCAAGTACCAGGCGCGCGCCAACGATCTCATCCGGCGCCGGCGGCCGGTGCAGAAAGACTGCTACGCCTGCACCGAGTACAACGAAAGCTGGTTCTGCAACGACATCGAGGAGCCCTACACCACCCCCGAGGGCAGGCCGTTTTCCTGGCAGGGCCGCATGCGCGTCACCGGCGGGCGCACCAACGTCTGGGGACGGCACAGTTACCGCTTCTCGCAGCAGGACCTCAAGGGCTACTCCTTCGACGGCCACGGCGCCGACTGGCCGCTCGATTACAAGGACCTCGTGCCGTATTACGAGATCGTCGAGAAGTACGTCGGCATCTCGGGCATGGCCGAGAAGAACCCCGAGCTGCCCGACAGCATCTTCATGCCTTCGATGCCGCTCACCTGCGTCGAGGAGAATTTCCGCAAAGCCATCAAGTCGAAGCTCGGCCGCACGCTCACGATGGGGCGGCTCGCCAACCTGACGAAGCCCATCAACGGACGCTCGCCCTGCCACTACTGCGGCCCCTGCGAGCGCGGCTGCGTCACGCATTCCTATTTCAACGCCGCGTTCACCACCGTCGCCGACGCGCTCAAGACCGGCAAGTGCACGCATATCCCCAACGCCATGGTCTACCAGGTGTTGATGGACAAGAACACCAACAAGGCCAGCGGCGTGATGTACGTCGACCGCGTCACGCGCGAGACGCGCGAGATCCGCGCCAAGAGCGTGGTGTTGTGCGCGCAGGCGCTCGAGTCCATTCGTATCCTGCTCAATTCAGCGGACGGCGGCCTCGGCAACTCGAGCGGCGTGCTCGGCGAGTACCTCATGGATCACACCTGGGTCGCGGGCGGCGCCGCCGGGGAGTTCCCCGACATGCCCGGCACGCCCAGCCTCAACACTCCGCGCCGGCCCGGCGGGCCCTATGTGATCCGCTTCCGCAACACCGCAAACGGCGAGCGCCACAAGGATTTCGTGCGCGGCTACGGCTTCCAGGGCGGCAGCAACCTCGGCTTCAAGACCTGGGCGCCCGGTTTCGGCCAGGCGTACAAGGACGCCGTGAAGAACGGCCAGTGGACAATGAACCTGGTCGGCTTCGGCGAGTGCCTGCCCTACAAGCACAATCGCGTCACGTTGAACAAGAAAGTCACCGACGTCTTCGGCATCCCCGTGCTGCACATCGACGTCACGTGGGGCGAGAACGAAAAGAAGATGATCCGCGACATGGCCTTGAGCGGCGCCGAGATGATGGAAGCGGCCGGCGCGAAGAACATCACCACGTTCGCGCATGAAGACCGCATCCCGGGCTACGGCATCCACGAGATGGGTGGCGCGCGCATGGGCAAGGACCCGAAGCAGTCCGTGCTCAACCAGTTCCAGCAGTCACACGACATCAAGAACCTGTTCGTGATGGACGCGGCCGGGTTCCCCTCGGGCGCGTGCCAGAACCCGACGCTCACCATCATGGCGATGGCAGTGCGCTCGACGGATCACCTGATGAGCGAGTTCAGGAAGCGGAACCTGTAGGCCTATCTACCCAGCCTTCCCAGGATGTCGTCCAGCGGATTGCGCTGGCCGCCCATGCCGAGCAGGCCGCCGAGCGCGCCAGCTACATCGCCGGTGCCTTGGCCCGTGCTCTGGCCGCCGCCGAGCATGCCACCTAACAAACCGCCCAGCCCCGCGCCGCCGTCCGGCGAGAGCTTCATTTCGCCGCCGGCGCGCTGCTTCGCCATGTAGCCTGCCACCAGCATGGCCAGCATCGGCAACATCTTCTTCAGCAACGAGGGATCCTGGCCGGTTTGCGACGCCGCGTTCTGCGCCACCGCGCGGCTCACGTCCTTGGAGCCGAAGATCTGGCCGAGCACGTTGTTGCCCGGCGCCGTGTCGGTCGGCGTGGACGAAAGCACGGAGTCGAGCAGGCCTCCGCCGCCCAGCTGGCTCAGCATTCCGCCCAGGCCTTCCAGGCCCTGTGGGTTCGATTCAGCCTGCTTGCGAAAGCCGCCGAGCACTGCCGGCGCCAGCGCCGAAGCCGCGCGCGCCGCGTCGGCTTCGCCGATGTTCAGCTCGCGCGCGATGGATTGAAGTCCGCCGGTTTTCTCGAGGATGTCTGATAGCTGCACGGTGGCTCTCCTGTTGGGTGAGCCGCGGATTGAGCGCCTTGCTGCGCCGCGTTTGCCATCAGGACTTCTTACGACCCGTTTCCGCGGCCCAATATCCGCCGAGCGTTCCCGCTGAGGATGGCCATCTTTTCTTCCCGCGTCAGGTCGAGCTTCTCGAGTGCCTCGACCGTGCGCGCGAGCGAGATCTGCGGATAGTCCGATCCCAGCATCACGTGGTCGATGCCGATATTGCGCAACGTCCAGATGAATTCGGCCTCGATGGGTGTATCCGCCGCGAGCAGCACCGTGCCGGAAATATCGAAGTTGGCATTGTCGAGCGCGAACCCATCCGCCGTGCGTGCCAGCACCAGGATATTCCAGAAGCGGAAGTTCGCCCCACCCATGTGCGCGAAGATGAAGCGCGTCTTCGGCGCCCTGGCGGCGAGGTTGAACAAGTCCTCGCAATCGCCCGGCACGATGCCCGCGTTGTCCATGAGCACCGTCATGCCCAGCTCGCCCGCCTTCGTGACCAGCGCGAGTACGCGCGGATCGGCGATCTCGAAGCGCTGCGTGTGCGGGTGGATCTTCAGCGTCTTCACGCCCCGCGCGGCGATGCGCGCGAGCTCGTCCAGCGCGGCCTTGCCGTCATAAGGATGGACCGTGCCGATGGGCGCGACTTCCGGATGCTTCGCGGCCAGCGCGATCAAGGCATCGTTGCTGGCGCGCATCTTCGCCGGATCTCCGGCGAGTGCCTGGTGCGGGCCGCCGAACCACATCGCTCCCACGCCCGCGAGCTCGATGCCCGCTTCCCGCACCTCCGCCTCGAACTTCTGCAGCGACGTTTCACCGTCGCGAAGATGCACGTGCGTATCGAATACCGGCTCTGCCGACCGGGCGAGACCCGCCAGCGCCAGGCAAAGGGAGAGAACAAGAAGACGGCAGCTCTTCATCTCGAAAACCTTCGACGTGGGATGCAGTGGCAGCAAGTATAGACGCCGCCTTCGAAGCTTCGCGCTACTTGTGCAGCTTGAATCGCCCGCTGATCAGCGCCCAGGTGCCCTTGCGCGCGCCCGTGACCTTGTGCATCTGCTCTTCGGCGGCCGCGACGACGCAGTTGCGGCCGCGGCTCTTGGCTAGGTACAGCGCCTGGTCGGCCTGCTGGAACGCGTCCTCGAAGCTGCCGCCCGCGGGCGACGTCGCGACGCCAAAGCTCGCGGTCACGGACACCGGGTCTTCGGGAATGAAGTTCGTCTGCAGGATGCGCTGGCGCAGCTTCTCGGCCAGGTCCGCGGCCTTGGCGAGGCTCGCGCCCGGGCACACCAGGATGAACTCCTCGCCGCCCCAGCGGCCAAGGCCGTCGGTGTTGCGCGTGTGCGATTTCAGTATCTCGCCCACGTTCTGCAACACGCGGTCACCGACGTAGTGACCGCGATGGTCGTTGATCTTCTTGAAGTGATCGAGATCGATGACGATGACGCTGGTCGGCAGCGCGTCGCCTTGCAGCGATTCTATGAACCGCTCGATGCCGTGGCGATTCATCACCTTCGTGAGTCCATCGATCGTCGACAGTCTCTCGAACTTGTCCTTCTCGCTTTGCAGCTCTCTGTGCCGGCGGCGCAGCCGCAGCCATTGCGACGTGCCGTAGGTCCCGGCCGCGATCATCCACGCGCACAGGATGCCGAGGTACCAGGACTCGGCGCTGATCCATTCGCCCGTGAATTCGACCTTGTCGATCTGGATTTCGTGATCGGTTCCCGCAGGCTCCCCCTGCAGGTAGACGGAGAACGCCACGGCGTTCCTCAAGTCCGGATGCGACAGCTCCCGCGGCAAGTCGTAGGCCGCGACCCACCATTCGGGCACCGTGAACTCGTGCAGGTCGATGGCCACCGGCTTGCCGAGATCCTTCGGCTGCAGGTTCAGCAGGTTGAACTTCGAGGAGTTCGTATCTTCCACGCGCGAGAATCTCGGATCGAAGTTCCGGATCGCCAGGCGTACGTAGTGAGCCGGACCGCGGTACCAGAGTTTGAGATTGAGATTGCGGAAGCGGGAAAGATCTACGCCGTGATCCGCGTCATTCTCCTGGTAGAGCAGGAACGTGTAGCTGCAAGTGGCGTTCGAGTCGTCCTTGATGAAACGGCACTTGAAGTGAAGGCGCGACTGGTCCACCCAGTCCACCGTGGTCAGCTCTTCCGCGCCGAATTTCATCAGGAAGTAGACCGCGCCCTCTTTCGAGGGGTCGAGCGCAAAACGGCGTTCGGGCAGGAAGCGATGCGCGAACACGGCCACTAGGGTCAAAAGCACCCCGACAGCCAGCACGGCCGATTGGCGGGATCTCCTCTGGTTGAACTCGACCATGCGCGCGGCTGCCTTCGAGGGCGCTGCGCGGGGCGGCAGTACCCAGGTCGTTATCGGCTGCTGCGGGCGGATGTTAAGTGGTATTTCTCCAACGCGCACGGCCACTTGGGCCCGCGATCACTCCCCTTTCAGCATTCCGTTCACTTCCAGCCACAACATGAACTGCGGGAACCAGCCCGTGCTGGTCCGGTTCGGGTTGCCGAGACCGAAGCCATGGCCACCGTTCTGGTAGAGGTGGAATTCCACCGGGCGCCCCGCCTTCTGCCAGGCCGAGATCAACCCGAAGTCACTCTTGCCGAACAGCGGATCATCCGCCGCCAGCGCGACGAACATGGGCGGCGCGTCGGCCGGGACCTCGACGGCGCGCAGGCTGCCGTAAATGGGCGCAATGAAGGCCGGCTTGTTCTCCGTCGATTGCAGCGTCGCCGCCATCGTCGTTCCCGCGCCCGCGGAGAAGCCGATCATGCCGACGCGGTTGGGATCGATGCCCCACTCCTTGGCGCGCGCGCGGACCATCTTGAACGCCGCGGTGGCATCTTCCAGCGGCAGCTTCATCAACTCGGCAAAATTCGGCGGGCCCGGCGGCGCGCCCGGCGTGGGCGCCGTGAGCGGGTTGCCCTTGTCGAACTCGGCCCAGTCCTCGACGGTGCGCTGCAGGCGGTACTTGAGCACGAAGGCGGCGACGCCGTGCTTGTTCAGCGCCTGCGCCACTTCCCAGCCTTCGTTGCCCATCGAGAGGATGCGGAAGCCACCACCCGGCGCGACGATCACCGCGGCGCCATTGGCCTTCGAGCGTTCCGGCAGGAACGGCGTGAGCGTCGCGCGCGAGACATTGCGCACGAAGGGATCGCCCCACTGCTTGTACCAGGTCTCCTTCGCCGTCTGTCCTTCGACACCGCCCGTGCCGAGCGGAATGGCATTCGGCTCGGCAGGTGCTTCGATCGGAGTCTTCGGTGGTTCCTGCGACATCGCCGTCGCGGTGACCAGCAACGCGGCGAGCCCACTGGCCACGAGCGCGGCCTTGCGTAGTACTGACATGAAACGCCCCTTCGATTGAATGAGCGCAAATCATGCCAGCGCGCGGAAGATCACCGCGCAGAAGTTCGTTATCGCTCGTTGCGGGTTTGGATATCCCTGCGGTCAGCCGTGCAGCTTGAAGCGCCCGCTGAGCAAGGCCCACGCGCCTTTGCGCGCCCCGGAGACCTTGTGCATCTGGTCTTCGTTCGCGACGACCACGCAATTGCGGCCGCGGCTCTTCGCCAGGTACAGCGCCTGGTCGGCCTGCCGGAACGCGTCTTCGAAACTCTTGTCCGAGCCCGAGGACGATACGCCGAAGCTCGCCGTGATGGGCAGCGGATCTTCCGGGATGAAGTCCGTGTCCATGATTTCGCGCCGCAGTTTTTCCGCCAGTTCCGCGGCCATTGAGATGCTCGTCCCCGGACAGACCAGCACGAATTCCTCGCCGCCCCAGCGGCCCAGTCCATCGGTGTTGCGCGTGTGCGCACGCAGGATGTCGCCCATCGTGCGCAGCACCCGGTCGCCGCCGTAGTGGCCGCGCTGGTCGTTGATGAGCTTGAAGTGATCGAGGTCGATCATGATGACGCTCGCCGGCACGCCCGTGGCGCGCAGCCCCGCGATGAACTGGTCGATGCCGTGGCGGTTGAGGACATTCGTCAGCGCGTCGACCGTCGAGAGCTTCTGGTATTTCTCTTTTTCATGCTCGAGGTTCAGGATCTTCTCGCGTTGCGCGCGCTGGACGCGGCGCATGCGCAGCCACTGCGAGGTGGCGAAGACCGTGCCGATGAGCAGCCATGCGCACACGATGCCCAGGTACCAGGACTCCGCGCTGATCCAGTCGCCGACGAACTCCACCTGGTCGATGCGGATGTCGTGCCGCGTGCCGCCGAGATCGCCCTGCAGGTCGATGTTGAGCACCGTGGCGTTGCTCAAGTCCGGACGCGAATATTCCCGCGGCATGTTGTAGGCCGCCGTCCACCACTCGGCCACCGCGAACTCGGGCATGGCGATCTCGAGGGGCTTGGCGAGATCGCGGACCGGGATGTTGACGAAGTTGAACTTGGGCGAATTCAGGTCCTCGACGTGCGAGAAGCGCGAGTCGAAGTTGCGGATGGCGACGCGCAGGAACTGCGCCTGGCCCGTGTAGCGAACCGTGAGTTTCAGGGTACGGAAGCCCGAGAGATCGATACCCTGGCTCACGTCCTCGCGCGCCAGCATGTAGGCGAAACCACAGCCTTGCTGGACCGACACCTGCGGGAAGCGGCAGGTGTAGTGGAAGCGCGCCTGGTCGACCCACTGGAAATCCGCCGGGACGCCGTTGCCACTCTCGACCGGGAAGAAGTTGGCGCCTTCCTGCGTGCTGTCGACGGTCAGCCGCCGCTCCGGCAGGAACCGGTGCGCGACGACGACGAGCAGCGTCAGCAGGATGCCGATCGGCAGTGCCAACGATTGCTTCGGTTTTCGATGAGTGGACGTCGTCATTGCGCGGCCGTGCCTGCGATCCCATTCGCTATCGGCAGTGGCGATTGAAGATTCACGATCTTCGCCCGATTCACGCGCGCAAACGTGATGCGAGTCCACGAAACGGGAAACGCGCGCGGGCCTGGTTTCGAGGAGAAACCACTACCGCCGCGTGATGTGAAACAGGTTCGCGCGTGCTACGTGCGATTGCCCCTCGGCCCGAGGAAGAACCACAGGATCAGTCCCAGCAGCGGTAGCAGAATCACAACAACCGTCCAGAGCAGCTTTTTCTCGTTGGAGGCCGAGCTCTGGAAGATGTTGATGGTGGCCCAGATGTCGCCGATGAGGACCAGCAGGCCGAAGAGACCGCCGTAGCCGGTGTTGAACATGGTTTGGCTCCCCTTTTGCTTTTTGTCGGGTATCGGATGACCCGGCGGTATTCTGCGCCGATCCCTGTCGGCGCGCACCAGCGGCGCCTCTCTGCCGTGGCTGATAACTGGCGGCCGACGCCCCGGTACGCTGAGACGCAAGAAAACGAACGCCATGCTCTTTTCCCGGGACGGCGAAGCCAGCAGGTCTCACCATGAAAGCCTTACGTATCGCACTGCTTTGCCTCGCCATCGCGGGGATGGCTTCCGCACGTCCCGTCGTGCTGGAGGAGGTCGCCACTCTCACCCGCCCGGATGCCTCGTGGACCTACTTCGGCCGCGCCGGTGTCGCCATCGACGGCGACTATGCGCTCGTGTCCGGCGAGCGCTTCATCCCTGACCCGAATGCCGAAGGCGGCGTTCGCCACGAAGTCGCGGCGTTCCTGTATCGACGCTCCGGCAGCAACTGGGTCTATGACGGCCAGCTCGGTCCCCTTGTTGGCGCGTGGGACATCTTGTCGAACCTGGGCCTTGCCATGAAGGATGGCATTGCCGTGACCGCCTTGCCTGGTGTGCGAATATTCGAGCGCGTCGGCACGACGTGGACGCAGGCCGCACTCGACCCCGCCGTGTCCGGCACCCTGCAAGGACCCGACATCGAGATCAGCGGTGGGCGCATCCTGGCAGCTCGCGACACCTTCTATTACGAAAGCGTGGTGTTGCGAAAACTCAATGGCACCTGGAGCGCGGAGGGCACGCTCACGGGGAACGCCAGTGACTGCATACAGGATTTTTGTCCCGCCTCCGGCCAGGACCTCGATGGCACGCGCGCCATCATGCACAACCCACAGGACGACTTCATCTCCGATCCGCACCGGCTCTACGTCTATCGACTCAATGCCGCCGGCACGGGCTGGGAATACGAAGCGCACGCCGAGCTTGGCAGCGCAGACTCGCCGTATGGTCCCAATGTCGCGCTGAACGGCGAACTGTGGGCCATCAACGCATCACGCCAGTCCGGCACCCAAGTCGCTTATCGACTTTCCGAAGGCATGTATGCCTGGGCGCA
>DASUGK010000057.1:0-29092 GCA_036274075.1 Steroidobacteraceae bacterium | reverse complement strand
TGCGCCACGTTCTACTTCTGCATCACCTGGCTGCCCACCTATCTCATGAAGCGCCATGGTTTCGAGAAAGGCGACCTCGGGATGGTGGCGGCGCTGCCGCTGGCGCTCAGCATCGCCACGCAATTCCTCGGCGGATATTTTTCCGACCAGATCGCGAAGCGACATGGGCTCGGCGCCGGCCGGCGCATTCCCGGCTTCGTCGGCTACGCGCTCGCGGCCGTGTTCATCTTCAGCGCGGCGGGTGCGGAAGAGCCGAAGACGGCCGCGGTGCTCATCGCCTTCGCGGCCGCCACGTGCATGCTGACCACGGCCACCTCGTGGAGCACTTGCGTCGACATCGGCCGCGAGCATTCGGCGACTGTCAGCGCCACCATGAACACTTCGGGGCAGATCGCAGCCATGGCCAGCGCACCGGTCGTGGGCTACTCGGTCAAGTGGTTCGGCGACTGGAACCTGCCCTTCCTGTTGTTGGGCGGGCTGTTCCTGGTCGGCTCGTTGTGCTGGATGTTCATCGATCCGCGGCAGCCGGTGTTCGACAGCCGCAGGGCTACGGCACCCGCGTTCCCGTGAACTCGCTGCCGTTCCAGCCCCAGATCGCGTTGAACTTGCCCGAGGCGTCCGGCAGGAATTCCAGCGTGGCGTTGTTGCGCTCGATGTAGAACGTGTTGCCCTCCACCGGCAGCAGTTCCGGCTCCTCGCCCATCACGTTCAGGTACAGCCTGCCCTCCTTCACGAGGACGTCGGCGATGGGGCCGCCAGCGATCTGGTACTTGCCCGCATAACCGGCAAGCACCGCGGGATCGACCACGCGCTTGCGATCCGGGCCGCGAATGGCGCGGCCCTGCTTGCGGATTTCCGCGTCGCCCTCGATGGCCAGCGCCTCGGAGTAACGCCAGTTGTGGTCGAACATGCCCGAGACCACGGCCAGCCGTTGCCCGCTGGCCGTGACGCCGCGCGCCGGAATACGCCCGTCGACGATGGAATAGTCCCAGTCACCGACGTTGTAGACATTGGGATCGGCGTGGAACATGCCCTGGGTCGACGTGGCCGTGAACAACCACACGTAGCGCCCAGGGTTGCGCGGATTCGGATACAGCATCTGCAGCAACGCGTCCCGCACCGCGAATTCCTTGCCGTCGATGCGGATCGCATCCTTCGTGACGCGCACCGGAAGTTTGCCCGCCAGCTTCGCCGACACCGCGTTCTCCGCCGGGCCGCCGAACAGCAGCAGCGAGTACTTCGCGATGTCTTCGTCCTTCATGTCCTTGTCGTCGAACACGCGCGGCGGGAATTTCTGCCAGCGGCTCCAGCTGTCGGCGAAGAACTGGGCGCGCGTGCGCACCAGGCTCCTGAACTCCGGGTCCTTCGACGTGGTGCCGATCACCACCGCGAACGGCGTCACGAAGAAGTCCTGCCCGCCGCCGGGCAATTGCGGCGTCTTGTGCAGCTTGGCCGCGCGGTAGTCCGGGGTGGAGAGGATGTAGGGATGGGCCTGGAACTGGTGCTTCACGCCATTCCAGACCACCGTCATGGGCCGATCGAGATCCACGAGCGGCGCCTTCGGCGTCAGCTCCATGTGGATGACGTTCTGCGTGTCGATGCGGATCACGTTCCGGTCCACGACCTCCGCGTCCACCACCATGAACTCGAGCGGGCTGGCCGCCTGGCGCACGCGCACCCAGTAGGCCGAGGCATTGCGCAGCTCGGCGGAACGAATGCGAACCTTCGGCGGGTTCGCATTACGCCTGTGCTCGAGGAACCAGGCGCGGCTCAGGTCGCCGTTGCCACCCGGTCCCAATGCCTCGTGGACCTTGCCGGGGTATTCCTGGTAGCGGATGTCGTAACCCCAGCGCTGCAACATGCGCACGCCGTAACGCGACCACTCGACGTTCACGGCGGCGTCCCTGTCGCCGTGGTGCACGTAGATGGGCATGTTGACCAGGCTGTCGGCCATGGACCAGGAGCTGTCCTTGTCCGCCCAGAATCGCTCGGAGGGATTCAGCGCCGCCAGCTGCTCTTCGGACATCTGCGAGTGATAGTCCACGCCACCGAACACCGGCGCGATGGCGGCGAAAAGATCCGGATGCCGGGTCGAGACATTCCAGGTGCCCCAGCCGCCCATCGAGTCGCCCGTGAGGTACACGCGGTCCTCGTCCACCGACAACGCCTTCTTCGCCTCGGCGAGGCAACGCAGCACGTCACTGTCGCCCAGGGCCAGGTACTGGGTGTTGCCGCGGCCGTGCGGCTCGATGTAGATGATGTCGCCCTGGCCCGGCGTCTCGGTGTGCACGTAGCCGCGGTTGTCGGCGCTCCACCAGTCCCAGTAGTCGGGATTCGCCGGGTTGTAGCCGTGCAGCTGCAGGACGGTGGGCCATTTCTGCTTCTTGTCGTAGCCGGCGGGAAGATAGGCGCGGCAGAACTGCGGCGTGCCATCGACTTCGTCGCGCCACGCCAGGCGCAGGAAGCCATAGGGCCGGATGCGGCCGGACTCGCCGCGCAGCTCGCGCATCAGTTCCTCGAACTCCATGAGCGGCGAGTGGATGGTCCACCACGGATTGCCAATGTCGTTCTTCGCGGCGTCTTCGATTTTCATCCCCAGCCGGTCGTCGACCATCTTCGAAAGCATCTTGAGCGTCATGCCCACCGGCGTGGCCTCATCGGCGCGTGCGGCCTCGTCCGCGAGCTGGCGCGCCTTTGCGAGCGCATTGCCCTTGAACCACGGCAGGTGCGTGGCGTAGAGCAGCCCGCGCGCATCACGCGTGGTGGCGCGGATTTCCACCGGGCCCGCCGGCCATGCGCTGGCGTCGATGGCAACTTCAGCGCCGCGCGCGGCCTTCGCGCTGAATGCCACGTTGCCACCGGGCTGGATCACCTCGATGGTCACGGGATCGGCATCCTTGCGCGCATCGCTGGTGTCGGTCTTCACCGTGAGCCCGTTGGCGGAGTCGCGCACGATGGCCGGGCCGATTTCGGCAACGCGCGGCAGCACCGCGCCGGTTTCCAGCACCCGCACGGCGAAAGAGGCGTTCGCGTAGGTCTTGATGAGCAAGGTGTTGTCTCCCTGCTGCAGGTCCACCTCGACCTGTCTTTCATCCGGCGTGAACCAACGCTGGCCCATGTGGGAGAGCACGGGCTTGCCATTCACCCAGGCACGCAGGCCGCTCGAACTACCGACCGACAGCAGCGCCTTGCCGGCCTGCCCGCGGCGGACCGTCGCCCTGGCATAGGTCAGTGCCCCGTTCGCGTCACCGTTCAGCGTGACCACGTCACCCCAGCTCGACGTCGGCTCCCATGCGAGCCCGGCAGCCGCCCTGGCATCGGCGCCCGTGACGTCGGTGCATTCGGCTTCGAGCGGGCACGTGGATGGGCCCGCGAGCAGCCAGTTCTTGATGTAGTTGGTGTCGTTGCGCGTCCAGGGCTGGCGCATCTCTTCCTTGAGCTTCGGGGCGGGTGGCGTGTCCTCGGATCGGGCCAGGAAGGACAGGCACAGCAATGCGGCGGCAACCAGGGCCACCCGGCGGTCGTTGTTCGTCACTTGGATTCCCCTTGAAACGCGACGCCCGATTCTAGCGTCAGACGCAGGTTTCGTTCTGGGTACTCGGGGAAATGGCGTGGGGTTCGTAGCCGCGCGCGTAGCGCAGCGCCTGGCCGGAGCAGTCCTCGCTCACCGCCGGTCGGCGCGCGATGCTCACGGTGTTCTCGATGTGGAAAGCGATGCCTTCGCGCGTGACTTCCAGCGACTTCACGCCGGAGTACGGCAGCGGGATGCGTTTCGAGCGGCAGTAGCTGATGATGGCCGCGGCAATCGTGGCGAAGTTGAAGTGATGCCAGTCGACGACGTGTGCGCCGGGCGAGCGCACCGCGACGTCGATGCCGTCGCCCTGCGCGATGTCGCGCACCAGGTCCGCCTGCAGCACTTCACCACGCGACAGCGGCCCGTGCGATTTGCCGTCGAAATGCAGCAGTGCTTCGAGCACCGTGTCGAGCGGCATCACGAGTCTTCGCGATTCCTTGATGGTGAGTGCGGGCACGCGGCCATCGTATGCCGCACCCGGGAAACACCTAGTGCTGGTCCACGATAATCGCCGTGTTAAATGTGGCGTCGGTGGAAGTTGTGAGGCGAGTCACAGCCAGTGGGAGTCATTGGCGCCTTGAGGGCTCTGCCATGAGCCCGAGAATGGCTTCGTGCACTTGATCGAATTGACGGCGCGTCTTCTGGTCGAGTGATGCCACCGAATTCCTTGATGCTTCGAGCTCCCTTGCCAGTGCCTCCTGCTTCATCAGCTCAGCTCGAAAGCGAACAAATGCACGAACTATGTAGACACTCATCTGCACGGCGCGTGCACTGTTCAATACTGCCGCCGTCATGATGGCTCCATGCTCGGTAAAGGCGACAGGCGGATATTTTCTATGCGTACCGCGCCCACCCTTTAAGGTCACAAATTGTGACCTTAAAGCTGCAAGTTCTTGATTTGTCAGTTCTAGAACGAAATCGGCCGGGAAGCGATCGCGAGTGCGACGGACCTGTCGGTTGAGCTGTTTCGTGCTCACACCATGGACAGCAGCGAGATCAGCATCCAATAGCACGCGATGGCCCCGGATCATCAGGATCCGATCCGCGACTTTGGTTGCAAGTTGGCCGGCGGCATCCTCCGCCCCTGCAGGATGGCGCTGCAACTATCGGCAGGAAAGGCTCGTTTCTGCTGGCAAGGGGTAGATAGTCCGCAACTACCAGCCGCCGCCCCCGCCGCCGCCACCACCGCCACCGGAGGAGCCACCGCCCCCGCCACCGGAGGAACTGCCCGAGCTCGAGCCCGGCGCCTGCGAGGCCGAGGAAATCGCGCTCGACAGCGACGAACCGAGTTGTGAGGAGAACTTGCCGACGTCATCCGCATTCCAGGACGAACCGGAATACCACGCGGGTTGATAGTCCCCGGGATGGAGATCGAGCTCGCTCGCGAAACGCTCGGCCCATTCCTGCTCGACGTCCAGCGCCAATGCTGCGGGAAGATAGGCCTGGTAGAGCTGCGGAGTGAGCTTCGGCTGCGGGTTTTCGATGCGCCTGAGGTCCTCGCCCTCGGCGACTTCCAGGTACATCTTGAAGCCACGGATCTGGTCCAGCGCAGCCTGACCGCGCACCGTCGGCGCACGCAGCAGCTGGCCGAAGATGCCGTTCACCACCAATGCGGCCAATGCCGTGAACAAGGTGAACCAGCCCAGCGGCGTGGTGAGGTACCACTTGGGCCAGGAATCCGCGGCGCCCGGCTGCACCAGCGTGATGAAGATGAAGACCAGGCTCAGGGCGATGCCCAGCCAATGCCAGCCACCGTTGATGGCGAAGAAGCCGCGCTCGTAGCTGTCATCCAGGGCTTTCTCGTGCGCGCGGCGCGAGCGGCTCACGCGGCTGTGGTTCTTGCTCTCGAGTTCCAGGCGGTCCTTGGTCGTGAACAGCTTCGCGAACAGCTTGCGCTCGTCTTCCGACAGCGGCGCCGTGCCGGGATTCTTCCCCTTGACCAGCGTGTAATTCTTGCCGAGGCCGAACAAGCCGTCGGTTTGTTCGATACGGAGATAGCCCTTCACGGCCAGGCTCAGCACGGCCGCGGCGAAACACTCGTTGTCGTATTTCATGCGGACCAGGTAGCGCATGGCCGCGGGCGACAGGTTCGCGGGCATCTCGTATTCGGGGATGATCACGCGGCCCGGTGGATCGCGGCCCACGCGTGTCCAGGCGATGTAGTAGTAACCGATCAGCAGCAGCAAGCCTCCCAGCCCGAAGAACACCGGCGTGTTGTCGTGGGGCAGCGGGCGCCGCAGGATGGCCTCGGCCGGCGAGCTGAAATGGCGGCTTTCCTCCCGCGGGCTGTCGCTGGTGGGCGTGGTCAGCGGCTGTGCCGACTCGACCGCGGGCATGATGTAGCCCTTGGGCCAGCTCGCGACGATGGTGAGGCCCTCCTGCGGCTTCAACCTGCGCGTCATCGCGAACAACGGTGCGCCATTGTCGAGGCTGGCCTCGAAGTCCTGGCCCTTCGAGCCGAACGGGCCCGTGTAGCCTTCCAGGCGGATTTCATTGCGTGGGATCTCGTCCGGCAGCAGCACGCGCGCCGAGGCATGGTCGATGGGGAAGCTCCACCCGTTGCCGGTGGCGTTCCAGTACAACTCGTCGTGATCGGAGAAGTAGCCCATCTGCCGATCGGTGCGGTACACCAGCACGTAGGTGTGTTCGCCGCGCGGGACGGTGCGCGACGGCGAGCCCACGTAGATGCGGACGCCGTTGCCGTGGTTCTCGGCATGCCAGGGCTCGTTGCTGCCATCGCGCTGGGCCGACTGGAAGGCGAAGCCCACCGTGACCTGGCCGCCGCCCGCACGCGGGTAGATGGTCGGGAAATCGCGGTAGATGCCGCGGCGGATGTTCTTGCCTTCGGCGCGCACGCGGATGGCTTCGCGCACCTCGAGCGTGCCGTCGCGGTTGACCGTGATGGTGCTGTCGAAGGAGAGGATGCGCTCGTCGGCCTGCGCGGCGGTCGTGCCCAACACGGCGGCGAGCGCCGCCAGCGCGAGGCCGCAGCGGTAAGACGCGCGAATCAAGCCAGTACCACGCCGGGCGGCAGCGTGGCCTTTTCCTCGGCGTCGAAGAATTCCGCCGGCTTGAAACCGAAGCTGTGCGCGACCACGAGGTCCGGGAATCTCTGGATGCGATTGTTGTAGAGATTGACGGCGCCATTGTAATAGCGCCGCGCGTACTGGATCTGGTTCTCGGTCTCGACCAGGCTGGCGTGCAGGTCGCGGAAGTTGTCGCTGGCCTTGAGATCCGGGTAGGCCTCGACCAGCGCGACCAGCTTCGCCACGCCCGCGCCCACCGATTTTTCCACCTCGGTGCGTTGCTTGGGTGACGGGCTGTTGGAGCCCTGGGTGCGCAGCTCAGCGAGACTGGTCAGCAGCGCCTTCTCGTAGCCGGCGTATCCCTTGACCAGGTCCACGAGGCGCGGAATGAGCTCGTGCCGGCGCAGCAGCTGCACGTCCACGTCGCTCCAGGCCTGCGCCACGCGGTTGCGGTCACGGACCAGCAGGTTGAACGCCACCACGGGCCAGACGATGACCACGGCAACGAGCAGGATTTCCAGCAGGAAGACCATGGGCCGCGATGGTAGTGGCGGCAGGCCCCGGCGTCACGATTTACCAGATCATCGGGTCCGCAATCCACGCGTCACATTCCTTGCGAGACGCCCGTAAGCACTGCACGGTTTCAGGGCCTAACAATTGCGCACGGTGTCACGCGGGCGCAGGTTCGGGCTCCATGAGTACCGTAACTTTTCATCGCTTCGTGGCGCTGCTTGGTTATGTTTCATGCCTGGCAGCCGCTCCCGCCATGGCCCAGATGGGCCCCATCCAGCCGGTGCTGGTCACCGACGGCAAGGTCGAGTACTCGCACGACCGCCCCGACATCGGCGACTTCACCGTGCCCGTGGAAGTGCGCGTCGCGGCCAGCGGCGCCATCCAGGGCGTGGTAGTCAGCGAATCCAGCGGCAACGCGCAGGCCGATGCGCTCGCCGTGGAATTCATGAAGCAGCGCAAGTTCCTGCCCGGCCTCGACGACCGCGGCACGGCGGTGGACAGCGTGGTGCGCGTCACCGTCAACATGTACAAGCGCGGCGCGAAGAAGGTGGCGCGCGTGACGATCAAGCCGCCACCGCTGGCGCAGGAGACGCTGCGCGTCCAGACGCTGTTGTGCGCGGATTTCCTCTGGGAGATCGAGCGCATGGACAAGGAGGCCGGCATCGACGACCTGAGCCTCGAGGTCATGCCCTATACCTCCGCGCGCATGTACATGGAGCAGAAGAACGTCCCGGACTCGTTCGAAGAGAAGTTCTGGGACGAGTGGCCCGGCGCGCTCAGGAAGATCGTCGACCGCTGCGAACGCGACCAGACGCGCATGTTCTTCAGCGAAGTGCTGGTGCCCACGCTCGACGGCGTGATGCCCGAACAAACCGCCACCGCCTCCGCCCGTTGAAATCGGGGACAACTAGCGGTTGATGAGGTTGGTGGCGCCGACGATGGCGAGCACGGCGATGGCGTTGTTGACGCCGTGCATGACCAGGGCGGCCAGCAGGCCGCCGCTCTGACGCACCAGGAACGCGGCCACCAGGGCGAACACGAACAGGAAGGGCATGGCCTGGTATTCCTCGTGCAGCGCCACGAACACCAGCGCCTGCACCACCGCCGCGAACCAGAACGACACGCGCGTGCGGAAAGCCTCGAGCAGGACCCCACGGAAAATCCACTCCTCGACGATGGGCGTCGCCACGGCGACCACCAGCAGCAGCGCCATGATCCCGTAAACCTCGTGGATACCCTGCATGGCGCGCACCGTGTCGCTGCCCAGCAGGCCGAAGGCCCGATAACCGAGGTCGATGAACGCCGCCACGAACCGCAGCACCAGCGCCGCACCGATGCCCACCAGGATCGAACGCTTGATGGTCCAGTGTCCGAGGAACAAGGGCCGCAGCGGCCGGCGCAGCGCCAGCGGCACCAGCAGCAACAGCGCCGCCACCGTCGACCAGATCATGATCTTCGCCAGCGTGAGATCCGTGGCCGGCGTGATGACGTAGCGGCCTATCCACGGCAGCACCGCTTCGAGGTACTGCACGGCGTAGACGTACAGCACTCCGTACCCTGTGATCAACATTACGCCGAGTGCATACCAGGCATGCCGCAGTTTCCACGGCGCCTCCGCGAGGTCGGGCGCACGGCCGGCGACCTGACGCGCCAGCCCGCGGTAGTGCACCGGGACGATGGCGATCAGCGGCAGCGCGCAGATCACCACGATGATGACTAACAAGGTGAGCACGCCCAGCGCGTCGCGCCACTGCCAGCCAGCGGTGGGATGCGACAGGAACAGCCCCAGGCGGTAACGCCCCACCGGGTCCGCCGAGTACCCCACGTCCCGCAGCTGCGCATAGGCCGTGGCCGCTGCGGCCCTGGTGCCGTGCTCACGCTCGAATTCGAAGTACTCGATGCGGGTGTCGAGCGCCAGGTACTGCTGGTCCTTGACCACTCCTTCGTACAACTCGCGTGCGCCCTTGATGTCGCCGTCCGCGGCGAGCACGCGCGCCAGCGTGAGGTTGACCGCACCGCCCTCGTCGTCCTGTTTTCCGCCCCGCAGGATCTCGGCCGCGGCTTTCGGATCGCCCAACTCGATGAGGATCTTCGCGGCCTGGCTGCGCGACACCCGCTCCCAGGCTTCGGCGGGCGCTTCCACCAGCAACCGCCGCGCGCGCTCCTTGGCGCCCATCTGCACCCAGTGATTCACCGCGATCAGCAGCACGCGCGAGGCCGGGTCGATGTCCACGGCGCTGACCGCGTAGCTGGCCGCGAGCTCCTGGTCATTCCATTGCGTGCGCTCCGCCAGCAATTCATAGAGAGTGGCGCGCTGCTTCGGCGTCCAGTTCTTCGACATCGAGATCAATGACCGGGCCGCCTGCAGCTTGTCTTCGCCCCAGTTCGATTCCACGTCATACAGCAGCACGTCGACATACCCCGCGTGCGGCCCGGTTTTCAGCGCCTCGCGGCACTTCTCGAGATCGTCGCCGGCGGACTCGATGACCATGTCCTCCGAATACGCGAAGGACTCCATGAAGCGGCAGCGTTCGATCTCGCTGGTGACGTCGTCGGGATGCGCCTCGATGCGAGCGTCGTAAGCCGCGAGCACGGCCTGGTAGTCGGTGGCCTGCGCCTGGTTGACGCGCGCGGTGAAGCGCTCGTGCGAACCGGTGCCGAAATCCTTCTCGATGTCGATGGGCGCGGAGTCGGCCGCGCCGGCGAGATGCGCACAGAGACTCAGTGCCAGGACCGCTGTTGTTCTCGTGATGGCCATGGGGGCTCCCCTGCCCCACAGCCTACAGCCTGCCCAGTTCCCTCACCACCGTCCCCCAGGCTTCCACCTGGTAGTCGGGCAGCAATGGCGGCGTGTGGCGCTGGTCGTCGTGGCCGCAGATCCAGCGCGTCACCAGCTGCACGTTCCGCGTCCAGCCGGGAGGCATGGACTCGGGATCCTTCACATAACCCTCGGCGCGCGTGCAGATGGGCTCGCGCGGGTCGAACAACGCGCGCCAGGTGACCTTGACCTCGTCCCGGCCGAGATCGACGTGATCCTTGAGCGTCTTGCCGAAGGAGTCCCGCCAGTTCGGCGCCGCCGCCAGCAGCGGGTTGTTGACACGGATGGTGCGCGCGAACATCCAGTGCGTGCCGAAACCGCCGCGCGAACGGAATGCCACCGGCAGCGGTAGATAGTGCACTCGCAGCGCCGCGCCATGCGAATTCACGAGCGCGCCCACCTCCCTGAGCAGCGCCTGCGTCAGACCCGCGTTGATGCGCTCCTTGGAGCCGCCGGTGGCCGCGCCGACGCCGCGGTCGTCGCGGTAGTCGTAGTCGATGGCCGAAGCCTCGAAGGCCAGCACGTGGATGTCGCTGAGCCGAGTGTCCGCCGGGATCTGCGACAGCGTGCCGCGGAGCGCGAACAGCGCCGACACCAGGCCGAGGTTCTCCGTGGCGCCGCCATCGGTGACGAAGTACGACTGCGCGTTGCACTTCGTGTTCTGCCGCGTGACCAGCCGCACGCGCGCATTGGAGAACACCGGCGGGAAATTGGCCGTGAGCGCCGAGGCCGAGGCCAGCGTCACGGTGCCGTCATTGACGATGCGGTACGGCAGCCACATGTCCGGCACCTGCGTCGCCGGATCCTGCGTGGACGGCTCCGGGAAACCGCTGAGGTTGTCGAGGTTGGTGAAGATCAGCCGGCCGCCGGCAAGGTTCGCGTACGGACGCGACTGGCTCACGCAGGATTGCCCTGGTGCGGCGACACGTCCCTCGAGCAGCTCGGAGTCGTCGTACGGATGCCCGCTGATGGCGGTGTTGAGGATGAGCCCGGGCGTAGCCAGCTTCCCGAAGGTGTCGATGCTCACCATGTCGGGCGCGAACGCGCGGCGCTGCAGGCTCTCCTCGAGCAACACGCCCAGCGACGAACTACCCGCGATGCGCAGCTCGCCGGCGCCTTCGAGCACGTCCTGGATGAAGGGCGAAGCCACCGTTTCCACGTAGTCGTGCCACGGCTGGTTGTCGGCGGTCTCCTCGCGCGGATTCGAGGCACTCAGGACATCGAAGCGGCTGGCGAAAACGGCGGCGGAGACACCACCGCCCGATACGCCGCTCAGCAACACCACGTCGCGCGCCCGGTTGATCTGCGCCATGCCCTCGAGCGCCACCGCCGTGTAAACCGCCGCGCGCGTGCCACCGCCGGACGCCGCCACGACCAGGGAAGGCCTCTGGGCCGCGGATTGCTCCAGCAACCGCTTGCGCAGGTTGTCGCCCTGCTCGCGCGCCTGCGCCTGCAACTGCGTGTCGCTCACCTGCTCGGGCATGATGGCGTTGGCGCGCACCATCGGCTCGACGGCCAGCGGCCGTGACCAGTTGAGATGCCAGTAGAAGAGTCCCACCGCGGCCGCGATCAGCAGGAAGTTCACCAGCGTGAAATAGAGTTGCGTGCGCCGGCGGATGTCGTGCGCGAAATCGCCGCCCTTCTCCTGGTGCGCGCCCAGCACGTCGAACAGCTCGACGAAACTGTACGTGGTGAAGGCGTGTTCCCTGGGCCGCTCGCCCGGAGCCGGGTTCTTGCGCTCGAACCAGCCCTGCGCGATGAAGCGGCCCGTGCCGTGCAGCGCCACCACGCGGCCCGCGACGCTGGCCCAGGGCCTGCCGTCGTGCGGCGTGAAGTCGCAATGGAGGTAGCCGGGTGCCTGATTCTGGTCGGCACCCAGCACCGCGAGCATCTTCTCGCCCAGCCAGCGGTTTACCCAGTACTCGAAGAGCCAGAAGGCCACGTACATCATCAAGATGAACACGAACAACACGCCCACCGGCGTGGCATCGAGCACCGTCGACACGTATTGCACACCCAGCAGGCGCAGCAGCGCGAGCAGGATCACCGCGACGGACATCACCAGCGGCGTGCCCACCAGGAACCAGCGCTGCACGTACACCATCATCTGCTCCCAGCGGCTCGAGAGGCTGCCGTACATGAGCAGGATGATGCTGACGAATGCGAAGCTCGGAACGATCCACCACAACCAGTCCGTGGGCGCGACGAAGGCCACGAACGACGGCAGCAGCAGGAAATGCAGCGGGTTCGAGGTGACGCCGTTGATCAGCGCCGACAGCAGGCGCAGGTTGGACACATCGGGCGGAATCCGCTCGTTGTGCAGCAGGTCCTCGCAGGTCAGCGCCTTGCGGAAAGCCGGCGCCGCCGTGAAACCCGTGAACATGATGTGCGCCAGCAGCCGCGCGACCAGCGCCACGACCAGCAGCGCGCCGACGAAGAACAGATAGATGTGCGGATAGAACCCGCCCGTGGCCTCGCTGGGATGCTCCGGCGTGAACCACAGCCACAACGCGCCGATGACGGCCACCAGCAGCAGCGCCAGCAGCACGAAGGTGCGGAAGGCATGCGCAATGCTGAACTTGCGCCACAGGAAGAAGCCGCCCACCCAGAGCGCGGCCAGCGCGATGAACTGCGCCACCACCATGGCGGGATGGTCGAGCCGGGCGCAGCTCAGCGCGTCGGTCTCGCCGGTGGCAAATCCATAGGCCGTGGCCACGATGGGCGCCACCACCAGCAAGGCGCCCAGGCTGAGCACCACGAGCCCGATGCGCAACGCGCGCTTGTCCTTGCCGCGCACATTGCGCATTGCGCCGAAGAAGCGCCGCAGGTTGCCGATGCTGGCCTCGGCACGCCGGTCGATGGCCACGCGCACGGAGTGGAAGCGGCGCTCGCTGCCCTGCTGCGACTGCGCCAGGTTGGCGAACGGGCTGTCGCTGCGCGAATCCGCGCCGCGCCGCTCGGTGGCCAGCGTCTCGGCGCGTCGCATCAGGTAGAACGTCACCGCGTTGAGCACGCGCAGGAACAGCAGCAAGGCGCCCACGATCAGCAAGGCGCTCACCCCGACGCGGATGTAGCCCGCGAACTGCGAGCCGCGCAGCGCGCACAGGGCATCCGAGGTCGGACCGAAGATGGCGAACAGGCACATCAGCGAGAACAGCGCGAAGGCGCCGCTCTGCCAGGCGGGACGCAGCACGTAGTCGTGCGGGTCGTCGAAGTTCACCGAGCCCAGCCGGTTGACGCGGAATTCACCCCAGCGCCACAGGCTGTCGAGGATGTAGGGGACGTCGAGGAACAGCGCGCTGCGCAGCGCGCCGGGAGAGTCGGCGGCGGGCTCTTCGCTCATCGGACGTTCGGCCTCCCTGCAAGCGTGCCGAGAATGTGCCCCAGTCTCGGCTAGTTAGCCAGTCCCGTGTGGCCCGGCGCGGGCGTCACTCGCGGAATTGCGACTTTTTCCCGCTCCCTCCGGCGCGTGATTGCTGCGACTGCGGAAACGTAAGCCACGTGTAAGCGCGCCTGTAGCAGCGTCGCCCTTCAAGCGAAACAGGAGCGGCCATGAACAAGGAAGCGGGATACGAGAGCCCATTGCTCGGCGGATACATGCGGCACCAGGGCGCCATCCGGCGCAAGCCCATTGCGGGCATGTCGATCGCCGGACGGCTCGCCGGCATGTTCGTCGAGAACGAAGTGCTGGTGAACCGGCGCGACGCGGACGCGATCAGGTTCCTGGTCGACAAGTGCGGTGGTGAAGTGATCGAGCCGCCGCCCATTCCCGAGCGGCCCAAGGCGCTGTGCGGACTGCCCGAGCGCGACATACGCGACATGCCACGCATGGTGAAGGTGCGCATCAAGGGCGGGTCCGTGCCGCTCGACGCGCTCGACCGCCGCCTGGCCTGCCAGCCGGCGGAGGATTTCAAGGTGAGCTCGCGCGAGGGCGCCGGCACGCTCGCCGCCACGCTGCAGTTGCGCGAGCTCGGCTACGGCGGCCAGCTCAACTTCGCCGGCCACACCAACGACTTTCCGCTGTCGGCGTCGACGGAAGGGTTTCCGGGCGAGACGGACGCCTTCCAATGGCCCGAGTACAACGGCAAGTCCAACATCACCAAGGCCTGGCAGCTGTGCCAGGCGCTCGACAATGTGCGCTCGATGCGCAATCCCGTCTTCGTCGGCGTCATCGATTGCGGATTTGCATTCCAGGCTCCCACGGATTTCGCCACCGGCCCGGCGTTCAATCTCACCAACCCGGGCGCGTCCATCCTGGGCCCCACCGACATCGGCAATTACGCGTACCACGGCTCCGGCGTCACCGGCATCGCGACCGCGGTGGTGAACAACAGCATCGGCGCGGGCGGTGTCGGCGGCCTGCCCGTGGGCCCTGCGCGGCTGCCCGTGGCCATGCCCTTCATGTTCAGCACGCACATCGACTCGGACGAAATCTATTCCTGCCTGGCGCGCTGCGTGGCCTGGGGCATCGAAGTGCTGAACATGAGCATCAGCATCACGATTCCCAACATCCTCGCGGATTTCTACAGCGACTGGGACGACCACTTCCGCATCGCGCACGAACGCGGGCTCATCGTGGTGGCGGCTGCCGGCAATGACGGCGCGAACCTGCCCGATGACCTGACCATCCTGCCCGCCACCCGAACACCCGGCGTCATCACGGTGGGCGCGCTCGATGGCGACAACGCGCGTGACAAGTCCAACTACGGCAGCTCGGTCGACGTGTGGGCGCCGGGCACCAACATCCACACCGTCGCCGATCCGGGCAATAACGCGGTCAGGCTCACCGGGACCTCGGCTGCCGCACCCATCGTCTCGGGCGTGGTGGCGCTCATGAAGTCCGCGAACTCATCGCTGACTCCCGACGATGTGAAACGCATCCTGCGTGACACCGCCTGGCAGAACCCGGCCGCGCGCGCCAATCGCATCCTCAATGCCTACCAGGCCGTGCTCGCGGCCATCAACCACGCGCTGCCGCCCGGCACCTTCGAGGAGCCCAACAACACGCCGGCTGCGGCCAAGCCGATGATCCAGGCCGCGCCGAACGTCTGGCAGCCACTCGGTGAAACCACGCTGTCCAACGGCCTCGACTGGGACTTCCACCGCTTCACCACCACCGAATACGCCGACATCACCGTGGTGCTGAAATACGTGCGGCCGCTGGGTGGCGCCGCGATGGAGCTGCTGCCCGACGACCCCGACACGCTGGCCTTCGAAAATGCAACGAATACGTCCTCGCCGGGGCAGCAGGTGATCAAGCTGCTGCAGGCACCGCCCGGCGGCTACGTGGTCAAGGTGCACGGCGGGGCTCCTAACTATTACACCTTGCGCGTGAACCTCAGGCCCCGGCCGCTGAGGCCGGACGGCTTCGAGAACAACAATACTCGCGAGGCCGCCGCGCACGTGCGACTGCGCAATGCGACCAAGTTCGACCTGATCGGCGCTGGCGTGTGGTACCAGGGTGGCTACGAAGCCAACATCCAGAACCCCGCGGACGTCGACTGGTACCACGTCACCGACATCGGCGACCGCGCGCTGTGTTACCCCAGCTGCCAGATCGACTCCGACGCGCCGCTGGATGTCACGCTGCATGGACCGGATGGCGTGTCGCGCCCGTTCCCGCAGGTCAAGTTCATCGACCTGCACTTGCCCAAGCCCGAGTGCTGGATCGAAGTGCGCTCGGCCAGGGCCACGGTCTACTCCATCGTCTTCACCTACATGCTGGACAAGAACCAGCTGCCCGATCCGCACCAGGTGCCGGACATCGAAGTGATA
The DNA here is from genome assembly GCA_036274075.1 of Steroidobacteraceae bacterium. Taxonomy (GTDB): domain Bacteria; phylum Pseudomonadota; class Gammaproteobacteria; order Steroidobacterales; family Steroidobacteraceae; genus CADEED01. The sequence continues at coordinate 13,386 of DASUGK010000057.1, read as the reverse complement.
CCCGACTGGTGGCCCGATCCGCCGTTCGTGCTGCGCAACTGGGAGAAGTGGCTGGAGATCACGGTGAACGAGGAGTTGCGCCGCCACGGCCAGCTCGAGCTCAAGGGTGATCGCGGGCTCACGTGGGACCTGCTGACGCCGCAGGGAACCGTGCTCAAGACAGGACCCGTCGGGGAGGAGCGGCAATTGCTGGACGTGCGCGCCGTCGCGCCCGGCAAGTACCTGCTGCGTGTCGGTCGCGACGCGCCGGCCGCCGCCCGGTTCGAACCGGCGCAGAAGAAGAAGATGACGTTCAGGGTGGGCCCGGGGTTTTGACTGAGACCCCGGGGGTAGTGGGCTGCCGGCGTCGCTGGGTCAAGGCGACGCCGCAGTCCGCTTCCTTGTATATCGCGCGGCGGCCGTCGCCCTGCAGTGCAACGACGGCCACCGCGTCGATCGAGCCCGGCGGCTCGAACCCAAATGCGCCGTTGACGCAACAGCCCGCGGAGCGGAGGGGGTCCTCGGTGAGTGTTGAGTACAGGGCGCCCGTGGTGCCAATGCTCGGCCGTCGCGCCGAAACGTCAACAAAACCGCAGCCGGTGGGCCGCCTGGAGCCCGCAAATGCAGTTCACCTGCAGCGAACGGTCGGATTTTACGGGTGAACGGTTACCAGTAACCCCCTCGCGCGCGCAGGCCTAGAATCGGTGGCGATGGCCGTCGTCCCTCACGATGATGATTTCACGACCCGTGCCGAGCCGCGACGGCGTGGTTTTTTGACACCGGCCACCTTCGCCATCGCCATCGCTGCGTGGATGGGTGTGGCGACCATCGTCTGGGCGCGCGACCTCGTGACCGTGGGCGCCGGCTCCGCCAGCCTCGCGCCGCGCGAGGTGCTGCTGACCATCCAGAGCATGCTGATGTGGGGCCTGTTCACCCCCTTCATCATGACCATGTCGGAGCTGCTCGAATGGGAGCGCGGCCGGCGGCTGCGGGCCCTGGCGGCGCACCTGCTGTTCGCGCTGTTCATCTGCGCGCTGAAGGTCTCGATCGACATCATCCTCAACTTCTTCACGCGCCTCGACGCGGGCACCTTCGGGCAGCGTTTCTACGTCGAGCTGTTCATCAACGTGTTCGCGTATGGCGCCGTGGCCGGCATCGGCTACGCGCTGGTGTATTACCGGCGGCTGCACGAGAGCCACATGGTGGAGCTGCGGCTGCAGCGCGAGCTCATGCAGACCCGGCTCGACGTGCTGGCGCGCACGCTGCAACCGCATTTCCTGTTCAACGCGCTGAACACGGTGACCGCGCTGGTGCGCCTGGCCGAGAACCGGCGCGCGCTCACCGCCGTGGTGGCGCTCAGCGACCTGCTGCGCATCGTGCTCAAGACCGGCGGCAACGTGCGCGTGCCGCTGCGCGAGGAACTGACGTTCACGGATCGTTACGTCGCGGTCGAGCGGCTGCGGTTCGAAGACAACCTGAAGGTGAACACGCGCATCTCGCCCGGGGCCGAGCAGCTGCTGGTGCCGGCCCTCATCCTGCAGCCGCTGGTGGAGAACGCGATCCGCCACGGCGTCGAAGCCAGCGGCCACGGCAGCGTGACCATCGATGCCGACGCCGACGACACCTGGCTCACGATGCACGTGCGCGTCGAGGCGCGCTCCGAGTCCGCGGATCCCAAGGTCGCCGGCCTCGGCATCGGGCTCGACGTGACCCGGCGGCGGCTCATCTATCTATATGGCGCGGATCGATTCACGCTGGAACTGCTCGTGGGCTGCGGGCATTCGTCGGTGACGCTGCGCATCCCGCGCGAGGAGGCGGTCTATGTCCGAGCCGATTCGGACACTCATCGCGGATGACGAACCGCTGGCGCGCCGCCAGCTGAGGTCGTTGCTGGAGCGCGATCCGCAGATCTCCCTGGTCGGCGAAACCGCCAGCGGCGCCGATACTCGGCGCGCGATTCGCGAACTGCGTCCCGAACTCCTGCTGCTCGACGTGCGCATGCCGCAGGGCGACGGCTTCAGCGTGCTCGAGGAATTCGACAAGCCGCCGTACGTGATCTTCGCCACCGCGCATGCCGAGCACGCCGTGCATGCCTTCGACGTGGCGGCCGTCGACTACCTGCTGAAGCCCTTCGACGACGAACGCTTCGAGCGCTCCATCCGGCGCGCGAAGGATGCCATCCGCGCCAAGCGCCTCATCCAGCTCGCGCAGGAATACGTCGCGCGCGAAGTGGCCGCGCCCGCTCCACCGGTCGACGACAGCCAGCGCATCACCGTGCACGACGGCAAGCGCACCAGCTGGGTGACCACCTCGGAGATCGACTGGATCGAGGCCGCCGATTACTACGCGCAGGTGCACGCGCACGGCCACAAGCACCTGGTGCGCGAATCGCTGCAGAAACTCGAGGAGCGGCTCGGGAAGAAGTTCATCCGTGCGCACCGGAGCGCGCTCGTGAATCTCTCCCGCATCCAGCGGCTCGACAAGCTCGAGGGCGGCGAGCTCGTGATCATCCTGCAGTCGGGAACGCGCGTCCCCGTGAGCCGCGCCCGCCGCGGCAGTGTCATGCGCGCGCTGGGCGTGGGATAAGGCGCACGCCGACGACATCCGGGCCCTATTCCTACGGCCGGCGCTGTCGGGCCCGACTAGGCTCGCGACGATAGCCGCAGGAGTGTGTCATGAGGTTTGCATTTCTGCTCGCGGCGTGCGCGAGCGCGTTGATCGCCACCGGTTGTTCCCGCGACAAGGAACCCGCGCAGCAGGCCGTCGCCTCGGCCGAGACGGCGCTCAACCAGGTGCGTCCGCAGGCACAACAGTACGCGCCCGAGCAACTGCAGACCCTCGAGACCGAGCTCGACACGATGAAGAAGAATCTCGAGAACCAGGAGTACAAGGCCGTGCTCCGGGACTCGACGACCTTCAACGCGGACGTGGTCGCGCTCAACGATGCCGTGGTCGCGAAGCAGACCCAACTCGCCGCGGCCACCCACGAGTGGGAGCAACTGAGCCAGGACGTGCCCAAGAACCTGCAGGCCATCGAGGACCAGGTCGGCAACATGAAGGGCAAGAAGGCCCAGGATGCCAAGGCGCAGCTCGAGAGCCTGAAGACGATGTGGCAGGAAGCCACCGCCGCGTTCAGCGCCGGTGATCCGGCCGCGGCCACCGACAAGGCGCGCAACGTCCAGGCCAAGGCGCGCGAAGTGCGCGAGCAACTCGGGATGACGCCGGCGTGAACATGGCCGAACTACCGGAAATCAGGAACGACAATTCGCCGCCGCGCGAGGCGGAGGACGAGTTGCACATCGAGACCCCGGTCATCGATATCCAGGACCTCGAGCACAAGCCCGGCCCGAAGACTCGGGTGCCGAACAAGGGTGTGAAGATAGAGCCCAGGGTTGATCCCAGGATCGACAGCATGGACGTGCGGGACCTCGCCAGGGAAGACGAGGCCGCGCTGGAAGCGCTGGAAGAGCTGGAGAAGACGATCAAGAGGCAGGCGCCGGGGTAGTTGCTGGTTGCCTACCTTTTCGCGGCAGAATCCTTGGCGCGCTTCACGGTTACTACTTTGTTCTCTCGCCTGACCTCGAAATGTTTCGAAGCGGATAGCAAGTCGCTGAGCTTCGCATACCCGTAGTTCCGCGGATCGAAGTCCGGCTGCTTCTTTGTCAGGATGTGCCCGATTTCCCCGAGATGCGCCCAGCCGCTGTCGTCCGAGGCGTCGTCCACCGCATCGCCCACCAAGGCGAGAAATTCCTTGTCCTGGTCGAGTTCTGCTGCCGCCTTTCGCCGAAGCGCCTGACCCTCCACTGGCGTGAAGATTTCGACGTAGAAGAATCGGTCGCATGCTGCGACAAAGGGACGCGGGGTCTTCTTTTCGCCAAAACCGTAGACTTGCTTGCCAGATTCCCTCAGGCGCGAAGCAAGCCGGGTGAAATCGCTGTCGCTTGAAACGATGCAGAAGCCCTCGAGGTTGCCGGCATAGAGCAGATCCATCGCATCGATGATGAGTGCACTATCGGTGGCGTTCTTTCCGGACGTGTAGTCAAACTGTTGAATGGGCTGGATGGAATACTCCAGCAACACCTGCTTCCAGGGACCCAGGCTCGGCCCTGTCCAGTTTCCATACGCGCGCCGCACCGTGGCGCGCCCCAGCTTGGCAATTTCGTCGAACAACCCCTTCACGTTGTGCGGATTTGCGTTATCCGCATCAATCAGGACAGCAAGAGCATTGGAGTTTTCGGAAATAGGCATTCGGATAGCCTAACAGTATCCATTCGATCTCACGCACATGAGAGAAAGGCCGACCTCGTGACACATAGATAGGTGCGCGCAGCCAGCGCGCCTAACTGCAGTCACAAGGAGACGTGTCTATGCCTGCGATCTTCGGGCGCGCGTTGTGCGCCGCCACACTACTTACCGTCGTCACTTCGTTCGGTCCGGCAAACGCCCAGGGTACGGACCCCGTCGGCTACAGCCCAGCCTTGTTGAAGGCGCTGGAGCGCGATCTCGGCCTCAATCAGCAGCAAGCCATCGAACGCATGGCAACCGAGCAGATCTCGGCCGCGCGGCACACCAACCTCCGGCAGGCGCTCGGGGACAGTTACGCGGGTGCGTGGCTCGATCCGGCGACCCAGAAGCTGGTGGTCGCATCGACGGACCCCAAGGCCAGCAGGATGGCGCTGGCCAGCGACAGCCGGGCCGTCGTCGTCAAGCGAAACCTGAAGCAGCTCGAGGTCTTGCACCGGCGCCTGGACCAGGGCGCGCTCGCGCTGTCGAAAGTGCAGAAGCAGCGGATTTTCCAGTGGGCCGTCGACGTCAAGACCAATGCGGTGGTGGTTACCGTACCGGCCGGGGACGCGCAGGCATTGACCGCGGCGCAGGACTTCATCGCCCTCAGCGGAGTGGATCCCGCCGCGGCGCGCATCGAAACCACGACGCTCGGGGCACCCGTGCCGTTCACGAATATCCGCGGTGGACTGGAGCTGAACAACGTCACGGATAACTTGTACTGCTCCATCGGCTTCTCAGTCAGCGGTGGCTACGTCACGGCCGGCCACTGCAGCTGGGGCACTGTCGGTGATGTGATCAAGGGGCACGACGGCACGGCGCAGGGCACATTTGCGGGTTCGACGTTTCCAGGCGAAGACCGGGGTTGGGTCTCGGTCAACAGCAACTGGACGCCGATGCCATGCGTGGGCGTCGTCAGCTACCCGCTGTGCTACTCGCCGGGCAACGTGATGGTGCACGGCTCACAGGAAGGTCCCATTGGCGCTGCAGTGTGCCGCTACGGGAGAACGACCGGAGGCCCGCACTGCGGTGTGATCCAGGCGACGAATGTCACCGTCAACTATCCGCAGGGCACCGTCTATCACCTGGTTCAGTCCAGCGCGTGTTCGGCGCAAGGAGACTCCGGCGGCCCGTTCATGTGGGGCGACCAGGCCCAGGGAATGCTGTCCGGCGGGCCCAGTGGCGGGACCTGTCCCACGGCAACCACGTCTTATTACTACCCGTTGAACCCGACGCTTGCGGCCTTCGGTTTGACGCTAACCACAGCGCCACCGCCGCCGCCCACGCCGGCGAACTTCAATGTCACGTACAGGTTCTCGGCCGGCAAGTACCGGTTCACGGCCACGTGGTCCGCCTCAGCCACCGCGACCATCTATTACCTGACTGGCCACGGATACAACGGTCCCGCCACGAGCGTGTCGTGGACGGTGCCATCGAATTACGAGGACCTGTCGATCGAGTACTCGGTGACAGCCTGCAATGCCGGAGGTTGTTCCGCACCGGCCGGCCCGGTTGCCGCAACGGGATATTGACCCGACTCGCTGAGCGGCGGGCCGTGCGATTTGTACGGCCTGCCGCTCCGATTCGCACGCCGATATCATGGCGCCATGCGCATCGCGGCTGCCCTCGCGTTGTTGATCGTTGGCGCTCTGCCCGCCTTTTCGCGGGACTCCGCCAAGAGCGCGCAATACATCGATCTCACCGCGGACTTCACCCGCTTCGTCGACGCGACGGCCGGCATGGAGGAAGCCGCCCGAGTTGCGCAGTTCCGCAAGCAGATGGACGCCCTGCTCCCGGGTTTCTATATGCCCCCCTTCGGCATGACCGAGGACAAGTACAACGCGCACATCGCGAAGGCGCTGCAGAAGTTTCCCACGCTGCGACCGCAGTACGAGCAGGTGCAGCGCGATTTCCCGGCGGCATTCGAAGCGGGCATCGAGCATTTCCGCAAGCAGTTCCCGGGCTTCACGCCGAACGTGCCGGTCTACCTGCTGCACTCGGTCGGCGAAATGGACGGCGGCACGCGCGAGCTCAACGGCAGGATCTACCTCATCTTCGGCGCCGACGTCATCGCGAGCATCCACAAGCCCGACGAAATCACGCCGTTCCTCGACCACGAGCTTTTCCATGTCGAGAACGGCAGGTTCTTCCCCGAGTGCGGCGAGGTGTGGTGCTCGCTGTGGGCGGAAGGTCTCGCGACCTATGCCGCCAAGGTGATGAATCCCGGCGCGAGTGATCGACAACTCCTGCTCACCTACCCAACGCCAATCCGGCCCATCGTCGAGCCGCATTGGCCAGACGCATTGTGCTACACGCGTGACCGGCTGTTCTCGAAGGAGCAACGCGATATCGAGGAGTTGTTCGTCGGCAATTCCGGCGGACGCCAATTTCCGGAGCGATTCGGATACTACGTCGGCCTGCGCGTTGCCGAGGAGGCAGGTGCCAAACACACGCTGGCCGAGCTCGCGCACATGCCGCCTGCGGTGGCAAAGAGTGTCATCGAGAAAGCCGTCGCAACACTCATCGGAAGGGCCGGCGGCTGCAATTAGCGCCGAATCCGCGGAACTTTCGCGATTTCGCGCGCGCCAATCCGCCCGTTGTCGCCCTGCGGCGACGGCCTCACAAGCCTCGTCGAACGAGGCCGATGGCATATGCGCGTTTGTCCTACGAACCGATCGTGAACACCTGCGTATCGTGTTGCCTAACAATGTTCTGTTAGGGACGAAGCCAAGGAGTCAACGATGAAGCTTTATCAGGCACTGCTGCCGCTCGCGGCGGCGTTGGCGCTGGCAGGTTGCCAGGGCCGCAGCACGGCGCAAGGCGTCATCGGCCAGGCCGAGACCGTCATCACCCAGGTGAAGGACGAGGCGCAGGTGAGCGCCCCGAACGAGCTGAAAGCGGCCGAATCCACGCTCGCGCACATGAAGCAGAACTTCCAGGAGCGCGAGTACCAGGCCGTGATCGACGAAGTTCCGAAGTTCAACTCGCAGATCGAGGCGATGAAGACCACGGCAACCGCCAACAACGCGGCGGCCGCGGAGTGGAACGTGCTCAACACCGAGGTGCCGAAGGCCATCGAGGAAATCCAGGCCCGCGTGGACAGCATCAAGCCGAACGCCCTGCCCAAGGAAGTGACCAAGGAAGAACTCGACACGGCCAAGACCGAGCTCGAGACCATGAAGTCGACCTGGGCCGAGGCGACTGCGGCGGCGACCGCCGGCAATGCCATGGAAGCCACCGACAAGGCGCGTGTCGTCCAGTCCAAGGCCGAAGAGCTGAAGAACTCGCTCGGCATGAACGAGCAGCTGGCGAGCGCGGCGCCCGCTGACGCTGGTTAGCAGATTCGGTCGACTTGCAGGAGAGCAAGGGCCGCGGTAACACGCGGCCTTTTTCTACAAGCCGCCTTGTAGATTCAACCGCCGGCCTGGTGAAAACCGTGCACCGGCCATCCAGAAGCGCTGGCTCGTTTGTTGCTGCATGAATGGATCGGGGCCAACGACAAACAACCCCCAAGGGAAGCCGTCATGCGCACTCAACTGGTTTCAACCGTGGTCCTCGCCTTGCTTGCCGGAGTCACCCAGGCCCAGACCGCGGCCCGGCCCGAGAAGCCGCAGGTCACACTCGGCGCCGACATCAAACAACTCCTGTTTAATTGGGAACCCGTGGCTGGCGCGACGTATTACCAGCTGTACGTGCTCTATCCCGGTACACGGCACTTCGTGCCGCAAGGTGAGCGGCTTCCCGCGACGCAAACGCAGCTGGCGTTACCCCTCGCATTACACCTGCACAACTGGGAGCGCACGTTCTACATCATCGGGGCCTGCAACAGCGCCGGCTGCACCAGCTCAACGGGCATGAATCCCAGGCCTGTATTGCTGGATGCCATTGGCTACCTGAAGGCGTCCAATTTCGAACCCGATGACACATTTGGCGGGAACGTGGTCTTGAGCAGCGACGGTTACACGCTCGCCGTCACCGCACCCGGAGAAGCGAGCAGCGCAACCGGTGTCGGCGGCAACCAGGCGGACAACGGCGCTCCCTTCTCGGGCGCCGTCTATGTCTTCCGCCGCCGGGGCAACGAATGGGAACAGGAGGCGTACATCAAGGCCGGCGTGAGCAAACAAGGCCTCGGGTTCGGCTCCAGCGTCATCAGTTCGGACCATGCCGTCGCCTTGAGTGGCGACGGGTCGATCCTCGCCGCCGCCGCGCCATACGAGAAGGTAGGCGGCGCAGTGACAGGAACTGTCTACATCTACCGTCGTTTCCGTAATACCTGGACCATGGTGCAGAAACTGTCCCCGCCGGCGCCGAAGGACAACTCCTTTTTCGGTTTCTCGATCGACATGAGCCGCGACGCGCGCACGATCAAGGTGAGCTCGATCGACTACTCGCGGACCCAGGACCTCAACTACCCCTACGTCTACACGCACATCTACGTGAAGGGCGAGACTCGCTGGGAACGCGCCACGACACTCGAACCGTTTTACGCCGGCGACAAGTGCCAGGCGGCCCGCCTCGATGCGCTCGGCCAGACGCTGGTCTCCGCGTGTTACAGCGAAGCGACCGGTGGTGCACGCATCGTCACGATGAAGGGCGCGGGCGCAAACTGGATGCACGCCGATGACCAGGCCCTCGGCGCCAGGGTTCGCGAACCGATTGCCATCAACGCCGATGCCACCTGGTTGGCGGTGCGCCAACGCCAGGAACCTCCCATCTTCGTTCATCTTTTTCGGTGGACTGCGGGGCAATGGGAGCCTTCCGGGGTCATCCCGGCGATTCCTTCGCTCGATCCCTACGGCACCTATGGCTGGGGATGGCTCAACGCGATCAGCGATGACGGACGCTTGCTCGCCATCAGCGATTCCACCGCGAACGAAGTCGGCGCCGGAGTTTCCGCCACGCCGAAGATCGCTGGAATCCGCGATCCGCTGAACATCGGCGCGATCTACATCTATGAACGAGGCGCCACTCCCGACTCCTGGACACTGCGCAACGTGGTCAAGTCGCGCGACCCGGCGCACGACACCAGCTTTGCAATAGCGATGTCCCTGAGCGCCAGCGGGCGAACGCTGGCGGTCGGAGCCGGTTATGAATCAGGGGGCGCGCACAGGTCCGGCGCAGTGTATCTCTACTGAGCCTGTCTTTACTGGGGCGGTTTCTTCTTCTGGTGCTCTTTCTCGGGAGTCGGCGGGTCTTTCACCGGCGCCTCCTCTTCCGGCCGTCCGGACGGCGGCGGGTCGTTCACCGGCAGGTCGCCTTGCTCGTTGCCGGTGACTTCCACCGGCGGAATCGGGTTGGGAGTGTTTTCCATGGCGCGAGCGTACTCATGACGCGAGCGCCGCTTGATCGGACCACTGCCCCTCGGACTGTAGGCTCATCCCGCTATGGCTGCCTTGCCAGCCGGCGAGCCTGCACCCACATCCAGATCGAAACACCGCACCACGCGACGAAGAAGCCCGAGCAGAGGCCCACCGTGAGGTAGAAGAATTGCGCGGAGTAATGCGCGTGCTGGTACGGCAGCCAGTCGATGAGCCCGACCAGCAACGACGTGAAGACCAGGATGGCAATCGCCCGGTAACGCGAGCGCTCAGTGATATTGAACGGCCGGATGAGCGACTTCGCAGGCTGGCGCTGCAGCTGGTGCATCCAGCGGCCGAGGATCACGAGCCCGACCACCGAGCTCAGGCCGTGCAGGAAGCTGTAGATAGGCATCCACGGCAGGCCGGGAGTCGGTTCCCTCAGCAACGGGACCAGGTCGGTGACGATGGTCCCGCGATGCGTGAAGGAATCCCACATGAGATGCGTGATTGCTCCCATCAGGATAGCGATGCCGACACGCAGTAAGAGCTTCGGTGTGAGCGAATCCGTGTGCGCGAAGCGCGTGTGCCAGCGGTCGGACAACAGCGTGATCGTCGCCTTCTCGAGCACGGCGACGTAGAAGATCCACGCCAGCAGCCCGGCGGGCAGGCTGAAGATGAAGAGCCCCGGGATGCTGTGCGTCACCTGGCGGCTCGCCTCGTGCGAGAAAAGGTAGCCGAAGTCGGGCGCCATGCTGCCGACCATCAAGGCCGACAGCGGCAACTTGAAACTGCCGAGCCGTTGCATGGGCAGGACGGCAGCGGCGTGCGAAACGGTGAATGGCATTGATCGAAGTTAAACACCTTGGAAGAGCCGCCGCGTCAGAAATCGGTGACTCCGTCTGAAGGTGTCGCGGCCATCATCAGGGAGTCCTTTACGGGCTCCGCGCCGGCGCGCAGCCGATCAAGATGATGCCATGGCAGCGCCACTGTTCGGGAAGCCCACAAAGGTCATGTTCTGGATCGTCGCAGGCACGACGGGCCTCCTCGCGATCGCGGGTTTCCGGCGCATGGACGACCGCTCGCACGAGCGCCTCGATGTCGCATATGCCTCGATCGCCTCGCTCAAGCAGAGCCTGCTCCGGCCCGGACAGCTCGACTTCGAACAGGTGCGCATCACCGATACCGGCACGGCATGCATCAAGTACCGCGAGCGCGATCCGTACGGCGCCGTGAGCCACGCGCAGGCTGTCGTGCACGGCCAACGCATCGCGACCAGCCATTCGCGCGACGGCAGGTTCGAGAGGGAGTGGGATCGCCAGTGCCACGGACTCGCCTTCGATGCGACGCACGCGGTGAACATGTTCTTCTGATTCAAACGCCCATGCTCGTGCCCACCCACTGCCGCGCCGAGGCGCGCAGCGGCCGGATCATCCAGCGATCGTTGTGCCGATGCCCCGTTTCTCCCAAGGGCCTCTTGAGATCCTGGAACCCATGCCGGCCGTAGAACTGCAGCGCCGGCTGCATCTGTTTGACCGTCTCCAGGTAGCAGCGCACGTAGAGCAGCTGCCGCGCCGCCGCCAGGCAGCGCTTGAGCAGCGCTTCACCGATGCCGCGGCCGCGCGCATCGCGGCGCAGGTACATGCGCTGCAGCTCGCAGGTGAGCGGATCCGAGCCCTTGAGCGGCGCGACGCCGGCTCCGCCCACGACCTCGCCGCCTGACAGCGCCACGAAGTACAGCGAGCGCTGGCGCTTGTAAGTCTCGAACAACGCCTTGTCCGCGGGCTCGAGCAGGTCGACGCCGCGGTCGGCCATGCCGTACTCGGCGCGGGAGTCCGCAATGATGGTGAGCAGGGCCGGCACGTCCGCCGGTTCGAGCAGTCGGATTTCGAGTTCGTTTTGTTTGAGCATGTTCGCGTCCTTCGGTGGCCTCCCCCGGCGGACGCGTACAAAAAAACGCCTCCGCTAGGGAGGCTGTTTCGGTTGAGTCGACTTATCCGGTCAGTTTCTTGCGCTCAATCGGCCGCCTCCACGGTGAGTGGGGAGTACGAGTAGCTAAAGTAAGCGCGGTTGAGCACGTGGCCAAACTAACGGACGCGCGGCCGGAATGTCAACGGGAGTTCGTCAGGGCGGCATCGAGATGTGCTCGTGCGTCACCAGCCACTCGCCCTCGCGCCGCTCGAAGCAGGTGGTGCCGCGCGCCCAGTAGCCCGACGTGCGCCCTTCCGCCTTGGACCCCACGATGAGCGCCAGGTAGTGGCAGAACGCCGTGAACTCGCCCGGCACCACGCGCAGGTTCTTGAGCTCGAAGCTGATCGGCCCCTCGAAGGTAGCGAACCAGCGCTCGAAGTTCTGGCGATAGGCGCCGGCGCCGCGCGTTTCGAGCGGCGGCTGCGCATCGAACACCACGACGTCCGGCGCGTAGAGCGTCATGAGACGCTCGACGTCCTTGTCGCGGATCGCCTGGCTGAGTTCCTCGATGCGCCTGCGGAGCGTGTGCGCGATCGACGATGCCGACTTGCCATCCGGAGACATGCTCAGGATGCGTTGATCGGTACGGGGAGCCTCTGCGCCAGGCTCCCCGGTCTGCTCGTTCCTCTGGTTCATGCGGCACGCTAGCGCCGCGCGGAACCGCGCTTCTGTCAGTTGGCGCTGAATCCGTTGCCGGTCGCGGCCCAGTAGATGCCGCCATACACGTGATGCAGGAACTGGTTGTCGCTCCAGGTCGCGGGCAGGTGGCCCAGGCCCGTGTAGAACGCGCGGCCGCCGTCGTACTGCTGGTACCAGGCGATGGGATGGAAGTCGCCCATGCCCTTGCCCTCGCCCCTCGGGCCCCAGTTCGCGGCGGTCTTGTAGGTCTTCTCGTCCACGGTGAGCAGGTAGTGCAGGTCCTTCGAGCGCGAGGCGTCGTACTGGTACCACTCCTCCGTGGCCAGGAAGCGCTTGGCGAAGCGGTCCATGCCGGGGAAGTTGTAGTCCTCGACCTGGATGGTCGCGGTCTGCACAGCCGGGTGGATCTTGAACATGTGACCGACCATCTTCGTGTACCACGGCCAGCCGTACTCGGTGTCGGCCGCGGCGTGGATGCCGACGAAGCCACCGCCCGCCTTGATGTAGCGCTCGAACGCGGCCTGCTGCTCGTCGTTGAGCGCATCGCCCGTGGTGCTGAGGAAGATCACCGCCTTGTATTTCTTGAGCTCCTCGTCCTTGAACACGCGCGTCGGGTCTTCGGTCCAGAACACCTTGAAGTCATGCAGCGCCGCGAGCTGCCGGATCGCGATGACACCTTCGTTGATGGACTCGTGGTGCCAGCCGGCGGTTTTCGTGAACAGCGCGACGCTGAATTGTTCGGCGCGGGCGGCGGTCGTGGCCAACAAGCCGAGAATGGGAAGGAGAAGAAGACGATTGAGTTTGATCATGTAGTGGTTTCTCGTTATCCGCAGACTGAAGGAGGCGCGAACGTCATGCTGCCATCCCAGCCGAGCTCCTTCATTCCGGCTTCGGTCTGGAAATAGGTCTCAGCGACCGCACCCTTGATGCGATCGAACGCCTGGCGCGTGCCGTCGCTGTGCTCCTGCGTGGAGATCTTCGTGAGCAACGCGTTCGCCTGCTCCGCGGTGAGGGATTTCCACGGCGTGCCATGCGCCTCGCGGGCGGCACGCTCGAACGCGCCGAGCGACTGCATGAATTGCTGCTGCGTCTCCAGGGACTCGACGGCGAGCAGCCGGTCGAGGAACTCTGGCACCTGGGTCGTGCGCGAGCCGGGAACGATCTGCTCGCTGAGCGTAGCCAACGTGTCGAAGGCGTGCTGATCGAGGAACGCGAG
>DASUGK010000056.1:0-86942 GCA_036274075.1 Steroidobacteraceae bacterium | reverse complement strand
GCGGAGTCACTGCAACGCATCAGCGGTGTGTCCATCGACCGTTCGATCGGCGAAGGCTCGAAGGTCACGGTCCGCGGCGTCGGCCCGGACTTCAACCTCGTGCTGCTCAACGGCCGGCAGATGCCGGGCTCGAGCCTGCAGGACACGGGCGCATCGAATTCGCGGTCGTTCGACTTCGCGAACCTGGCGTCCGAGGCGGTCGCCGCCGTCGAGGTGTACAAGACGAGCCGGTCGGAGACGCCCACGGGTGGCATCGGTGCGTCCATCAACATCAAGACCACGCGTCCCCTCGATGCGCCGGGCATGCACACCAGCCTCGGCGTCAAGCTGGTCAACGACACCTCGGCCGACAACCTGCCGGGCGCACTTCAGGGTGATTCGTTCACGCCGGAAGTCTCTGGCATCTTCAGCAACACGTTCGCGGACGGGAAGTTTGGCGTCGCCCTGACGGCCAGCTACCAGGAGCGTGCGCTGGGCTACAACCAGGCGGCGGTCGGCAACGGCTGGCGTCCGTTCGCCGGTGACGAGAACAACTGGGGCGCGGTGCCGCAGCCCGGCGACCCGGGCTCGGAGAACATCACCAATCGCCCGGATCCCGGCGACACATACTCCGTGCCGCAGAACCTGGGCTACAGCGTCAACGGCATCGAGCGCAAGCGCACCAACGGCCAGCTGACGTTCCAGTTCGCGCCGACGGATTCGGTGGTCACGACCCTCGACTACACCTATTCGGAGAACAAGGTCGCGCAGGAGCGCAACGAGTTGTCCGTGTGGTTCAACTTCGGCCCGTCGGTGACGAGCTGGACGGACGGCCCCGTGGCCGCGCCGATCCTGTACTCCGAAACCATCAACGGTCCGGGCTGGGCGGACCTGTCCATGGGTGGCGCGAAGTTCGCGACCAAGAACGAGAACGAGTCGCTGGGCTTCAACCTCAAGTGGGATGCGACCGACCGGCTCGGCTTCGAGCTCGACTACCACGACTCGTCGGCCGAATCGAAGGCCGACAGCCCGTATGGCTCGAATTCGGTGCTCGGCGTGGCCGGCTTCTACCGCGGCACCACCACGGCCGACTTCAGCCAGGACTTCCCGGTCATGAGCGTGGTTCTGCCTCCGGGGCAGACCGGGATCGATGCCGCGCAGATGCAGGTCACGGGCTCGAGTTTCCGCAACAGCTACATGCTGGCCGAAATCCAGCAGGGCAGGCTGAACGGTCACTTCGACTTCACCGAAAACTCGCGGCTCGACTTCGGCGTCGCGCTGACCGAGGTGAACAACCGCTCGGCGTTCTCGAACGTGCAGCAGGATTCCTGGGGCGGCACCAGCCCCGCGGCCTTCCCGGACGAGGTCTGGCGGCCGGACACCGTGCGGCACTACTTCGACAACATCGGCGGCAGCGGCAACCCGAACCTGTTCAATGAGTTCTTCACCTTCGACTTCGAGACGGTGCGGCAGCTGGCCGCGGACTTCGGCAATCCGGCCATGTACGTGGCGAATCCGGAGTTCACGACGGACCGGCGCACCAAGGAAGATTCGAACAGCGCCTTCGTCCAGTTGGTGACGAACTTCGACACCCGGGTGCCGGTGGAAATGGCCCTCGGCCTGCGTTACGAAAAGACCGAAATCACGTCGAGCGCTCTCGTGCCGACGGCCATCGGCATCAACTGGGTGGCCAACAACGAGTTCTCGGTGATCTTCTCGGATCCGGGCTTCACGACACTGGAAGGTGAGTACGACTACCTGCTGCCGAGCGCCGATTTCGCCTTCGACGTGCGCGACGACATGAAGCTGCGTCTGTCCTACGGTGAAACCATCGGCCGGCCGGGCTGGGGTGACATCCAGGGCGGACAGACGCTCAACCAGCTGGCGCGCATCAACGGTGGTAACGGCCAGCAGGGCAACCCGGGCCTGAAGCCGCTCGAGTCGCAGAACATCGACCTGTCGTTCGAGTGGTACTACGACGAGGGCAGCTACCTGTCTCTGGGTTACTTCAAGAAGGACATCGACAACTACATCGGCGTCACCACGATTACGGATACGCCCTTCGATCTGCCGCATCCGGGGCAGGGCGCGTACTTCAACGAGGCGGTTGCGGACGGCTGTCCGACCTCGGATCTCACCTGTATCCGCAACTACATCTTCGACAACCACGACGGTGATCCGGGGGTGACGATGACGGGTACGGATTCGAACGGCAATCGCACCGGCATCATCGCCGGTCAGCCGGGAGATCCGATCGCGACGTTCGACATCACCGTGCCGGCCAACCAGAGGAGCGCCAAGCTCGATGGCTGGGAACTGGCGCTGCAGCACATGTTCGGCGACAGCGGCTTCGGCGTGTACGCGAACATCACGCTGGTCGATTCGGACCTGACCTACGACAACCACGATCGTGGCGAGCAGTTCGCTCTCGAAGGCCTGTCCGACTCGTACAACATCGTGGGTTTCTTCGAGAAGAATGGCTGGGGCGTACGCGCGGCGTACAACTGGCGTGACGAGTTCCTGACCGGCCGATTCGACGGTACGGGACTGCCGAACCCGGTTTACACCGAGCCCTACGGGCAGCTGGACCTCGTGGCCAGTTATTCCCCGACGGACAACCTGACGTTCCAGGTCGAGGCCATCAATCTCACGGACGAGATCCAACGCCTGCACGGCAGACACCAGAACGAGGTGTTGTTCGTGACGCAGACCGGTCCTCGGTTCATGATCGGAGCCCGGTACAACTTCGGGCGTTGAAGAGAGGCTGCATGACAACTTCGCCCTGAAGTTGTCGTTTGCCGGGAGAAGCCGCTGTCGCGCAGCGGCTTCTCCTTTTCATGAACTGGGCAAGTATGTTGAAACGACTGGTGATCGTCGGTGGCGGATCGGCCGGATGGCTGACCGCCGGCGTCATCGCCGCAGAACATCGCGTGAGGGAGGGCCACGGCCTCTCGGTCACGCTGCTGGAGTCCCCCGACGTCAGTCCCATCGGCGTGGGCGAGGGCACCTGGCCCACGATGCGCGACACGCTGCGCAAGATCGGCGTCAGCGAAACCGAGTTCATCCGCCAGTGCGACGCCTCGTTCAAGCAGGGCTCGAAGTTCGAGCGCTGGGTAGATGGACGTGAGCACGACTATTACTTCCATCCCTTCGTCGTGCCGCAGGGATACACGGATACCAACCTGGTGGCGGGCTGGCTCAAGCGCCACGCGACCACGCCCTTCGCCGACCTGGTGAGTTTCCAGCCGCACCTCTGCACCCAGGGCAAGGCTCCCAAGCAGGTCACCACGCCCGAGTACGCGGCCGTGGCCAATTACGCTTACCACCTGGATGCCGGCAAGTTCGGCGTCTTCCTGCGCGAGCACTGTGTCAACGAGCTGGGCGTGAGGCACGTGTCCGACCACATGACGGGCATCGTGTCGGCCGCCAATGGCGACATCGCAGCGGTCGAGACCCGCAACCACGGCCGCATCGAAGGCGACCTGTTCGTCGATTGCACGGGCCTGAATTCGCGGTTGCTGGGCGACCACTTCGGCGTGCCGCTCATTTCACAGCAGCGCGTGTTGTTCAACGACACGGCCCTCGCGATGCAGGTGCCCTATCCGGATGAACGCGCGCCCATCGCCTCGCACACCATTTCCACGGCGCAGCCCGCCGGCTGGATCTGGGACATCGGCCTGCCTGGCCGCCGCGGAATCGGCTACGTGTTCTCCAGCGCGCACAGCAGCGTCGAGGACGCCGAGCGCGTGTTCGGCGAGTACCTGGAGCGCACGGGCGCGCGCCGCCCCGATGCCTCGCCGCGCAGGCTCACGTTCCAGCCGGGATATCGCCGCGAGTTCTGGCACCGCAATTGCGTCGCCATCGGCCTGTCGGCCGGGTTCATCGAGCCGCTGGAGGCCTCAGCCCTGGCGCTGGTGGAGCTGTCGGCCGGCATGCTCAGCGACGAGCTGCCCGCCACGCGCGAGGCCATGGACATCGTGGGCCGCAGATTCAACGACTTTTTTACCTATCGCTGGGAAAGGGTCATCGATTTCCTGAAATTGCACTACCTGCTGAGCCGGCGCGAGGACTCTGCCTACTGGCTGGAGAACCGGCGCACCGAAACGGTCCCCGACCGCCTCCGGGAGCTCATCGTGCTTTGGCGGCACCAGCCGCCTTCGCGATACGATTTGCACCGGGTGGAGGAAGTGTTCCCGTCGGCCAGTTACCAGTACGTGCTCTACGGCATGGGGTTCCGGCCCGAGCCGGAGGGGTTCACGCGGCGACATGACGATGCCGATCGCGCCGACGAGTATTTCCGCGAGGCGGCACAGTTGACCCGCAAGATGCTCGGTGCACTGCCATCCAATCGTGACCTCATAGACCACATCAGGAAAAACGGATTGCAGCGCATATGACCAAGCACGCCCATCTGAACAATGTCGAACATCGCGACCTGCGCGTCATCACCGGGCGCGGAGCCCGGTTCGGCGAGGACGTGATGTACACGCTCACGTTCCCGGCCGAGTTCCGCAACGTCCAGGCGCATTTCCCCATCGTGTTCGGCAAGGCGAACGACGGCACCTTCACGCCGCTGGCGCTGTTCGGTTTCCGGGAAAAGCAGAACCTCTTCCTCGACGGCGACAAGTGGGACGCCCTGTACGTGCCGCTGATGATGGAGCGCCTGCCGTTCCTGATCGGCCAGGCGCCGCATGGCAAGGTGGTGCACATCGACCTCGACAGCCCGCGCGTCAGCCAGACCGAGGGCGAACGCATCTTCCTCGAGCATGGCGGCAACACGGAATACCTGGAACACATCACCGGCGTGCTCGGCTCGCTGGACCAGGGCATCGAGGCCACGCCGGGCTTCATTGCCGCGCTGCTCGAGCACAACCTGCTCGAGTCCTTCGTGATCGACATCCAGTTCAAGGATGGCGCGCAGCACCGGTTCTCCGGCTTCTACACCATCCAGGAGGAACGGCTCGCCAAGCTCGATGGCGCGGCCCTCGGCAAGCTGCACGAACGCGGCTACCTCCAGCCTATCTACATGGTGATCGCCTCGTTCTCCAACTTCCGCGGGCTCATAGAGCGCGCCAGCAGGCTGAATGCTGCCGACCGCTGACAACATCCGCGAAGTCCGGGGCCTCGATGCGGGCGCGTTGCCGGACGAACTGCTCACCTCCACCGAGCCCGTGGTGCTGCGCGGCCTCGTCTCCCGTTGGCCGATGGTGCGCGCGGCGCTCGAGTCGGACCAGGCGGCGATCCGCTACATGCTCGGGTTCTGCCGCGACGCCGCGGTGGTGGCGCTGCTGGGGCCGCCGCGCATCGAGGGCCGCTTCTTCTACAACGAGGATCTCACCGGCTTCAATTTCAGCAGTGAGCGGCGGCGTCTCGACGCGGTGCTGAACGAACTGGGCCAGCCCGCAGGCGCCACGCCGGGCGGTTCTCTGTACGTCGGCTCGACCACGCTCACCGCGGCATTGCCGGGATTCCACGAGCAGAACCACGTCGACCTCGGCCCGCGCAAGCCGCTCATCAGCATCTGGGTCGGCAATCGCAGCCGCATCGCGGCCCACAACGACCTGCCCGACAACCTGGCCTGCGTGGCTGCCGGGCACCGGCGCTTCACGCTGTTCCCACCCGAACAGCTCGCGAACCTGTACATCGGTCCGCTCGATTTCAATCCCGCGGGACAGCCCATCAGCATGGTGGACTTCGCCAACCCGGACTACGCGCGTTATCCAAGATTCGCGCAGGCGGAACAGGCGGCGCGCATGTCCGTGCTCGGCCCGGGTGATGCGATTTTCATTCCCAGCATGTGGTGGCATCACATCGAGTCGCTGGATCCGCTGAATGTCCTGATCAACTACTGGTGGCGCCAGTCTCCTGCGTACATGGACTCGCCGATCTCGGCGTTGATGCTGGCCATCATGTCGGTGCGCGACCTGCCGCCCGCGCAGCGGGCCGCGTGGAAGAACCTGTTCAACCACTACGTGTTCGATGCCGACGCGAACACCTCGGCGCACCTCCCGGAGGAGGCGCGCCGCCTGCTGGGAAACCTGAGCGACGACATGGTTCGTGACGTGCGTGCGCGGCTGCTGTCGCGGCTCAATCGATGAGGAACGGATCCGGCGTGACTGCAATGAACCACAATGGCCGCGGCGTGCGCCGCATCGTCATCGCCGGCGGCGGCACCGCGGGCTGGATGGTGGCGGCCGCGCTCTCGAAGACATTGGGCCGGGTGCTCGACATCAAGCTGGTGGAGTCCGAGGAAATCGGCACGGTGGGCGTGGGCGAGGCCACCATTCCCACGCTGCTCACGTTCCATCGGCTGCTCGAGATCAACGAGCAGGAATTCATGGCCGCGACGCAGGCCACGTTCAAGCTCGGCATCGGCTTCGAGAACTGGCGCGCGCCCGGCGAAAACTACATCCATTCCTTCGGCGTGACGGGCAAGGATCACTGGACCGCGGGCTTCCAGCATTTCTGGCTCAAGGGCCGCGAGCGCAAGCTGGCCTCGGATTACGGCGACTATTGCCTGGAACTGCGCGCCTCGCTGGAAAGCCGCTTCGCGCACCTGCCGCGCGGCGGCATGAATTACGCGTTCCACATCGACGCGGGCCTGTACGCCAAGTTCCTGCGCAAGTTCGCCGAAGGATTTGGCGTCAGGCGCATCGAGGGGAAAATCGTCGACGTGAAGGTCGGCGAGACCTCCGGAAACATCGAGTCGATACGGCTGGATTCGGGTGACTTGCTCGAGGGCGACCTGTTCATCGATTGCACCGGCTTTCGCGGGCTGCTCATCGACAAGGCGCTGCACGTGGGCTACGAGGACTGGTCTCACTACCTGTTCTGCGACAGCGCCGCCGCGGTGCAGACCGAGAAGCTGGGCCCGGCCATTCCCTACACGCGCTCGATCGCGCGCGACGCCGGCTGGCAGTGGCGCATTCCGCTGCAGCATCGCGTCGGCAACGGCATGGTGTATTGCAGCCGCTACCTGGCCGACGACATGGCGAAGAAGGAACTGCTGGCCAATATCGAAGGCACGCCGCTGTTCGAGCCGCGCATCATCAAGTTCCGGCCGGGACAGCGCCGGCAGGCCTGGCGGCGCAACTGCGTGGCGATCGGCCTGTCCAGCGGCTTCATCGAGCCGCTCGAGTCGACCAGCATCCACCTGATCCAGCGCGGCATCATCCGGCTCATGCAGATGTTCCCGCGCGACGGCATCAACCCGTCGGACATCGACGAGTACAACAACCAGACCAACCACGAGCTGGAGCACATCCGCGATTTCATCGTGCTGCACTACCACGTGACGCGCCGCCAGGACACGCCGTTCTGGCGCAGCTGCCGCAGCATGGAAATCCCCGGCACGCTGCGGCACCGCATGGAGCTGTTCCGCGAAACCGGCCGCGTGTTCCGCGTGCCGAACGAACTGTTTGCCGAGAATTCATGGATCCAGGTGATGCTGGGGCAGGGCATCGAGCCGAAGCAGCATCACCCCGTGGCCGATCTCATGGGAGACGAAGAGTTGTCGCACTTCTTGAACGGTATCCGCAGTTCGGTCGAGAAGACCGTGGCCCAACTACCTGCGCACCAGGCCTACGTGGAACAATACTGCAAGGCACCGCCCCCGGGCGCGATGCCGGGGTAACCGTACATGGCGAACATCTACGAAGTGGCGGAGCTCGCCGGCGTATCGCTGGCCACGGTATCGCGCGTCATCAATCCCGGCGCCAAGGTCAGCGACAAGACGCGCCAGCGCGTGCTGGAGGCCATGCGCGAGCTGGGTTATCGCCCGAATTCGATCGCGCAGTCGCTGGCGACGCGCAGCTCCAATGCCGTGGGCGTGCTGGTCTCCGAGCTGCACGGCCCGTTCTTCGGCGCGATGCTGTCGGCCATCGAGCAGACGCTCAAGGCGGCCGGCAAGTTCGTGCTGGTGGCGGCCGGCCACAGCAAGGAGGAGCAGGAGCGCGAGGCGATCCGTTTCCTCGTGAACCGCAACTGCGATGCGCTCATCGTCCACGTGGAACGGCTGCCGGACAAGTTCCTGGTCGACCACGACCACAACACCACGCCGCTGGTGGTCATGAACCGCAAGGTGCGCGGGCTCTCCGACCACTGCTTCAGCCTGAACAACGAGCTGGGTGGCTACTTGGCCACGCAGTCGCTGCTCAAGCGCAAGCACAAGCGCATCGCGTACATCTCGGGCCCGCTCGACTGGGTGGACGCCAGGCAGCGCCTCGCGGGGCACAAGCGCGCGCTGGCCGAGGCCGGCGTGAAATTCGACGAGCGCCTGTTGCACGAGGGTGACTACCACGAGACCGGCGGACAGGACGCTCTGAACGCGCTGTTCGCCAAGGGCATTCCGTTCACCGCGGTGGTCTGCGCCAACGACGAAATGGCCGCGGGCGCCATGGCCGCCGCGCACGAGCGCGGGCTCGAGCTGCCACGCGAGTTGTCGATCGTCGGCTTCGACGATGCGCCGATCTCGCGCTACGTGTATCCGAAACTCACCACCATCCACTATCCCATCGCCGACATGGGCACCATGGCGGCACGCTGGGTGCTCAAGAACGTCTACGACCAGCCGCAAGACGTGCAGCAGGTGTTCGAACCCATTCTCGTCGAGCGTGATTCCGTGGCGCGCGCCTGATGGGCAAGGGGGTCACGTCCCCGATCGGCACGATCCTGATCGTCGCGCTCAGCGGCTTTCTCATGGGCTTCGACGGCTCGCTGTTCACGGGCGCATTGGTGTTCGTGAAGAGCCAGTTCGCGCTCACGGAACTCGAGCTCGGCTGGACCACGTCCTCGCACACCATCACCGCCACGATCGCCATCTTCTTCGCCGGCCCCCTGGCCGACCGGTTCGGTCGACGCACCGTGTTGCGCGCCGCGGCCGTGGTGTTCATCGCATCGGCACTGGTGGCGTCGGTCGCGAACAACCTCACCATGCTCATCGTCGGACGCATGCTCAGTGGTTTTGGCGTCGGTGCGGTGCTGGTCGCCGGGCCCATGTACATCGCGGAAATATCGCCGCCCGCGCTGCGCGGGCGCATGGTGACCTTCAGCCAGTTGTTCATCGTGTTCGGCACTGCGCTGGCGTTCACGTCCAACTACGCCATCATACGGCTCGAGGACTTCGACCTGGCGTGGCTGGCAACACTGCATCTCGCCGAATGGAACTGGCGCTGGATGCTGGGCCTGGGTGTGTTCCCGGGGCTGCTCTACCTGTTCGCGCTGCTCTGGGTTCCGGAAAGTCCGCGCTGGCTCGCGATGCATGGCCGGTTTGACGCCGCCAGGCACATCCTGCAAGGCGCCCATGGAACCGAGGCCGCCGAAACCGAGCTCGCCGAAGTACGCGCTTCGTTGTCGCACGAATCCGGCAAGAGCGACGCCCGGCTGCGCGACCTGTGGGTGCCGCAGTTGCGTGCGGTGCTGGCCATCGGCCTGGTGGTCGGCGTCGTGCAGCAGATCACCGGCATCAATTCGGTGCTCGCCTACGCCACCATCGTCTTCAAGAGCACCGGCGCGGATTTGGAGACCTCGTTCATGCAGACCGTGCTGCTGGGCATCGTCAACCTGTTGTCCACCATCGTCGCGTTGCTGCTCATCGACCGCGTCGGGCGGCGGCCGCTGCTGATCTTCGGGACCGCGGCGATGGCGGCCTCACTACTGCTCACGGCGTACGGTTTCAGGGCGGCGGGCGGGGCGCTCGATCCCATCCTCGTGCTCATCGGCCTGCTGGCATTCATCGCAAGTTTCGCCATGTCGCTCGGACCCGTGATGTGGGTGCTGCTGTCGGAGATCTTTCCGAACCGCGTGCGCGCGCTCGCCATTTCCTGCGTGGGCCTGGTGAATTCACTGGTGTGCGTGGTGGCGCAGCTGGTTTTCCCGTGGCAACTGGAGCATCTCGGCGGCGCCAGCACGTTCCTGATCTATGGGCTGTTCGCGATCCTCGGCGTCGTGGTGCTGGCGCGCATCCTTCCCGAGACCCGAGGGCGAAGCCTCGAGCAGCTCGAGGAATCGCTGGTTCGCCAGCAGTAGCCGTCAGCGCCGTCCGATTGCCGGCATGCGCCCGGCAAAATACCTTCCGTGGAATGTCGATCTGGCCGCGGCCCGTTCGGCCATTGAGCGCGATCCCCAAGAACGGAGTGACACCATGCAATTCAGCCAGAAAATCGTGCCCTGCCTGTGGTTTGCCAGCGAGGCTGAAGAGGCCGCGCGCTATTACACCGGCATCTTCCCGAATTCGAAGATCGGCAAGATCGCGCGCTACGGCAAGGAGGGCTTCGAGACGCACCAGCAGAAGCCCGGCACCGTGTTGACCGTGCAGTTCGAGCTCGCCGGCCAGTCCTTCACCGCGCTCAACGGTGGTCCCATCTTCAAGTTCAACGAGGCCGTCTCGCTGCAGATCTACGTCGACGACCAGAAGGAGCTCGATTACTACTGGGACAGGCTCACGGCCGGCGGCGATCCCAAGTCGCATGTGTGCGGCTGGCTCAAGGACAAGTACGGCCTGTCGTGGCAGGTGGTGCCGAAGCAGATGGTGGAGTGGTTCGGCGACCCGAACGAGAAATCCGAGCGCGCCATGGCAGCGCTCCTGAAGATGGGAAAACTCGACATCGCGGCGCTCGAGCGCGCGTATCGTGGCTGACCTCATCCAGTGGCCGGCCATGGCGGTGACACTGCTCGCCGCGTGGCTGGTCGCTTCGCGCCAGAAGTCCCGGCGCGAGGCCGGCTTCTGGTGGTTCATCCTGAGCAATGTGTTGTGGATCGCGTGGGCGTTGCACGCGCGCGCCTGGGCGCTGATCGCGCTGCAGGTCGGCCTTTTCGTGATGAACGTGCGGGGAGCCCGCAAGAACGAGTGAATGCCGGCACAACTGGCCTGTGTTCGGCAGTTGTGACTAACATACGGCGTCGACGTTCCAATCGAAGGGGAGAGGACATGAACGATCGCCGCGCGTTTTTGCGAGGAGCATCCGTGCTGATGGGGTCGGCGGCACTGGGGCAGGTGTTGACCGCCTTTGCCGAGGCGCCCCGCAAGGCCAGCTACTTCGGCGACAGCGAGATGCGAACCCTGCGCACGCTGGTGGACCTGATCTTGCCTGCCACGGATTCTCCGGCCGCTTCCGCGGCCGACACGCATTACTTCATCGACCTCGCGATTCCCGCCTGCGCCAGTCCCAAGGCACAGCAGACCTTTCGCGCCGGCTTGAAATCGCTGGCTGGCATCCAGCGCCGCAAGCCGGATGCGCAGGTGGCCGCGCTCAAGGCCCGTGCCGCGCAGGACATCGAGCTCGACTACGACTCGTCGTTCTTCAAGATCCTGAAGGACTACACCATGACTGGTTACTTCCTCTCCGAGATCGGCGCGACGCAGGCGCTGGCGTACGAAAAGATTCCCGGTGGCTTCAAGGGAGACCTGCCGCTGCAGCCCAACCAGAAGGCGTGGGCAATCTGATGGCGACCTCGAACACATTCGACGCGATCGTCGTCGGCTCCGGGATGTCCGGCGGCTGGGCCGCCAAGGAACTCTGCGAAAAAGGCCTCAAGACACTGGTGCTCGAGCGCGGCCGCAACGTGCGGCACATCGAGGACTACACCACCGCGCTCAAGGATCCCTGGGAACTGCCGCACAACAACCGGCCCACCAATGCCGACCGCAAGCAGCAGCCCATCCAGTCGACGCTGTATCTCTACGACCAGTCGACCAAGCAGTTCCTGGTGGACGACACGAAGTACCCGTACGAACAGGCGCAGCCGTTCAACTGGTATCGCGGCTACCAGGTCGGCGGCCGGTCGCTGCTCTGGGCGCGCCACGTGTTCCGGTTCAGCGACCTCGACTTCGAGGCCAACCTCAAGGAAGGCGTGGGCATCGACTGGCCGATCCGGTACGCCGACATCTCCCCCTGGTACGACCACGTCGAGAAATTCATCGGCGCCAGCGGCGAGAACCCGGGGCTGCCCCAACTACCGAAACAGATCCTGCAACCGCCCTTCGAGATGACGGCGCTCGAGAAGCACATCAAGCGCGAGTTCGAAAAGGCATTCACCGATCGTCGTTTGATCTGCAGCTCGATCGCGGTGCTGTCGCGCGAGCACAATGGCCGCGGGCCATGCCAGGGCCGCAACCAATGCGCGCGCGGCTGCCCGTACACGGCATATTTCTCGTCGAACGGCGTGACGCTTCCGGCGGCACAGAAGACCGGGAATCTCACGCTGCAGGCCGACAGCATCGTGCATTCGCTCATCTACGACGAGGCGAAGCAGCGCGTGACCGGCGTGCGCGTCATCGACGCCAACACGTTCGCGAGCACCGAGTACTTCGCCAAGGTAGTGTTCCTGTGCGCATCGGCGCTCAATTCCACCAGCATCCTGCTGAACTCCCGCAGCGCACGGTTCCCGGATGGCCTGGGCAATGACAGCGGCGAGCTCGGCCACAACCTCATGGACCACCACAACGGTGGCGGCGCGACGGCGACGTACTCCGGTTACCTGGATCGCTATTACAAGGGCCGCCGCTCCACCAGCATGTACATCCCGCGCTTCCGCAACGTCACCACTCGCGAGGAGAAATTCAAGCGAGGCTACGGCTACGAGGTGTATTCGGGGCGCGGCAACTGGACGCGTGGTGTTGGCTCCGCTGATTTCGGCGCGGATTTCAAGAACGAGATCACGCGGCCCGGCCAGTGGAACATCTTCATCGAGGGCTACGGCGAAACGCTGCCGTACCACGACAATCGCATCTGGCTGTCGCACGACAAGCTGGATCAGTGGGGCATTCCGCGCCTGAACATCTCCATGACCTACCGCGACAACGAGCGCGCGATGGCGCAGCAGATGGCGGACGACGCGGCAGAAATGCTGACGGCCGCGAAACTCGAGAACGTGAAGAGCTTCAACAATCCCATCGTCCCGGGCAGCGTGATCCACGAAATGGGCACCGCGCGCATGGGACGCGATCCGAAGACCTCGGTGCTGAACGGCAACAACCAGGTGCACGCCGTGCCGAACCTGTTCGTCACGGATGGCTCGTTCATGGTGTCGTCGCCGACGCAGAACCCCTCGCTGACCTACATGGCGTTGACCGCCAGGGCGGCGGATTTCGCGGTGGAGAAGTTGAAGAGGGGAGAGTTGTAGCGCCAGTCCGTGGCAATTGCCCGGGAGTGACATGACGCGTGAAGTCGCAATTCGGGGATCGATGAATCACGCTGCCTTCGATCGTCTGATCGACGTCGAATTCCCGGAAGCGGCGGCGGAACTCGACGCCGGGGATCGGCAGTCATTGCACGATGAAATGGCCGCCGTGGCGCGTGCCACGGCGCGCGCCATCGAAGCCGGTAACACCTCTGAAGTCGGCCGGCATCTCGCCGTGATGGAGCAGGTGCTCACGGCGGCGGCCGCCGACGTCGAAAATGCCGTGTACGTCTCGTATCTCGAAGGCGTTTTTCTCTGGGAGGAGAGGCCGGTGTTCGTCGAAGCCCGGAATCGACTGCCGCCCAGGCTTGCGCGAGGACTGTTCGAGCTCGAGGAACACTTTGCGATGCTGGCGGCACATGTGCAGGATCCGTGACTTGCTCGCCTGGCTACTCGTGGTGCCCGGAAAGTGACAAAGCTCGTATTGGCAGGTGGAACGGACGTGGCCGAGGTGGCGTTGTTCGACGTGGATTCTCTGGTCGGCGATCGGCAGATGGACGCCGAGCAACTGGAGGATCTGGCCAGCCGGAAGGCAGTCATCCGGTTCCCGACCGGCGCCGATGGCGGGCATCTGCTGCACGCGTATGTGGACGAAGAGATTCCACCTTCGTTGCAGCAGTACTGCGACTCCGGCTCCGAGATCACGTCTTCGTTGATCCTTGCCTCGGGCCGGCTCGGGTTCGGTGGCGTCGAATCGATGTACGAGGACTTCTTTCCGAACCCGAACATCCGTGCCGACGGCCAGGTACCGGCCGGTGAGTACGAAGTCATCGGGTATCGAACGGAATATCCCGAAGACCTGGTCGGGTCGGCCATTCGGCAGCGTATCGGCACCGGTGGCTCGCGGCTCATCAACTCACCGGGCTATCTCATTCCGGTCGCCTTCGTGCTGACGATCGTTGCGTTCAATTTGTCGGGCTGGATCGCGGGCGTGTCCGCGATTGTACTTTCCTACCTCGCATTCAAACTCCTGACCCGGAGCCGCAGCTACCAACAATTGAACGCGGCTCAACGAGCCGTCGAAATGGATTACCCGAGCATCGTCGTCGCCATGCGATCGAAGCCCACTCGTTAGGTAACGCATTCGTGGTGGTCGGTTTCGTATTCGAAGGCAGTGCGTCAAACGGAGTGGATTTCCTTGACGGATCCGAGCCCCACGGCACGTGCTGCGATCAATGCGGCACCTGCCTGAACCCGTGGTTCGATCCGGTATTCAGTTCGCCTGGCTGAGAGGCATGGCGAAACATTCGTGATCGCCGCAGGCGAGGATGGTGGCTCGCGCTGCCATTCACGGTATCACCCGGCAACACCGGCCAGCAGCGCGGAATATATCCAGCGCGCTTCTCTGGCATCTTCCTGCACACGATGTCAGCGAATCCAACCAGGCTGGACTACGACTTCGAAGAACTTTTCGTCGGCGCCATCAAGGGCTGGGCCGTGGGGTCCGCCTGCTTCGTGGCGTGGGCCCTGTCGACGCCGTGCGCATGCGAACTTGGACTGGTCGGCACGATCGTCGTTTTCGAGATCGCCCTGTCACTGTGGTTCCTCGGCGCGGTCGTCGTTCTCGGGGTTCCATGCTTCGAACTACTTCGCCGGCTGCGCGTGCAGGGCAGCGCGGGCGCCTGGTTCGTCGTGGGTTTCGCGGTATTCGGTTTCGGCGTTGCCGCATTCAGCGTCTTCGTCAAGAAGGACGTCGCCCTGGCCGAAGGATGGCTTCTCGTGGGGCTGGCCGCGATCAGCGGTGGATTCACGTTCTTTTTCGCACGCAAACAGGCCGCCGAGTAGCCGCACCCGCACGGGATTTGTACTCAGCCTCGTCAGGGTGTTGAATGGGCTCCCGTCTAACATCCTCGGGCGCCATCCATCCGCATGCAACTCGCTGGAACCCAATGCGGCGCATGCCATGGGAAGGTGACCCTGGATACCGAGGCCACGTGGTGTGCCCGCTGCCAGACCGTAATCCACAAGTCCTGCCTGGAGCGAGATCGAAACACCTGTCCCCGCTGCAGATCCGGCTATCAGCCACCCGATTCGCACTTCGTGTATTCGGTCGTTTGCCCGGTATGCGAAGCGGCGAATCCAGGGTCGGCAGCGCGGTGTGCGCGATGCAAGGCGAAAACCCGGTGGGATACGCAAGCGGCCTACGAACGGTTTTGCGCCGATCTGCAGCGGTCGGCGACCAGCCGGAGATTTCGCGGCTACGGCGCGCTCGGGGCAGCGGTGGCTTGCGTCGCGGTATTTGTCATGATTCTTGCCAGCGGGCCTCCCAGGATTTTCATCGGCCTCTTGCTGGCGGCATCCGGCATTCTCGTCATCGGTGGCCTATCCACCTTGGCGAAGGCCAGGAGGCTGCGCCGCTTCAGGTGACACCCGGGAAACAAGAATGAAAGCCATTGCCTGTCTCCTTGCGACATTCGCGCTCACCGCCTGTGCTGCAGTGACAACTCCACCCATTGCCACGGCTGCGCCCGCCGTGCGCGCCGCCAGCGAACTACCCGGGCCCTTTAAGGAACTCCAGGGTGTCTGGGTGGTGAAGTCGGCGCAACGCGGCTCGCGGCCGATGCCCGACAAGACCGGTGCGAAGGCCCACATCGAAGGCAACCGCTTCTGGTTCGAGGGTGACCCCGGCCACGAAGTGCTCGACCTCGATACCAGTGCCGCGCCCTTCCGCATGGACTTCTGGGACGGCGGCACGGCGGTCCAGGGTGTGTACCGCATCGAGGGCAACACCTTGTTTGTCTGTTCGGCGCCTCCGGACGTCGCCCGGCCTGCCGGCTTCGATCCACGTGCCGACTCGCGCTACATTCTCATGGTCGCCGAGCGCGCCACGGGGAATTGACCATGCAAGCCGCCTGGACACCACGCGCGACCAACGGCGTCATGTGCCTGGTCGTCGGCCTGCTGATGTCGCTGGCGCGCGAGCCCGCCATGGCGGCATTCGCGCAGCAACCCGTTCTCTATTTCCTGTCGCTGGTTCTTTTCGGAATCACGGGCCCGGTGGTAATGCTGCTGGGAATCTATTACATCGCCACGCGCAACAAGGGCTGATGGGAAGGATTTAACCCGGTTGCATGTTCGTCCCGCGTTTGTGGATGCAGGGCGTCATGCGGATGCCGCCTGACTGACATCGCAACCACCAAAGGCCAAGCACATGAAGCATCTCGCTGCCTCCATCCTCTTCCTGCTCGGCGGTTGCGCGTCCACCGAGGACGCCGACGTCAGCAAGAGCCTCACGCAAATGATGATGGGAGTAGCCCCGCGCAACGAGCTCACCGCCGCGGAGAAGGCCGAGATCGATAAGCATCCGCTGGGTTCCATCGAGAACCCGGTGCTGGCGCACGGGCCGGCGGGTGAGCAGGCATACTTCGCGCGCCTGCGTTGCCCGGAAGGCAAACAGCCTTTCTTCGAGCGCGGTGGTTCGGTGATGGAACGCAGCCCGTACGGTTCCATCATGGACGTCTACGAAGTGGTGTGCGATTCGCCGCCGAAATACGCGGTGTTCATCGACATGTACCATCCTGGCTACGTCGAACTCCGTCCGATCCCGGGTTTCACCATCGTCGCGCCGGGTGGGCAGGAATCAGCTTCGCGCTAGCCGTCGCAGCAGCAGGTGCGTCGCGCGTTCACCCGCGATGTGCTGGTAACACTCGTAGCCCAGGGCCTGCATATCCAGTCCCGCGAACAGGTTCTCGCCGCGGCCCATGAATACCGGCCGCATGGCGAGATGCAGTTCATCGATGAGCCGCGCCTGCAGGTACTCGCGCACCGTGGCGACGCCGCCGCCAATGCGGACGTCTCGGCCGCCGGCGGCATCCTTCGCCCGCTGCAGCGCTGAGTCGATACCGTCGGTGACGAAGTGAAACGTCGTACCGCCTTTCATCTCGAGCGGCGGACGCGCGTATTGGGTCAACACGAACACCTGGCAATGGTAGACCGGTTCCTCGCCCCACCAGCCGCGCCACTTCATGTCCCAGGCGCCGCGCCCGGGGCTGAACATGTTGCGTCCCATCACCCAGGCGCCGACGTTCTCGAAGCTCTTCTCCGCGATGGCGTTGTCGACGCCGGTCTCGCCACCTTGCTGGCCTATGACCTTTTCGCGAAAGATCCTGGTGGGAAAAAACCAGTCCATCACGTTCATGAATCCGGTGCCGAGTGGATTCTCGAGTGACTGGTCGGGACCAGCACCGTATCCATCGAGGGAGATTCCAAAGGCGGCTACGCGTACCTTGCCCATGAGCTACTCCGAAATGGTGGCCACGCCGCTTGCCGCGAGCAAGAATGCGCCCACCCCGTAGAACTGGGTGTCGGCCTCGGCAACCTTGTCAGGTCGGTCGCTGACCTGCTGCACCCAACCAAGACGGCCGTCCTTCGCAACTGCGCGGGTCAGCGCCGCCCAACCACTGTCGATGGCCGGACGATATTCTCCCGCGTCGAGCAGTCCGTGTTTCACGCCCCACGCAAGGCCGTAGACATAGAAGCCCGTGCCGCTGGTTTCGGGTGGCGAGTTCTCCGCGCCTAACAAGGATGGCGCCCAGTAACCGTCCGGCTTCTGGAGGCTCCTGAGCCTGGCAGCCATTTCCTTGAACAGGGCTTCCATGCGTGGACGATGGGGATCGTCACCGGGCAATGACTCCAGCAGGTTTGCGATGCCCGCGAACACCCAGCCGTTGCCGCGGCTCCAGAACAGCTTGCGGCCCTGCTCGTCGCGGCGGTCGAAGAAGCGGCTGTCGCGGAAATAGAGCTTCTCGACGGGGTCGTACAGAAAGTCGGTGGTCGCCCAGAATTCCTTCAAGGCGAATTCGGTGTAGCGCGGATCGCCGGTCTGGCGGGAGAGCTCGACCCACGCGGGCGGCGACATGAACAGCGCATCGCACCAGCACCAGCGGCGCAGGCAGGCGGTTTCTTCGTAGTTCTTCTCGGGGTAGAAGCTGAGATGCGCATTGGCGGGCTTCGCGAGGATGGCGTCGAAGCTGGCGCGCAGCGGCGCGATGGCCTCGGCGCCCGCGCCATGACGCGCGGCCCAGAGGTAACTCTGCGTGATCACGTGATCGTCGGCGTGATAGAGGCGCGGCCCGGGCTTCCACGCATTGGCGCGGCCCATGTCGAGGATGGCCTTGCTGAATCGCTTCTCGCCGCTGGCATCGGCGAGGCGCGTCACGCCCACCCAGAACGCGCCCTGTTCCCAGCTCCTGGGTTCACGGGATTCGTCCTTGAAGTGCGTGACGTGCTTGGCGTCCATGTGCTGGAGCTGCCAGTCCGCGACGCGTGCGGCGAGGGCGAGTACATCCTTGCGGGCGGGCGCGTCGGCGCCAATGGCCGGGACGGACAGGACAAGCGCCAGGGCAAAGACATGCTTCATTCGATATCCCTCGGGCAAAAGGCGCTGCATTGGCGCCGCGCTGCCAATACTATCGCGCATCGCGGATGACGGCTTCGCGGATGGGGGAGGAGAGTCGATGAAGTGTCGAGCCTGGTTGTTTGCCGGTGCCTTGTGCGCGTCGATGGCGGCGGGTGCCGCGGCGCCCATGCCGGAGCTGGTCACGCGCAATGGCCGCAGCGCGTTGCTGGTCGACGGGGCGCCGTATCTCGTGCTGGGCGCGCAGGTGAACAACTCCAGTGCCTGGCCGGCGATGCTGCCGCAGGTGTGGCCCGCCGTGAAACGGCTCGGCGCGAACACCGTGAGCGTGCCCATTGCCTGGGAACAGATCGAGCACGTCGAGGGCAAGTTCGATTTCTCGTTCCTCGACACGCTGATCTCGCAGGCGGCTGCGCAGGACCTGAAGCTCGTGCTGCTGTGGTTCGCGACCTGGAAGAACAACGGGCCTAACTACGCGCCGGAGTGGGTGAAGCTCGACAACCAGCGGTTCCCGCGGCTCGTGGATGCCAGGGGCAAGGTGTTGAACTCGATGTCGCCGCATTCGCCGGCGACGCTGGCCGCGGATACGCGGGCGTTCGTGGCGTTGATGCGCCACCTGGAGCAGGTGGACACGCAGCGCACCGTGATCCTCATGCAGGTGCAGAACGAGCCGGGGACGTACGGCAGCGTCCGCGATTTCGGACCGGCCGCGCAGAAGTTGTTCTCCGGGGCCGTGCCACCGGTGCTGGTGAAGGCTCGAGGGGTGAAGCCAGGCACCTGGACGGAAGTCTTCGGCAAAGATGCCGACGAGTATTTCCACGCCTGGGCGGTGGCGAAGTACATCGGTGATGTCGCGGCGGCCGGAAGGAAGGAATACGCGCTGCCCATGTACGTGAACGCGGCGCTGCGCGATCCGTTCCAACCGGGCGCGCCCGGTGGGTACGCCAGTGGCGGGCCGACCGACAACGTGATCTTCATCTACCGTGCGGCGGCGCCGGCCATCGACATAGTCGCGCCGGACATCTACATCAAGGAGTCGCCGAAGGTCGATCGCGTCATCGAGATGTACAAGGCGGGCGGGCCGCTGCTGGTGCCCGAGATCGGCAATGATCCGGTATTCGCGCGCCACTTCTACGATGTGCTGGGCGCGCAGGGAATCGGCATCGTGCCGTTCGGGATCGACCTCACCGGTTATTCGAACTATCCACTGGGTGCGCGCAACATCGACGAGGCCATCGACGCGTTCGCGCGGCCGTACCGGCTGCTGGCGCCGATGGCGCGCGAGTGGGCGAAACTGAGCTTCGAGAAGCGCGTGTGGGGCGCGGGTGAACCTGACGATCACTCGCCGCGCAAGCTGGATCTCGGGCGCTGGACGGTCACGCTGGCCTTCAACGAATGGCAATTCGGACAGAAAGAATGGTTTCCCAAGGGCACGCCCATGCCTGACTGGGCGCCTTATCCTTCTGGCGGCGCATTGCTGGCAGAGCTCGGCCCCGATGAATACCTGCTCACCGGCCAGCGCGTACGCGTGAACTTCGCGCCCGCCGCGAATCGCAATGCGAACGGCCTGATCTTCGCGAGCGTGGAAGAGGGCGAATACCGCGACGGCAAGTGGACGCGCACGCGCACCTGGAACGGCGACCAGACCGACTACGGCCTCAACCTCACCGACGCCCCCCGCATCCTCCGCGTCCGCCTCGCCACCTACTAGATCATCCAGCCGCCGTCGATGATGTGGATCTGGCCGGTGGTGAAGCCGGACTCGTCGCTGGCGAGATGCAGCGCCAGCGCGGCGATTTCTTCGGGCTTGCCGAAGCGGCCCATGGGCTGGCGCGCCTCGAATTCCGCGCGCGTCTTTGCGTAGTCGCCGTACGCATGCAGGCGTGACTGCAGCGAGGGCGTGTCGACGGTGCCGGGGCAGATGGCATTGCAGCGGATGCCTTTGGTCACGAAGTCCGCCGCCACGGACTTGGTGAGCCCGATCACCGCGGCCTTGGTGGCGCCATAGGCGCAGCGATCCGGCACGCCCGTGATGGATCCCGCCACCGACGACATGTTGATGATGGATCCGCCACCCGCCGCGATCATGCCCGGCAGGAACGCGCGGATCATGTGGTACATCGAGTTCACGTTGAGGTCGAAGGCGGAATTCCACTTCGCCGGATCGACGTCGAGGATGGTGCCGGCCGGCACCGAACCCGCGCAGTTGAACAGCACGTTCACGGGGCCGACCCTGGCGGCAAACTCGGAGATAGCCGTCGCGTCGCGCACATCGAGCACATGCCCCTCGCACCCCGGCACGCTCTTCACGGCGTTCGCATCGATATCCACCGCCAGCACGCGCGCACCCGCGCGGGCAAAGGCTTCCGCGCTGGCACGGCCGATGCCGGAGGCGCCGGCCGTCACGATCGCCGTCTTGCCGGCAAGGCGTTCAGATTCCATAGGTCTCTCGCGCAGTTCCTGAATAAATGCGTTCGCGCTCGCCCGCGCCCAGCGTCACCAGCAACATCTCGCAGGCCTGGTACCACTCGTCGTAGGAACACGCCAGCTCGCACACCGGCCAGTCGCTGCCCCACATGAGGCGCTCGGGGCCGAAGCAGGACACCAGGTGATCCACGCACTCGGAGAGCACCGCCGGGTTCGCGCTGCCCGCCTCGGTGACCAGTCCGGACAATTTGCAGACGGCCCGTGTCGACTCGGCGATCGCCCGGATGCCGGCCTTCCAGTCGGCGAGGTAGCCGCCGCGCAGCGGCGGCTTGGCGCCGTGATCCACGACCAGGCGCAGTTCCGGGTATAACTCGACGAAGTCGCGCAGCACGTCGAGGTGCTGCGGCATCACCAGCGCGTCGAACACCAGGTCGTGATCGATCATGGTCTCGATGGCGGGCCCCAGCGCGGGCTTGAGCATCCAGGCCACGTCGGGAATGTCCTGGATCATGGGCCGCAGGCCGAGCAGGCTGGCGTCCTCGGCCAGCGTCGCGATAGTGTCGCCGGCCATCGGGCTTTCGAAATCCACCCAGCCCACCACGCCGGCGATGAACGGGTTGTCACGCGCCAGTTCCAGCAGGTACAGGGTTTCGGCCACCGTGGGCGCGGCCTGGACCACCACCGTGGATTCCACGCCGGCGCGCGCCAGCTGCGGCGCGAGGTCCGACGGTAGATAGTCACGGTAGATGGGCTCGAGCGCCGGCGTCAGCCAGCCATAATCGCCGCGATCCAGGCGCCAGAAGTGCTGGTGACTGTCGATGCGGCTCATGCGGGCACCGGCGCGCGTGGGTCGACGAGGCCCCGGTCGCGCAGGGCGTGCCAGAAACCGGCAGGAATCGGGTGTGCAAACATGGTGGCGCAATTTCGCGCCTCTGCGCCGGTGACGCAACCGGCGACGACGCTCGCCACCGCGGGATGCGCCAGCGGGAACTGCAGCGCCGCGGCCTGCAGCGGCACGGAAAATTCCCCGCACAGCGCTTCGAGCCTGCGCACGCGTTCCAGCACCGCGTCGGGCGGCGGCGCATAGTTGTAGTGCGCCCTGGCACCGGCACGCGAACCGGCCGCGAGGATCCCCGAGTTGAAAGGCCCGCCACAGAGGATCGAGACGCGGCGCTGCACGCACAGCGGCAGCAGCTTCTCGAGCGCAGGCTGTTCGAGCAGGGTGTAACGCCCAGCGAGCAGGATGCAGTCGAGCTCGCAGCGCTCGAGCAGCTCGACGCACACTTCCCATTCGTTCACGCCGATGCCGATGGCCTTCACGGAGCCGGCGTCGCGCAATTCGCGCAGCGCGCGGTAGCCCCCCTCGATGAACTCGGCCAAGCGCGCCGCGTGGGCGTCGCCGTGCGTCAGCCGGCCGATGTCATGGCAGAGCAGGATGTCGACTCGCGGCACGCCCAGGCGCTGCAGGCTCTCGGCATGCGATCGCATGATCGAGTCGAAGCCGTAGTCGAACACCGGCGAGAACGGCCGCGGCGAAAAATAGCCTTCGCGGCCGGCCGCGGGATCCTGCGGACCGGTCGGCACCAGCCGCCGCCCCACTTTTGTGGAGATCACGATGGGCGTGCGTTCGCCGGACAGCGCGGCGCCGAGCCGCTGTTCGCTCAGTCCAAATCCGTAGAAGGGCGCCGTGTCGAAGTAGCGCACGCCGGCGGCGAAGGATTCGCGTACCGCGTCCACCGCATCCGCGTCCGCCAGCTGGCGATACAGATTGCCGATGCCGGCGCCGCCGAAGCCCAGCGTCGTGATCGACACGCCGGTCGATCCCAGCTCGCGACGCGCGAGCGCCGCGCTCATGCGGCAGCCGTCAGCGCTTTTGCCGCGACCGTCTCGCGGCGCGATTTCCAGGCGAACATGAACACCACCAGGAAACACAGAGCCGGGATCAGCATGGCCGTGTTGATGGTGCTGGCGTCGGAGGCCAGGCCCATGAGCGGCGGCACCACCGCGCCCCCGACAATGGCCATGACCAGGAACGAAGAGCCGGACTTGGTGTGGTTGCCGAGTCCGCGCAGGCTCATGGTGAAGATGGTGGGGAACTGGATGGACATGAAGAAGCTCGTGAGCATGAGTGCGTACAGGCCGACGTCACCTCCGGCCAGCGCCGCCAGCACGCACAACAGCACGTCGGCCACCGAGAACAGCGCCAGCAACACGGCCGGCCGGATCTTCGACATCAGCAGCGTGCCGACGAACCGGCCCGCGAAGAACAGCGTCAGCGTGATCAGCAGGTTGTTGGCCGCGACCTTCTCCGCCGTGCCCGGCGTGTTGAACTGCGTGTAGCGGATCACGAAGCTCCACACGCCCACCTGCGCGCCGACGTAGGCGAACTGCGCGAACACGCCCAGCCAGTAGCGCGGGAAGGCCAGGAGACCACGGAAGCCGCCGGCCGATGCATCGGCGTCCGCCTCGATCTTGCGCGCCAGCGGCGGGAACTTGGCGATGGCCACCAGCAGCGCCCACAGCAGCACCACGCAGGCGATGCCCAGGTACGGTAGTTTGACGGCGTCGAGCTCGGCCGTGCGCCACGCGGCCTGCGCGGCCGGCTCCATCGCGAGCACCTGCCCGGACGTGAGGTGATGGTCGGAGAGGATGAGTTCCTTGCCGACGAACACGCCGAGGATGGTGCCCAGCGGGTTGAACATCTGCGCGAAGTTGAGGCGCTGGTCGGCGTTTTCCGCCGGGCCCATGGCCGCGATCATCGGGTTCGCGGAGGTCTCGAGGAACGACAGCCCGCTGGCCACCACGAACAGCGCGCCGAGGAAGAAGTGATACTCGCCGAATTGCGCGGCCGGGTAGAAGAGCAGCGCGCCGCTGCCGAACAGCACCAGGCCCATGACCACGGCGGCCCGGTATCCGAAGCGGCGCATGAACAGCGCCGCCGGGATGGCGAACAGGAAGTAGCCGATGAAGGTCGCGAACTGGACGAAGCTCGAGGCGAAGTCGCCGAGCTGGAACGTGCGCCGGAACTGCGGGATCAGCACGTCGTTGAGGCTGTTTGACATGCCCCAGAACGCGAACAATGCGACCACCAGCACGGTGGCGCCGATGAATCCCGGCGTGATGAATTCGGGCTTGCTGCCGTTCGCCGAAGTGGCCTCTGTCATGGAAGGTCCCCGTGCACGATCTCCGCGGATATCTGTCGGGCTGCGGCGCGAATGTGTTCGACGGCCTGCGGCATTTCCATGATGAGGGGATTGCTGTGCACGAAGGGGCAGGTGAGCGCCGCCACCGCGGTGTCGCCGCGCAGGATGGGCGCCGAGAGATCGACGATGCCGCGCACGAAATCCGAGGCCGCCTCGTGATGACCGCGGGCACGCACGACGTTGGCACGCTCGACGAACGCATCGGCGGCTTCGCCCTTGAGCCGGCAGCGCTTGAGCCAGGTGCGGCGCACCTCGTCGCTCTGGAAGGCGAACAGCACGAGGCCGGAAGTGGCGCGCGCGATCTCGCGCCGGTAGCCGATGCGCACCGAGAAGCCGAGGTCTCCCGGCCGTTCGATGCGCGTGATGACCACGATCTGGTCTTCCGACGCCACCGCGATGTGGCAGGACTGGCCGATATCCTGCGACAGCTTGCGCATCACGGGCAGCGCGGTTTCCACCAGCGAACGCACCGGTGCCTGCGCCATCGCGAGGGCAAACAACTTGTTCGTGAGTACGTAGCCAGAGCCGCTGTCGGCAGTGGTGATGAAACCCTTGAATTCCAGCACCTGCAGCATGCGGAACAATTCGCCCGAGGAGCGTCCGAGCCGTTGCGAGATGGCCGAGAGATTCAGCGGCGATTTCTCGGCGGCGAGCAGTTCGATGACGTCGAGGCCTTTCTCCAGGGCCGGCGCCCGGTAGCGGCTGGGCTGCATCGGGGTGAGCGGCGCGGACGCGCGTGGGGAAGCCGATTTGGTCGCCATTGGCGCGGAATTCTGCGCGAATGCCCGCGGCTCGGAAATCGCTTGCTCTTCCATTTTCATTAGAGCATTGTACTTTCACTTGGGAAAAATTTGCTGAATGACTTCCGACGGTCATTTCATGCTTGAATCTTTCCCGGCCAATAACTCAGACAAGGTCGAGAGGGGTTCATGAAGTTTTTGTCGGGATTGCTGTGCGCGGCACTGCTGGTTGCCTGCGGGTCGAACAAACCGGAGGGCAGCTTCGTCCAGGGCGAAAGCGGCGTCGTCGTGACGCCGGCATCGGGCAACGCCAGGCGCGTGCGCCTCGAAGTCCGTTCCGATCGCATCGTGCGTGTCACGGCCGTCGCCGGCGAGAATCTCGATCTTCCCGCCAGCCTCGTCGTCGTCGAGCCGAAGCCCGCGGCAGTGCCGTTCAAGGTGGAACGCCGGGGCGACGATCTCGCGCTGACCACCGCGCAGCTGGTCGCGCACGTGTCGCTGGTCGACGGCGCGGTGCGATTCACGGACCTCGCCGGCAAGCCGCTGCTCGAAGAGGCCGCGGCGCGCGTGCTCGACAAGGGCGTGTCGCAGCGCTTCAACCCCGGCACCGACGAAGCCTTCTACGGCATGGGCCAGCACCAGAACGCGCAGATGAATCTCAACGGCGAAGACGTCGAGATCGCGCAGCACAACATGGACATCGGCGTGCCGTTCGTGGTCTCGAGCCGCAACT
Source organism: Steroidobacteraceae bacterium (assembly GCA_036274075.1). Lineage (GTDB taxonomy): Bacteria > Pseudomonadota > Gammaproteobacteria > Steroidobacterales > Steroidobacteraceae > CADEED01. The sequence continues at coordinate 61,325 of DASUGK010000056.1, read as the reverse complement.
ACGGCGTGTTGTGGGACAACTATTCGATCACGCGTTTCGGCAATCCGAAGCCGTATGGACTGGTCTCGCGTGACCTCGAGATTCGCGACGCCGCGGGCAAGGAGGGCGGCTTCACGGCGCGTTACTCCATCGATGGACAACTCAAGCTCGAACGCGTCGAGAAGGACATCAACTACCAGTACATCCGAGACCGCTTCGACTGGCCGAAGGAGCTGCTGGTGCCGAAGGAGCCGGTCGCCGGCTCGCCGCCCAACATCCTGCCGAACCAGGCGGTGACCTGGGAAGGGTCGGTGGAATCGCCGCTGGCCGGCAAGCACAAGTTCCAGCTCTACGGCAGCAGTTATTTCAAGGTGTTCGTCGACGACGAGCTGGTACTCGACCGCTGGCGGCAGAACTGGGCCGCCTGGTACCAGAACTTCGACGTGGCCATGGAAGCCGGCAAGCCGGTGAAGATCCGCATCGAGTGGATCCCGCAGGACGGCTACATCGCGTTGCTGCACAACGACCCGCTGCCGGACGCCGAACGGCACTCGCTGACCTTCACCTCGGAGTCAGGCCGCGCGGTGGATTACTACTTCGTGGCCGGAACTTCGCAGGACGACGTGATCGCCGGCTACCGACAGCTCACCGGCAAGGCCGTGATGCTGCCCAAGTGGGCCTACGGCTTCTGGCAGAGCCGCCAGCGCTACAACACGCAGGCGGAGTTGTCGGGCGTGGTGGCCGAGTACCGCAAGCGCAGGATCCCGCTCGACAACATCGTGCTCGACTGGTTCTACTGGCCCGAGAACGCGTGGGGCTCGCACGAGTTCGACAAGAGTCGCTGGCCCGATCCCAAGGCCATGATCGACAAGGTCCACTCTCAGAACGCGCATTTCATGATCTCGGTGTGGCCGAAGTTCTATCCCACCACGGCCAACTACAAGGAGCTGGACGCGGCCGGGTTCATGTATCGCAAGAACGTCGAGGACGGTTTCCTCGACTGGGTAGGCCCGGGCTACAAGTCCTCGTTCTACGATCCTTATTCGAAGGCGGCGCGCGACCTGTACTGGCGCCAGGTCAACGAGAAGCTGGGCGTGCTGGGCGTGGATGCCTGGTGGATGGACGCCACCGAGCCGGATCCGCACTCGAACCTGGACATCGATTCGATCAAGGAGCGCATCGGGCCCACGGCGCTGGGTTCTTCCACCGACTACTTCAACACGTATGCGCTGGTGCACAGTGGCGGTGTCTATGAGGGCGCGCGTGCGGCGCGGCCCGACAAGCGCGTGTTCATCCTCACGCGCTCCGGCTTCGCCGGCATCCAGCGCAACGCGGCCGCGGTGTGGAGCGGCGACATCGCCTCTCGCTGGGACGATCTCTACAACCAGATCTCGGCTGGCGTGAGCATCGGCTACTCGGGGCTGCCCAACTGGACGTTCGATATCGGCGGCTTCGCCAACGAGGCGCGGTACAACACCCGGAATCCGGCGGCCGCCGACCTCGAGGAATGGCGCGAGCTCAACCTGCGCTGGTTCCAGTTCGGCGCCTTCGTGCCGCTGTTCCGCTCGCACGGCGAATTCCCGCTGCGCGAGATCTACAACCTCGCGCCGCAAGGGTCGGAGGTCTACGACAGCCTCGTCTGGCACGACCGGTTGCGATACCGCCTGCTGCCGTACACCTACACGCTGGCCGCCGACACGTACCACCGCGACGGCAGCATCATGCGCGGCCTGGCCATGGATTTCATCGACGACAAGGCGGCGCGCGAGGTGCGCGACGAGTACCTGTTCGGCAAGGCCTTCCTGGTCGCGCCCGTCTACCAGTTCAAGGCGCGCGCCCGCCAGGTCTATCTACCGGCAGGCACCGACTGGTACGACTTCCACTCGGGCGAACGTCGCACCGGCGGGCAGTCGTTCGAAGCCGCCGCGCCCCTCAACCGCATGCCGCTGTACGTGCGTGCGGGTTCCATCGTGCCGGTCGGGCCGGACATCCAGTACTCGTCCGAGAAGCCGGGCGGAGACATCACGCTGCTGGTGTTCACGGGCAGCGACGGCACATTCGAACTCTACGAAGACGACGGCGTGAGCTACGGCTACGAGAAGGGCGAATTTTCGCGCATCCCGATGCGTTACGACGCCGCCAAGGGGACGCTGGTCATCGGCGAGCGCGCCGGCAGCTATCCCGGCATGCCCGAGGAACGCACGTTCAAGGTGCGCTGGATCAAGGCTGGTGCGAAAGCTCCGTCGGACGTCGACGCCAAGCCGGACGCGACCGTCTCGTACAAGGGAGCCGAAGTCACCGTCGGCCCGTGAGCCGGACCATGTGGTAAAACTTCGCCACGGGGGGTGTTCTCGTTTCGACCGGAAGGAGTGCACCGTGGCGAAGATTCCAGCGGGTGTCGGACCCCGGTTTCCGCAAGTGGTCGTGCTCGTGGGCGCGACCGGCGACCTGTCGCGCCGCAAGCTGATCCCCGGGCTGCTGCATCTCACCAGCGCCGGCTTCATCCCGGCCTGCCGCTTCATCGGCGTGTCGCTCGACGCGCTCGACGCCGAAGGGTTCCGCAAGTTCGCGCGCGATGCGCACAACGAGTTTTCGATGCGCAAGATCGACGACGCGTACTGGAGCACCTTCGCCCAATGCCTGGACTACGTGCCGCTGTCGGCCGGGCCCCGGGCACTGGCAGACGCGGTCGCGCGCGCCGAGAAAGCCATCGGCGGCGAGAGCCGGCGCTTGCACTATCTGTCGGTGCCACCCAGCGCCGCGTTGTCGGCGGTGCGCATGCTGGGCGAGGCGGGCCTGGTCGAGAATTCACGCATCATCATGGAGAAGCCGTTCGGCACCGATCTCGCGAGCGCGAAGGAGCTCAATGCCAAACTCCACGAGGTGTTCGACGAAAGCCAGATCTTCCGCATCGATCATTTCCTCGGCAAGGAACCGGCGCAGAACATCCTCGCGTTCCGCTTCGCCAATGGATTGTTCGAGCCCATCTGGAACCGCAACTTCATCGATCACATCCAGATCGACGTGCCCGAGACGCTGGCCCTGGGCAAGCGAACGGCGTTCTACGAGCAGACCGGCGCGTACCGCGACATGGTGGTCACGCACCTGTTCCAGATCCTCGGTTTCGTCGCCATGGAGGCGCCCACGCACCTGTCGCCGCAGGCCATCAGCGAAGAGAAGGTGAAGGTGTTCCGCAGCATGCTGCCCATCCGCCCGGCGGACGTGGTGCGCGGCCAGTACACGGGTTATCGCAGCGAGGAGGGCGTCTCGCCGGATTCCGACACCGAGACCTTCATCGCGCTCAAGTGCTACATCGACAACTGGCGCTGGGCCGGCGTGCCGTTCTACCTGCGTACCGGCAAACGCATGGCCGAGGGCCAGCGCATCATCTCGATCGCGTTTCGCGAGCCGCCGAAGAGCATGTTCCCGGAGGACTCGGGCATCGGCGCGCAGGGGCCCGATCACCTGACCTTCGATCTCGCCGACGCCGCGAAGACCTCGCTGTCGTTCTACGGGAAGCGGCCCGGGCCGGGCATGAAACTCGACAAGCACAGCCTGCAGTTCGCCATGAACGACACCGGTCAGATCGGCGACGTGCTGGAGGCCTACGAACGCTTGATCCTGGATGCGATGCGCGGCGACCACACGCTGTTCACCACGGCCGAAGGCATCGAACGCCTCTGGGAGGTGTCGATGCCCCTGCTCGAAGCGCCCCCGCCGGTTCGTAGTTACCCGCCCGGTTCCTGGGGCCCCAATGCGATCCACCAACTGATCGCGCCGCACGCCTGGCGCCTCCCCTTCGAGCGCGCCTGGCGCGACCCCAACCGCCAAGGCAGCTGACCCCATTTTCACCGTATATAAAGTGTCAAATAGCAATCGTTCTCGGTTGCGAACAAGAATGATTCGCAATAACATGCGCCCCCAGTGCTGAGCGGTAGTGGCCGTGGCAGCGCTTCGCGACGCCAGCCACTCCCACCGGGATAGCCAGCGCGAGCAGGCACATCCAGTTCACTCGGGAGAGTCATCTTGTCGATCCAGGATTCGCGTATTGCGGTGGCCGTGAGCCTTGCGCTCGCCGCGGCCGCTGCCCAGGCCCAGTCAGCGGGCGGCACGGGCACGGAAGAAGCCAAGACGATGTCGAAGATCTCCGTCGAGGCCACCGAGCCCGAGGAGACACCTAAGGTCGATCGCGTCTCGTCGCCCAAGTTCACGCGGGACCTCATCGACACGCCGCAGACCATCGCAGTGGTCAGCAAGGAAGTGTTGCAGCAGCAGGGCGCCACGTCGCTCTCGCAGGCGCTGCGCAACACCCCCGGCGTCACCTTCCTGCTCGGCGAGAACGGCAACACCGCCACCGGCGATTCCATATTCATGCGTGGCTTCGACACGCAGGGTTCGATCTTCATCGACGGCATCCGCGACCTCGGCACCGTCACTCGCGACGTGTTCAACACCGAGCAGGTGGAAGTCGCCAAGGGCCCCGCGGGTCCCGACTACGGCCGCGGCGCCGCGTCCGGCTACGTGAACATGGCGAGCAAGGTGCCCGGCATCTCAGACTTCGTCGGCGGCACCGCGAGTTACGGCACGGCGCAGAACGCGCGCGTCACCGGCGACCTCAACCATCGCATCGAGGGCACCGGCGCCGCATTCCGCCTCAACGTGATGGGCCAGGACGGCGACGTCGACGGCCGCGATTTCATCGAACGCCAGGGCTGGGCCATCGCGCCGTCCCTGGCCTTCGGCCTCGAGAGCGACACGCGCACCTATTTCTATCTGCTGCACACCGAGCAGGACAACATCCCCGACGGCGGCGTCTCGACGCTCGGACTCGAGGGCTTCTACAACCCCGCGTTCGACTCCGACCCGCTGCCTCCCAACCCGTCGCCGGGCCCGAATGCCGGCGTCGTTCCCGAGCGGGTGAACTCCGAGAATTTCTACGGCTTCGCCAGCGACTTCGAGGAAATCAGGGGCACGCAGTTCACCGCGCGCATCGAGCACGACTTCAACGATTCCGTCTCGCTGCGCAACACCACGCGCTACGGCAAGCTGCACCAGTTCTACGTGCTCACCGGCGTGAACGCGCTGACGGTGACCGATCCGGATCCCGACGCGTGGACGGTGGCGCGCACCCGCCAGGCGAAGTTCCAGGACAACACGCTGCTCACCAACCAGACCAACATCGCCTGGAACGTGAGCACCGGCGGGGTCAACCACGCCATTACCGGCGGCTTCGAGTTCATCGACGAAGAGCAGTACAACCCGACCTACGTCGGGCTCGGCACGGCGGCTCCTGCCAATGTCTACCACCCGAACCGCAACGATTCGTTGACCGCCTATGCGCCGGCCCGGGATGGCCGCTTCACGCGCGGTGAAACGCAGACCGCCGGCATCTACCTGTTCGACACCATGGATTTCGCCGAGAAGTGGCAGTTCACCGGCGGATTCCGCGTCGACACCTTCGAGACCGATTTCGATTCCGCGGTGTTCTCGACGCTCGAATCACATCCGACCCTGCCCGTGGGCACGCTGGTGCCTGCCAACATGCAAGTCGATGACACGCTGTTCTCGTACAAGGTCGGCCTGCTGTACAAGCCGGTCGAGAACGGCAGCCTCTATGTCTCGCACGCCATTTCGCAGCAGCCCCCGGGCGGCACGAATTTCCTGCTGAGCTCGTCGGTGAACAATGCCAACCAGCCGCACCTCGATCCGCAAAAGGGCACCAACTACGAGCTCGGTGCCAAGTGGGAATTCCGCGACGGCGCCATTGCCGTCACCGGCGCGGTCTTCCACAGCACCAACGAGAACGAGCTGTGGCAGGACCCGAACGATGCCACCGTCATCCTTCAGGTCGGCGAGCGCAGGGTCGAAGGCATCGAGCTCGGCGTGGTCGGCAAACTCACCGACTACTGGGAGATTTCTGCCGGCGTCGCGAACATGGACTCGAAGATCATCCGCGGCCTGGCGAACCAGCAGGGGCTGGACATCAGCTGGACGCCGGAGCTGACCTTCACGAGCTGGACCACGTACCACACACCCTTCGGGCTCTCGATCGGCGGTGGCGTGCGCTACGTCGACAGTGTCGACCGCCAGGTCAGCACCAACCCGGCCAACATCCCGCCGCCGCCGGACAAGACCAACATGCTGGCCGCGCCTGACTACTGGGTGGTGGATGCCATGTTGTCCTATGCCATCAACGACAACGTGAACCTGCAGCTCAACGGCTACAACCTCACGGACGAGTTGTACGTCGCGGCGCTCAACAACAGCGGCGCGCGTTACTCACCCGGCATCCCGCGCTCGGCGCTGCTGACGGTGAACTTCACGTTCTGAGGCGCGCGTGCGAGCATTCCCGGCATGATGCTGCACGTCCCGAAGATCCTGGCGAAGGAGCAGGTGGCGGAAGCCCGCCGCCTGCTCGATTCGGCTGACTGGGCCGATGGCAAGGGCACGGTGGGCGAGCAGGGCGCGCTGGTGAAGCGCAACCGCCAGCTGCCGGAGCTGTCCCCCGTCGGTCGGCAACTCGGCGAGATGATCCTCACCGCGTTGGCGCGTCATCCCCTGTTCTTCTCCGCCGCACTGCCGCTCAAGACCGTGCCACCGCTGTTCAACCGCTACGAGGGCGGCGAGCAGTACGGCACGCACATCGACGGCGCGGTGCGCGCCGTCCCCGGCAGCTCGCACTTCATCCGCACGGACCTGTCCTCGACGCTGTTCCTGAGCGAACCGGAGGAATACGACGGCGGCGAGCTGGTGGTCTCCGATACCTACGGCGAGCACGCGGTCAAACTACCGGCGGGCGACCTGATTCTCTATACCTCGGGCAGCCTGCACCGCGTGAACCCGGTGACGCGCGGCTGCCGCACCTCGTCGTTCTTCTGGACCCAGAGCATGATCCCGGACGACCGGCATCGCGAGCACCTGTTCCGGCTCGACCAGACCATCCAGAAGATCCGCGGCAGGCACGGTGAAAGCGAGGACACCGTGGCGCTGGCCGGCCATTATCACAACCTGCTGAGGATGTGGTCGGAGATCTGATATAACTGCCGGCGCGCCGATAACAACATCAACACGGCGCATTCCCGGGGAGGAACCATGGCGGGACATCCGGAGGACCAGTATCGCGACTCCACGCAGCTCACGCAGTGGACGCTCTGGCTGCTGTACGCGCAGATCGTGTTCACGGCCGCGGCGTTGTGGAGTGGTTTGCTCGAGCGCAACCTGTTGCTGGACATGCAGGCCGGCGCCTTCGAATCCGACGAAGCGATGATGGCCGCCGCCGGGGCCAGCGACCGGCGCCAGGAATTCATCGGCTTCGGCCAGTCGGGAGTCTTCATCGCCAGCGGCGTGCTCATCCTCATGTGGATCTACCGTTCCAGCTACAACACCAGCATCAAGGCACGCTACATGGAGTTCACGCCGGGCTGGTCGGTGGGCTGGTATTTCGTTCCCATCATGATGATCTGGAAGCCCTTCCAGGCCATGAAGGAGATCTGGCGCAACACGGCAGAACAGGCGGGCGACAGCTCCGACAGCTGGGAGGTCTTGTTAGGCGTCTGGTGGTTTCTGTGGATCGCCGGCAACCTGGTAGCGAACGCAGCCTTCCGGATGACCCTTCGCGCCGATGGGGTGGGCGAATTGATCGCGGCGAACCTGGTCACGATGTGGTCCGACGTCCTCAGCCTGCCGCTGCTCGCGGTATTCATCATGATGGTCAGGAAGCTGACGGCGCTGCAGAAGCTGGCCTTCGTGCCGGAGCCGGCGGCCACTCCCGCGACCGCCTAGACGGCGCGGGCGAGCCGCTCCAGGCGCCGGGCAACGTGGCCCAGCGCGCCGCGCAATGCCGCGGGCGCGCGCACGGAGAAATCGAAGGGCAGGCGGGCCAGCTCGCGCGCGATCCAGTCGAGATCGTCCGCCTGGCCGCGCAACAGGACACCGTCATACTGCCATTCGAGCACGCCGACGCCGGCCACCAACGCCTTCTGCGCGGTGGCGAGATCGGTGTGCAACAACACCTCCACGCTGTGCGCGCGCGGAATCATCGCGATGGAATCCTTGAGGTACGCGAGCGCGTCGAAATCCGCCGGCCGCTCGAACTGCGTCGGGAGGCCGATGGCCGAGGACACGCGATCCAGGCGGAATGAGCGCAGCCCGCGGCGCAGGTGGCACCAGCCCACGATGTACCAGCGGCCCGCGCGATACACGAGGCCGTAAGGATCGAACTCGCGCTCCGTGTGCGCTTCGCCACGCGACTGGTACGCCATGCGCACGCGGCGGTGTTCCTGCGTCGCGGTGCACAGCAGTCCGAGCACCTGCTGGTCGATCACCGCCACCGGGCGCGCGAGCTCGAGCGCGATGCTTTCGTCCACGGCGCGCAGGCGCTGCTTGAGCTTGAGCGGGAACACGCGTTCCATCTTGGCGCGGGCGCTGGCCACCGCCGGCATCGACTCCGCGAGTCCCAGGCCGCGCGCGGCCATCAGGCCCACGGCCAGGGCCAGCGCTTCCTGGTCGGAGAAGATCATGGGCGGCAGCTTGAATCCCGGCACCACCTGGTAGCCGCCGTAGCGGCCCTGGGTGGTGACGATGGGAATGCCGAGCTCCTCGAGCATCACCACGTAGCGGCGCAGCGTGCGTCGGTCCACTTCCAGCGCCCGCGCCAGTTCGGCACCGCCGGTGACTTCCCGCGACTGCAGCATTTCGAGCAGGGACAGTACGCGCGTGGCGGGTTTGGGCATGGCGAAAGTCTCGCGCTCATTTAGGGCAGGTATTGTCCTAGATCGGCGCTAGCCTGTCTGCCGGTAGATAGCCCGTCGCGGCAAGGAGGAAGCATGAAGGCAAGCAAGATGACGATACTTCCCGGATTCCACGACTCGCTGCTGGTCCGCCTGCTCGAAAGGCTGGCCGAAGGCCAGACGCCCGTGGACGGTTGCGTGGTCGATCCCGACGTCGCGAAGCACGTGGCGGATCGTGCCCAGTCCGAGGTGGGCGATGACGCTGCGCAATACCCGGCAGGCCCGGTGCGCTGGGGCAATTTCCGCTAGCCGCGCAACCGGAGGGCCGTCTCTCAGCGCGCGTTCTGCAGCGGCAGGACTTCGCGGATCCGCAGGCCTTTCAGCGCGCCGAGGATTTCATCCACCGTCAGCATTCCCATGCAGGGTTGCGCACCGGCGGGTGGCGGATGACCCGCGGCGATCTTGCCGGTCAGCGCGATGGCGGGTCCGCACGGAATGTGCGGCCCGTGATTGTCGCCGGCCAGCACCATCCAGGTGAGGTGTTGCGCTTCGCCGTCGACGTCTAGTCCGTCGAGCTTGACGTACATGCCGCCGCTGTCGCTCAGCAGGGACTGCAGGAGGCTCGCGAGCCGGTAGCAGAGCCTGGCGAAAGGCAATGCGCTCGAGATTCTTCCCGAGTCCACCTGGCGCGCCAGTAGTTCGACGGCCTTGTGGCCGGAGTCGCTGGCGAAGCCGGCGTGGAAAGTCATGGTCTTCAGTCCCGCGTGACGACGCGGCAACAGGATGAGATCGGGGACGTCACAGGCTCCGAGCAGCCGCCGTCCCACCGGCCGGGGAAAATCGTGTGTCTGCCGATCGAGCCAGCCCGGCACGTCGACCCATTGGCCCTCCCGCAGCATCTGGATGGGCTGGCCGACGTAACCGAACACCGCGCGCATCGTGGCGATGCCCGGCACCAGCGCGCCGGAGCTGATGCCGATGCGCACCGAATCCAGCCGCGAGAAGGACTCGCGGTATCGATCGACCACCGCGCACGACAACGCGGGCAGCGTGCTCACCCCGGTCACGACGGCGAGTTTCGCGGCACGCGCCGCCGCGTCGAGCTGCGAAATGCCGGTGACGAACTGGCGGCCGTCGGCGAGATCGAGGTAGTGACAACCCGCATCGATGGCCGCGCGCGCCACGTGGTAGTCCTGTCCCTGGAAGGGCCCGGCGGTGTGGATCAGGACGTTCACGCCGAGCTTGCGGAGCAGGAGGCCGAGTCGCGGATCGTCGGCCGCGACACGCCGCGCGGCGTCGGCGCTGAGCCCGAGCTGGTAGGCGAGCGCCGTGGCCTTGGCGACATCGCGGCCGGCGAGGATCAATTGCACGCGCGGATTGCGCACCAGGCCGGCGGCGATGCGCCTGCCGAAGAATCCATAGGCGCCGAGCAACAGGACGCGCGTGCGGCTTTCGGTCATATTTCCGCAGGTTACGCGGAGAAGCTGCGGCGAGGAAAGATCGGCGCGAGCGTGAGTGGTCAAGATTTGAACAGCAGAATCGGCGGCGCATGGGAAGAAACGCGTCTATTGCTCCGGCAAGCGGGCCCGTACAATCGCCGCCCTGTTATTAACGATGAAGGGCACAGGCATGGCGCGCGGAGTCAACAAAGTCATTCTGATCGGCAATCTGGGCGCAGACCCGGAGACGCGCTCCATGCCCTCGGGCGTCACGGTGGCGAACATCCGCGTGGCGACCAGCGAGAACTGGAAAGACAAGCAGTCGGGGGAGCAGAAGGAGCGTACCGAGTGGCACAGCGTGGCCATGTTCGGTCGCCTCGGTGAAATCGCCGGCGAATACCTCAAGAAGGGAAGCAAGGTCTACATCGAAGGCTCGCTGCGCACGCGCAAGTGGCAGGACAAGCAGGGCAACGACCGCTACACCACGGAAATCATCGCCAGCGACATGCAGATGCTCGACAGCCGCGGTGGCGGCATGGGCGGCGGCGGTGGCGATTACGGCGGTGGTGGTGGTGGCTCGCGCCGCGGCGGTGGCGGCGGCCAGTCCGGCCCGCCGGATGATTACGACCAGGGTCCGCCCAGCGGTGGTGGCGGCGAGAAGGGCGGCGGCGACTTCGACGACGACATCCCGTTCTGAACGACTTGGCTAGCCGGTAAGAATCGGGCGCCCGCGGAGACTGTTGTCTCCATGAGGACGCCCACGTGAGTCAGCACGCGCGCTTCGAGGACCTGGTTTCCGAGTACCAGGTCATGGTGGTGCGCATCTGCGCCAGCTACGAACGCGACCGTGACCTGGCCCGGGACCTCGCGCAGGAAGCCTGGTTCGCGATCTGGCGTGCGTTGCCCGCGTATCGCGCCGAAGCTTCGCTCAAGACTTTCGTCGCGCGCATCGCGCAATTCCGCGCCATCTCGCACGTGGCGCGACGCGCCCGCCAGCCGCAACGCGAAGCGCTCAGCACCGACCTGGTCGACCAGGAGCCGCCGCCGGAGTCCATCGCCATGGCCAGCGCCGAACGAGGTTCGCTGCTCGCGGCCGTGCAACGGCTGCCCCTGATCTACCGGCAGCCCGTGGTGCTCATGCTCGAAGACTTTTCCCCATCCGAAATCGCTGCCTTGCTCGGCCTCAACGCAAACGTCGTGGGCGTGCGCCTCAATCGGGCGCGCGGCCTGTTGCGCGAGCTCATGCAGCGGGAGGCCTCATGAACCCGAACGAACACGAGGAGTGGCAAGCCATGAAGATCCAGTGGAAGTCGACGTCCGTCGCCGAGATGCTCATGACACAGCAGCTGCGCTGGGGCCTGAGACTGCGAATGATCGGCAGCTGGGCGTGGCTCGGTCTCGAGGTCGCGGCGCTGCTGCTGATCACGGTGCTCGGCATCATCCAGATCGCCATGGGACAGGCCGCGGTCGGGTCGTTGTACATCGTGCTGGCGCTGGTCGGCGTCGGTGCATCGTGGTGGACGCGGCGCTTCTCGCTACGGGGCGCCAGCGGTTCGTTGCTGGAGCTCGTGGAATTGTCGCTGCGCCGCGCGCGGCGCGGCATCCGCATGGCCTGGGCGAACTACTTCATGACCGCCGCATCCATCGTCTGGGTGCTGGTGCTGTACTCGTCCGGCATCGGCGACGCGCAGGCGGCATACCATGACGGTGCGCGGGTGGCGGCCGCCATGGGCATGTTCGGCCTGTACGCCATCGGTGTCGCGGTGTACCACGCGTATGCACGGCGCCGCGTGCGCCGCTTCGTGGCGCTGCGGGCCCAGTTCGCCGCGCGCGCGGAGGAGAATTGAATCGTTCGACGCAGAGGAGGACGGTCATGAAAAGAATTCCGACGGGAAAACTAACATCGTTCGCGGCCGGTTTCGCGCTGGCCGCCGGCCTGTTCGGCCTGCCGCAACTGTTCGCAGCCGAGGGCGAGCCGACGCCGGTCCAGGCGAAGCAGGCCTTCAGCGAGAAACTTCCCAACGTTCCCGGCAAGACCCTCACGGGCGTGCTGGTGCAATACGCGCCGGGTGGAAAATCCCAGAGCCACGCACACGCGGGCAGCGTCTATGCCTACGTGCTCTCCGGGCACGTCCGTTCGGAGAATTCGGCCACCGGGCCGGCGAAGGTCTACTCGGCGGGCGAGGGGTTCTTCGAACCGCCGGGCAGCACGCACACCATCAGCGAGAACGCCAGCAATACCGAGCCGGCCAGCCTGCTGGCCATCTTCGTCGCCGACGACGGTGCGCAGCTCACCCGCGGCGCCACCGAGCCGAAGTAACTCCGCCGCCGCGCACGCGGCTGATGCGGCGCAGCGGTACTAACGTACTAACTAGTGCCGCCGCCGCCAGGAATTTGCGGAAATAAGTCTCAAAAGGAAATGAAAGGCGCCGCGGCCGGGTTTGCGCTGTGGGGCGCCCGCGCGAAGATTCGCGCACGCCGGGGGGTGGATCCACACAGGAGAACCTTCCATGAAGACATGGTCCATCCGGCATTTGTGTTCTTTCGTCTTGATGGCCTGCGCGGCGCAGTTCGCGCAGGCCGCCAGTTACGTCGTCGACAGCGTTTCCGTGAAGGATCTCGGTACGCTGGGTGGCGAGGATTCCTGGGCCTTCGACATCAACAACCGCGGCCAGATCGTGGGCTTCGCCCAGGACGCGACCATGAAACGGCTCGCGGTGCGCTGGAGCAGCAGCGGCGTCATCTCCGATTTCGGCATGCCCGACAGCTCGGCGTTCAGTTATGCCGAGGGCATCAACGATCACGGCGAAATCGTCGGGCGCTTCGGCGATCCCGGTGAATTCGACTATCGGCCGTTCTACTGGACCCTGGGCACGGGCCTGGTCGAGATGGATCGATCCCTGTTCCCCGGCGACCCGCTCGATCCGCTCTACAGCGGCAAGGCCAAGGCCATCAACAACTACGGGATGATTGCGGGTGTCATCGAGAAGTACTTCACCCCGTTCACCGTGCCTTGCCGCAGGTCATTGCCCGTCGCATGGAAGGACTACACCGCGGCGCCGTTCATCGTGCACTGCTCCGAGAGCATCGATTCGTACAACCAGGCCTCGGACATCAACAATTCCGGCTGGATCGTCGGCACCGAAGGTACCGGCGCGACGACGCGCGGGTTCGTGTGGAAATCCGGGGTCACGACCCACATTCCCAATCCCTTGTTTGGAACGCAGGTGCACGGCTTGGGGATCAACGACGCGGGAGTGGTCGTGGGCTACGCCAGCATCGGCACCGTGACCCGTGCCATCCGCTGGGATGGCGTCGGTGTCTTCAGCACCTGGCTGCCCGCCCTGCCGGGTGGTACCTCGAGTTACGCGGAAGAAATCAACGACCAGAATTTCGTGGCAGGCACGTCGGAAATGCTGATCAAGGATCCGCTGCTGCCGGACGAGGTACACGACCGCGCCTTCCTCTATCACAGCCTGCTCGGCATCTATCCACTGCCGATACCGCGCGGATCACGGCCGCTGGAGACGGATTGTTCGGGCATGTCGCTGAACAACCTGGTGGCATCGACCGGCGTCATCAAGGTAGTGGGCGCGTGTTCGTCGCGGGCCATTCTCTGGACGGTGGTGATCAGGAAAGTGCCGTGAGCCGGCTGTAGCGCGGATTCCGTCCTTGTCTCCGGGCACCCCTCGACCGGAGACTTGCATGAAATCCCGATTCCGCTGGCTGGCGACTGGCGCCGCTTTCCTGGCGATGGCGGCGGCGTCCGTCGCCGCTCCCATCGGCTACCACGTGCAGAGCGCCGTGGCGTCGGAACTGGGCACGCTCGGCGGGCCGGACTCCACCGCGTACGACGTCAACAACAACGGCGAGGTGGTCGGCAAGTCGCTCACCGCGAACTACAAGCGGCGCGGCTTCATCTGGCGCAACGGGGTCATGAGCGAACTGCCCATGCCTGCCAATGGCATCGACATGTTCCCATTGGGAATCAACGATTACGGCGCGGTGGTCGGCGAATACGGCAACGGCTGCTTCGAGTGCGACGCGCCTTTCTACTGGAGCGAGAGCACCGGCATGGTCACCATGAGCGTGTCCATCCATCCCGGCGAGATCTACGACCCGCACTTCATCGGGCAGGCCGTGGCCATCAACAATGCCGGCGTGATCGTCGGCCACGTCGAGCCGGAGTGGATGTACGACGGCATGCCGGACCTGGCCTGCTACCGCGAAGTCGTGGTGAAGTGGCAGAACGCGTACGCCATGCCGCAGATCCTCGAGTGCCCCGTGTTGCTCGAGGGCGACGTCGGTGTCAGGGACATCAACAGCGCCGGATGGACCCTCGGGTACACCGGCGGAAGCTCCGTGGTCTGGAAGAACGGCATGAAGAGCTTCATTCCGAAGCCCTTCGGCGCCAGCGACGTGAGCGGCAGCGCGCTCAATGACAGTGGCGTGGTGGTGGGCACCGGCATCGTCGCCGGGAAGAGCCGCGCGATGTGGTGGGATGGCGTGAGCGCCGCCAGCCAGTGGATCGGCGTTTTTCCGGGTGGCAACGAGAGCCGCGCCTACAACATCAACGAACAGAATTTCGTCGTGGGGCAGGGCGACAGGATGGTGGGCAATCTGCAGGGCCTTGCGCGCCGCAACCGCGCCTTCGTCTGGCATGCGGATTTCGGCTTCTACACGCTGCCCTTGCCCGCAGGCATGCCCACGCTGACCACCGACTGCAGGGCGGTCGCCCTGACGGACAGGAGCGCCGGCTCCGGCAACATCATGGTGGTCGGGAACTGCGGCGAGCGGGCCGTGCGCTGGAATCTCATCGTGCACAAGTCGCTGCCGCTCTGAGGACCCTCCCGGCCGGCGTCGCTGGCACCAAACTACCGGTTCGTGCGAAGCTCGCCGCCACACGATGTGGCCTTCGTTCGAACCCGCTCCGCCCGCCGACGAACGCGATGCGCGCTTCGACGCGGCCGCCGCCGGGTTCGCGGCACCGCTGGCGCGGCTGGCGGCCGCATTCGAGGACGAGTCGGCGCCGCGCGCGGCCCTGCTGGACGACATCCATGTGGCGCTGTGGCGCAGCCTGGCCAACTACGATGGGCGAATCGCCCTGCGGACTTGGGTATTCCGAGTCGCCTTCCACCTGGTGGCGGCACAGCAGCCCAACACCCACGATCGTCCTCCCTACCAGGACACCGCCGTGCAGGCCTGGAAGCGCCGCCGGGTCCTGAAATCGCAGCGAACGCTGGATGAAGCCACCGCGCCCGGTGTGTCCACGACCGGTGCGTCGGTGACAGGGTTCATCCAGGGGCTGCAACCGCAGGACCGCGAGCTCGTCTTCCTCTGTCTCGAAGGCATCGACATCGAAGGGGCCCGTGATATCACCGGTTGGACCGCGGCTCGCCTCGAATCGGCATACGAGCGCATCTCCAAACTACTGGGACCTGGCGCGCGCGAGGAGTGGCAGCGACAGTTCGCCGACGCCTCGCGAGGTTCGCGCTTCCAGGTAAGGCAGCGCATGCAGGAGTTGAATACTCGTTGGAAGCGGGAAGGCCTCAGGGAACTCGTCTTCGTGCCGGTCGTTTCGTCGCTGATGGCGTTGTATGTCCTCGGTATGCATCGCAGGAACTGGCTGGCGATGCTCGCCATTGCATTGTTGGCCTTCATTGTCTTCATCGAGGCATTTCAGCGGCGGCGTCGCAGGCTCGAGGCGCCCGGACCGCATGTCACGGCCGGGTTGGATTCATTGGCCTTTCAGCGGCATCTGCTGGAGCAAAAGCGCGACGAGCTGCGCGGCACGCGCACCTGGAAGGAGTGTGCATTCCTCGGCGCCTGGCTTGCTTACATGCTCAGCTTCCCGCTGGGACGCGGTACCGCCTGGACCTGGCCGCTGGCAGGCGTGGCCGCAGGGGTCGTGTTTTTTGGCCTGTCCTGGTGGTGGAACCGGCAGGGAGCGGCGCTTCTCCGCCGGCAAATGGACTCTGTAACAGACTGAAATATCAGGGTAATTTTTCGATTACCGGTATTGCGATACCCTAGCGCCCGCTCTCCCGTTCGATCCGAAATGCCCGGCCGCTACTACATCAAGACCTTCGGCTGCCAGATGAACGAGTACGACTCGACCCGCATGGGCGACGTGCTCGGTGCTGGCGCCGGCCTCACCCCCACGGACAACCCGGCCGACGCCGACGTCCTGCTCATGAACACCTGCTCGGTGCGCGAAAAGGCCGAGGACAAGGTGTACTCGTTGCTGGGCGAGTGGCGCGAGTTGAAGAAGCTCAAGCCGCACGTGCTCATCGGCGTGGGCGGCTGCGTGGCCAGCCAGGAAGGCGAGGCCATCACCAGGCGCGCGCCCTACGTGGACCTGGTCTTCGGACCGCAGACCCTGCACCGGCTGCCCGACATGCTGGGCGAGCTCAAGCGTACCGGCCGCGCCGTGGTCGACGTGTCGTTCCCCGAGATCGAGAAGTTCGACAAACTGCCTCCGGCCCGCGCCGAGGGCGCCTCCGCCTTCGTCTCCGTCATGGAAGGTTGCAGCAAGTACTGCACGTTCTGCGTGGTGCCTTACACGCGTGGCGACGAGGTCTCGCGTTCCTTCGATTCCGTGATGGAAGAAGTGCGCCAGCTCGCGGCGCAGGGCGTGGGTGAGATCACGCTGCTGGGCCAGAACGTCAACGCCTACGCCGGGCCGATGGCCGACGGCACCATCGTGGATCTCGCCACGCTGATCCACTACGTGGCCGAGGTGCCGGGCGTCGAACGCATCCGCTTCACCACCTCGCACCCGGTGGAATTCGGCGACAGCCTCATCGAGGCCTACGCCAGCGTTCCCAAGCTCGCCGATCACCTGCACCTCGCCGTGCAGTCGGGCTCCGACAGGATCCTGGCCGCCATGAAGCGCGGCTACACGGCGCTCGAGTTCAAGGAAAAACTGCGGCGCCTGCGCGCCGCGCGGCCCTCGATCGCGGTGTCGACCGACATCATTGTCGGGTTTCCCGGGGAGACGGAACGCGATTTCGAGGCCACACTGAAACTCGTGCGCGAGGTGAACTTCGACCAGTCGTTCTCCTTCATCTACAGCCAGCGTCCGGGCACGCCCGCGGCCTCGCTGGCCGACGACGTCGCGCCCGAGGTCAAGCAGCAACGGCTCGCGAAGCTGCAGGCTCAGCTCAACGAACAGGCGCGCGCCATCAGCGAATCCATGGTCGGCAGCGTGCAGCGCGTGCTGGTCGAGCGTCTCTCGAAGAAGAACAGGCAGGAAATGGCCGGCAAGACCGAGAACAACCGCTGGGTGAACTTCCCCGGCCCGGCGAGCCTCATCGGCCGGTTCGTGGACGTGGTCATCGTCGAGGCGCGGCCGCAGTCCCTCCGCGGCCGCCTCGCGGCCGCGCCCAGTGCCGAAGCGCGCATCGCGGCCAATAGTTAGAACTGATGTCCACACCCGCCCCAGTAGAACCCGCACGCGAATTCGATCTCGCGCCGCCCGACAACACGCGGCTCGCGAACCTGTGCGGCGCGCTCGACGAAAACCTGCGTCTCATCGAGGAGCGCATGGGCGTGTCGGTGAAGCGGCGCGGCTCGAGTTTCCGCATCGTGGGCCAGCGCGCGCACGCCGCCGAGGACCTGGTGCGCGACCTGTTCGAAGTCGCCGGCCGCGAGGAGATCTCGCTCGAGCGCGTGCACCTTGCGCTGCGCGATTCGCGCGACATGCCGGGCGCCCTGGTTGCCGAGGAGAATCCGGACGGCGGTGGCGTGCGCGTGGCGCGCGGCACGATCCGCGCGCGCGGCCGCAACCAGCGCGACTATCTCTCCAACATCCACGCCAAGGACCTGACCTTCGGCATCGGCCCGGCCGGCACCGGCAAGACCTACCTGGCCGTGGCCTGCGCGGTCGAGGCGCTGCAGGCGGACCGCATCCGCCGCATCATCCTCGTGCGGCCGGCGGTGGAGGCGGGCGAGCGGCTCGGTTTCCTCCCCGGCGATCTCACGCAGAAGGTGGATCCGTACCTGCGGCCCATGTACGACGCGCTGTACGAGATGCTGGGCTTCGACCGCGTGGCGAAGTTCATCGAGCGCAACGTCATCGAGGTCGCGCCGCTGGCTTTCATGCGCGGCCGCTCGCTCAACGATTCCTTCATCATCCTCGACGAGGCCCAGAACACCACGCCCGAGCAGATGAAGATGTTCCTGACCCGCATCGGCTTCGGCTCGCGCGCGGTGGTGACGGGTGACGTCACGCAGACCGACCTGCCGGCCGGCAAACCCTCCGGCCTCAAGCACGTCATCAACATCCTGCGCAACACCGATGGCGTGGCATTCACCTTCTTCGAAGCGGCCGACGTGGTGCGGCACCCGCTCGTGCAGCGCATCGTGCAGGCCTATGAAGCGCACACGCCGCAGTCATGAGCGCGGCGCGGGGCCTCAAGCTGGAACTCGCCCGTGGTACGCGCGCCTGGACGCCGCCGCGCGTGAGCATGAAACACTGGGCCGCCGCGGCCCTGGGGCGGCGCGGTGAGGGCCGCGAGATCGCCGTGCGCGTGGTCGCCGCGCGCGAGAGCCGTGAGCTCAATCTTCGCTGGCGCGGCAAGGACAAGCCGACCAACGTGCTGTCGTTTCCGGCCCCGTCTCGAGATCGGCGCGGGCTGCCGCGCGACCAGCACCTGCCACTGGGTGACCTCGTGATCTGCGCCGAAGTCGTGCGCCGCGAGGCGCAGCGGGATGGCAAGCCGGTGGTGGCGCACTGGGCACACATGGTGGTCCACGGCGCGTTGCACCTCGCCGGCTATGACCACGAAACCGGCCGCCGCGAACGGCTGCGCATGGAACGGCGCGAAATCGCCGTGCTGAGGAGTTTTGGCATCGGGAATCCGTACACATGAGCGCCAAGGAAAGAACCCGGGAAAAGGACAAGGACTCCGGCGCGACCGGCACCTGGCTGCGCAAGCTGTCGCGCCGCATGTCGGGCGAGGCCCGGGACCGCAGCGAAGTGCTCGAGCTGCTCCGCGATGCCGCCGCGCGCGGCGTACTCGAGGGCGACGTGTTGCCGATGCTCGAGGGTGTGCTCACGGTGGGCGACATCCAGGTGCGCGACATCATGGTGCCGCGCGCGCAGATGACGGTGCTGGACCGCGACGAAGAACCCGACGCGCTGCTCAAGACGGTGATCGACAGCGGCCACTCGCGCTTCCCGGTCATGGACGAGGACAAGGAGAAGATCGTCGGCATCCTGCTCGCCAAGGACCTGCTGCGCATCGCCGCGGCCGGTGACGGCGCGCACTTCGACATCAAGGAGTTCATGCGCCCGCCGGTGTTCGTGCCGGAGTCCAAGCGCCTCAACGTGCTGTTGCGCGAGATGCGCCGCTCGCGCGTGCACATGGCCATCGTCGCCGACGAATACGGCGGCATCGCCGGGCTGGTGACCATCGAGGACGTGATCGAGCAGATCGTCGGCGACATCGACGACGAACACGACATCGACGAGGAGCAGAACGTGCGCAAGGACGGCGACCGGCAGTACATCGTGCGCGGCCAGACGCCCATCGAGGAATTCAACGAGTATTTCCAGACCGACCTGTCGGACGACGAGTTCGACACCGTGGCGGGCCTGGTCATGAAGCAGCTCGGCCGCCTGCCGCGGCGCGGAGAGACGCTGCAGATCGCCGACTTCGAGGTCAAGGTGCTGCGCTTCGACCGCCGGCGCATCGACACGCTGCGGCTCACCTCGCCGCGCGACATCATTCCTCCCGAAGACCGTCCCCTGCAGGCCGAGTGAATCTCCACGAATTCCTGAACCGGCGCTATGTCGGCAGCTGCGCCGCACTCGCCGCGGGCGCGTTGCTGTCGCTGTCTTTCGAGCCCTTCGGCTGGTGGCCGTTCGCGGTGCTCACGCCGGCCGCTCTCATGTGGATGTGGCACGGCGCGACGCCGCGGCGCGCGGCGGTGCTGGGGTTCTGGTTCAACTTCGGCACGTTCTCGGTGGGCACCTACTGGCTGTACATCAGCCTGCGGCTGATCGGCCACGCGCCCATCCCGCTGGCGCTGCTGCTGATGCTGGGCCTGGCGGCCATCATGGGTGCGTACCACGCACTGCTCGGCTGGGCCTCGGCGAAATATTTTCCGGAGCGGGGCATGTTGCGCTGGCTGTTGGGAATTCCGGCGGCGTGGCTGTTCATCGAGTGGTGGCGCAGCTGGTTCCTCACGGGCTTCGGCTGGCTGGCGCTGGGATACGCACACACCGACAACTGGTTAGCCAGCCTGGCGCCGGTGATCGGTCAATACGGGCTCGGCTACCTCTCGCTGCTCATGGCCGGAGGCCTCGTGGCCCTGCTGCTCGGCCAGGCGCGCGAGCGCGTCGCCGCCGTGGCGCTCATCGCGGGAATCTGGGCCGTGGCCTTCCTGCTGCGCGGCGCCGAATGGACGCAGGCCAGCGGGCGGCCCATCACGGTGGCGGTGGTGCAGGGCGCGGTGCCGCAGGACGAGAAGTGGATCGCGGGCAATCTCGATTCGATCCTCGAGCTCTACCGCACGCGCACGCGCGAAGCACACGGCGCGGACCTCATCGTCTGGCCGGAGTCCGCCATCCCGGATCTGATCAACTACCACGTCGACTACGTGACCGACGTGTACGCCGCGGCCAGCGCCACGGGATCGTCCCTGGTCATGGGCGCGATGCACGCGGAAGAAGACGACACTCCCGGCGAGGAACGGGTCTACAACTCGGTGCTGGCCATGGATCCGGCGACGCCAGGCGTGGGCTGGCACAACAAGCATCACCTGGTGCCGTTCTCGGAGTTTTTCCCGGTGCCGGGTTTCATCCGCGACTGGCTCAGGCTCAAGGGCCTGCCCTACGCGAACTTCGATCGCGGCGCAGCGCAGCAGGCGCCGCTCAAGGCGGCCGGACAGTTCATCGCCGCGGGCATCTGCTACGAGGACGCCTACGGCAGCACGCTGCTGCCGCCGATGCGGACCGCCACGATGCTGCTCAACGTCACCAACGATTCGTGGTTCGGGCGTTCGCCCGCGCGTTACCAGCACCTGCAGATCAGCCGGCTGCGCACGATGGAAACCGGGCGCCCGATGGTGCGCGCGGCCAACGACGGCGTGTCCGCGGTGATCTCCCACCGCGGCGAGATCCTGGTGTCCGCGCCCGAATACGAGCCCACCGTGATGCGCGGGACCTTGCAACCGCGCACGGGGCTCACACCTTATGCACGCTCCGGGAACTGGCCGGTCGTGTGCCTGGTGCTGGTTTTCGGCCTCGCGGCGGCCTGGTTGGGCCGCCGCGGCAGATCCGCCCGAGGGAACTTGCCATGAACGCAACACTGCTGAACTTCGCCGAGGACCGCCGGTCTATTGCCGCATCGTCGTCTTGTCACCCACGAGGGTTCGTTCATATGTCGCTTTTCGTTGCGAAACGCGTTGCGCTGATCGCCATGGTGGCGGTCGCAGTCGGGGCCTGCTCCCGGCAATCCTCGGCCGCGCCACAGTCGCAGGCCGCCGCGGCTCCCGCGGCAGTGACCGCGCAGGTCGAAACTCATTCGTCTTCATCGCCACAGCCCGTCGGCACGTTGAACGGGCGGGTGCTCCCGGATTTTGCGACATTGGTCGAGCAGGTAGGACCTGCGGTCGTGAACGTGTCGGTGGTCGAGAAGGCCCATCGCATCAGCAACGATTCAGCGGACGAGGATTCCGAAGATCCTTTCCAGGAATTCTTCCGCCGCTTCGGCATCCCGGCGCCCGGCCAGCCCGGCCGCCGCAACTATGAAATCCCGCAGCGCCAGGGTGAAGGCTCCGGCTTCATCGTCAGCGCCGACGGCTACATCCTCACCAATGCGCACGTGGTCGCCGACGCGGACGAAGTCACGGTGCGCATGACCGATCGCCGCGAATACCCGGCCAAGGTCATCGGCATCGATCCGCGCACCGACGTCGCGGTGATCAAGATCGAGGGCAAGAATCTTCCCGTGGTGCGCATCGGCGATCCGGCCAAACTGCGGCCGGGTGAGTGGGTGCTCGCCATCGGTTCGCCGTTCACGTTCGAGAACAGCGTGACCGCGGGCATCGTCAGCGCCACCGGCCGTTCCATGCCGGGCGAGAGCGGACTCGTGCCCTTCATCCAGACCGACGTCGCGGTGAATCCCGGCAACTCCGGCGGCCCGCTGTTCAACCTGAACGGCGAAGTGGTCGGCATCAACTCGCAGATCTACAGCCGCAGCGGCGGCTACATGGGCATCTCGTTCGCCATCCCGATCGACGTGGCCACCAACGTGCAGACCCAGCTGATCGCCACCGGCAAGGTCTCGCGTGGCCGCATCGGCGTGCAGATCCAGGAAGTGGACGCCAAGATGGCCGACGCCTTCGGCCTCGATCGTCCGCGCGGTGCGCTGGTCAGCGAAGTGCTCGACGACGGCCCGGCGGCCAAGGCGGGCATCAAGAACGGCGACGTGATCCTCGGCGTCAATGGCAAGCCGGTGGAGCGTTCCACCCAGTTGCCGTCGATGGTGTCGGCGATCAAGCCGGGAAGTGCCGCCAGGCTGGACGTGTGGCGCGCCGGCGAGAGCAAGAGCATCAATGTGAAGGTCGACGAATTCCCCGAGGAATCCGTCCGCAAGGTTTCCAACCGCAACACCGAGAAGCCGGAGGCGGCCGCCAAGGCTGACAAACTCGGCCTGTCGGTGCGCCCGCTCGGCGCCGACGAGCGCAAGAACGCCGAGACCGAGGGCTATCTACTGGTCGAGGACGTGGACGGTCCCGCGGCGCGCGCCGGCGTGCAGCCGGGCGACGTGATCCTCGGCGTCAACGGCAAGTCGGTGAAGTCCGTCGCCGACCTGCGCAGTGCCACCGACAGCGGCGCGAAGACCGTGGCCATCCTGCTGGAGCGCCGCGGCACGCAGATCTTCGTGCCGATCCGCGTGAGCTGACTACCCGACTCGAAAAGTGATACCGAATGGGGCGCCCGGAGGCATCCGGGCCGTCCCGCTTGAGTGAGTCTGCGCCGCCGGGCATTCTTTGGCCCGTGAACAAGAACATCCTGCTCGCCGCATTGCTCGCGGCATCCCTTCCCGTCTCCTCCATCGCCGCCAGCGGCAAGGCCATGGCCGCCTTCAACGCCGGCCGCTACGAACAGGCCGTGAAGCTGCTCACGCCCGAGGCCGAGGCGGGTGACTCCGAGGCGCAGTTCTACCTCGCGACCACGTTGCGCTTCATGCTGCCGCGTCCGAAGGGCGAGGTGCGCGCGAATCCGAGCGAGACCGATCCGAAGCAGCAGGAGATCCACCGCTGGTTCGAAAAGGCGGCGCTGGCCGGCCACGCCGAGTCGATGCGCGAATACGCGCTGGATTTCGACGCCGGCGCGGGTGTCACCGTGGACTTCGACCAGGCATTGCAGTGGATGCAGAAGGCTTTCGACCTGGGAGACAAGGGTGCCCGCAACAAGCTGATCTACTGGTACGACAGTGGACACATCGTCACGCCCAGCTACCAGAAATTCAAGGAACTCGACGCCGCCAATGCCGAGGCCAACGCGGCCATGCGCGCGGAGCTGCAGCAGTACAGGCAGCTGTTCGATGCCGCGCAAAAGTACGTGCAGTCCTCCGACAAGATTAACTACGCGAACGACCCTGCCGCGGCCGCGGATGGCGATCCGCGCGCGGCGCGCCGTCTCGCCGAGGCCGCGACCTACACCGACGACAAGTCGAAGCAGGATTGCGCCGCGGCCGAACGCTACTACCTGCTCGCCGGCGACGCCGGCGATCCGCATGGCTATCGTGACCTCGGCGTGCAGTACTACCGCGGCCACTGCCGGCAACAGGACTTCGTGCGCGCGCGCGAGCTGTACATGAAGGCCGCGGCCGGCGCCGACAAGCTCGCCATCTACGACCTGGCCAAGATGAACCTGTTCGGGCACGGCCAGCCGCCTGACTACCCGAAGGCTTACTACTGGCTGAAGATGCTCGAGGCCCTGGACCCTGCCTGGCTGCAACACGAACCGGCGATGCTGCTCGTCGCGAAGCGCAAGTCCGACCCGGGCGCCCTCGCTGCCGAGGACGCCAAGTTGGCGGTGGATGCGCCGCCGCTGGTGGCGCTGCAGAAGCGCACGCTCGAGAAGGTCACGCGCCTGCCCATCAAGTCGGCCGGCGATCCCGCCAGCACCACCGAGTGGTCATACGACCTGGCGCTGTACGAAGATCGCGGAATGTGTGCCGCAAACGTGCGCGGCGCCTGCGACTACGTGCCGTTCGACATCCGGCTGGCGATCCGCAACCCCACGTCCACCTCGCTCGACTGCAAGCTGGCGCTGGTGATGAAGCGCCCCGGCGAACCCGAGCCGGTGACTTACCAGCGGCGCTACGTGATGTTCCCGCAGGACGAGCTCGAGCCGCGCATCGGCACCGTCGCTGGCAAGGTCGACGTGCCCGCGAGCGGGCTGTCCTGCACGCCGGTGGCCACCCCCAGCGTCGCCGACCAGACCTGCGCGTTCCGCATCCTGCCCGGCACCAACATCGAGGACTTCCTGCAGGGCAGCGCCGCCAGGCGCAAGAAGCAGGGCGGCAAGATCACGCTGGACCTGGTTTTCTCGGACCTGAAGGGCAAGCCTTCCAGGGTCGCGGTCAAGCAGAGCAGCGGCTTCGCCGAACTCGACGAGGTGGCGATCAAGTTCGCCAGTGCGACCACGTTCCGCACCAACTGCACGAACGCGCCGCAGCCGCTCACGATCGCGGTGGAATAGCGCGCACCGGCTAACCACGCAGGCCACGGTACAGCGAACGCACGGCCAGGTAGAGGCGCGGGTTGCGGGTCAGCGCGCTGCGCAGCCGCGGCACGACGCGCATGCGGTAGCGGCGGCGGCCGCGTTCCGGGACGCGATCGGCGAGGCCTTCCTCGATGGTGTAGATGCAGGGATTGCAGACGCCGCATGGCTCGTCGTCGATGGGGCGATGGCAGAACCAGGTGAGTTCCATGTACGGCTCGAGGCCGGCGCGTTGCGCTTCGGCGCGCATCTGTTCCTTGCTGGTGTCGAACAGCGGGAACCTGAAGGGCCGGAACAACGCATAGCGGCTGTCGCCGGCGAAACGCGGGTCGAGGCGCCGGCGCGATACGTCGACGAGTCCGGCGATCAGCTCGCGCGCCTTGTCGTGGCGATGTACCGCCAGCTCCATGTCGTCGATGCCGTGTTGCACGCAGAACCTCGACAGCCATTCGTACTGGCCGCCGATGAAACCGAAGCGCAGGCTTTCCTCGAACCGGCCGGTGATGGTGGCGTCGGCCGCGATGTCGGCGAGCGGACACTCGATCGTCCGCCGCAGTCTGGCAGCGGCTTCCGGGTGTTGCTTTTCCAGCAGCGCGCGCACGTTGCGCATCGCCTGTTGTTCCGCCGGTACGCCCGGCCGGCGCTTGAGCCGGTCGACGACGTAGTACGGCTGCACCACGCGGCGCTCGTGAAACAACAGTTGCAGCAGGCGGAAGGTCGAATCCCAGCCACCCGTCCACAACAGTCGCGTCGCGTTTCCTTCATCCGAATGCATGTACAGCTCCTCCCTGGAAATCGCGCAGCGAAAGCGAGCTACGTTGGAATGCAGCGGGATGGCGGAGTTCGCGGGGATTCGCGCGGTCGGCCGTCGGACGGGCGCGCATCCGGCTGGCCGAATGCGCTGCCGGTGGCCTGCCTGCCAGCCACCGGCAGGATCGCGAAAGCTTTTCGCGTGGCGCGGCAGCCTCGTGTATTCTGCGCGCTCTTTAAACGACTGAAAAACAAGCCTTTCCGCAGATGCAAGAACGATACGAGCCGGCCGCCGTCGAGCGGGCCGCACAAGCCTTCTGGGACCAGAACCGTGTATTCGAAGCGCGTGAAGACGCGTCAGAAGGCAACAAGTTCTACTGCCTGTCGATGTTCCCGTATCCCTCGGGGCGACTGCACATGGGTCACGTGCGCAACTACACCATCGGCGACGTGCTCACGCGTTTCCACAAGATGCAGGGCAAGGCGGTGCTGCAGCCCATGGGCTGGGATGCATTCGGACTGCCGGCCGAAAACGCCGCGATGAAAAACGGCGTGCCGCCGGCCAAATGGACGCGCGAGAACATCGCCTACATGAAAGGCCAGATGAAGTCGCTGGGCCTGGCCTTCGACTGGTCGCGCGAGATCGCCACCTGCGACCCGAGCTACTACAGGTGGAACCAGTGGATGTTCCTGCGCATGCTCGAGAAGGGCATCGCGTATCGCAGGACCGGCGTGGTCAACTGGGATCCGGTCGACCAGACCGTGCTGGCCAACGAGCAGGTCATCGATGGACGCGGCTGGCGCACGGGCGCGCTGATCGAGAAGCGCGAGATCCCGATGTACTACCTCGCCATCACGAAGTACGCCGAGGAGCTGCTTGCCGATCTCGACAAGCTGCCCGAATGGCCCGAGCGCGTGAAGACCATGCAGGCCAACTGGATCGGCAAGTCCGAGGGCTGCGAGATCTCGTTCCCGTACGCACCCGATACCAGGGCGCTGATGGGAGCGGACGGCGCGCTCAAGGTGTTCACCACGCGCGCGGACACCTTGTTCGGCGTGACCTTCATGGCAATCGCGGCAGAACATCCCATCGCGGTGGCGGCCGGCGCGAAGAACCCGGCGCTGCAGGCATTCATCGACGAATGCCGGCGCGGCTCCACCATGGAAGCCGACATCGCCACGCAGGAAAAGAAGGGCATGCGCACGGGACTGTCCGTGCTGCATCCGTTCACCGGCCAGTCGGTCGAAGTCTGGGTGGCCAACTACGTGCTCATGGCCTACGGCGAGGGCGCCGTCATGGGTGTGCCCGGCCACGACGAGCGCGACTACGAATTCGCGCTGAAGAACAAACTGTCCATCGTGCAGGTGGTGAAGTCGAAGACCGGCGCGTACGAGAACCTGGATCCTCCGTGGCGCGACGCGTTCAGCGAGTACGGCCTCACCATGAACTCGGGCGAGTTCGACGGGCTCGAGTACCGGGCCGCCGTGGACGCCATCGCGCGCGCGCTGGAGAAGAAGGGCCTGGGCAGGAAACGCACGCAATGGCGATTGCGCGACTGGGGCATTTCGCGCCAGCGTTACTGGGGCTGCCCGGTGCCCATGATCCACTGCGGCAAGTGCGGCGAAGTGCCGGTGCCGGACAAGGACCTGCCGGTGGTGCTGCCCGAAGGACTGGTGCCGGACGGCTCGGGCAATCCGCTCAACAAGACGCCGTCGTTCTACGAGTGCAAGTGCCCGAAGTGCGGTGCCGACGCGCGCCGCGAGACGGACACGATGGACACCTTCGTGGACTCGTCCTGGTACTTCCTGCGCTTCGCCTGTCCGGATGCCGACACCATGGTGGACGAGCGCGCCAACTACTGGATGCCGGTGGACCAGTACATCGGCGGCATCGAACACGCCATTTTGCACCTGCTGTACTCGCGCTTCTGGACCAAGGTGATGCGCGATCTGGGACTCGTGAAGAACGACGAGCCGTTCAAGAACCTGCTGACGCAGGGCATGGTGCTGCACGATATCTACTACCGCGAGCCCGCGCCGGGCCGCCGCGACTTCTACAATCCCGCCGACGTCGAAGTTCTGCGGGACGAGAAGGGGCAGCGCACGGGCGCCATCCTGCTCAAGGACAACCAGCCCGTGACGTGGGATGGACTCGGCACGATGTCGAAGTCCAAGAACAACGGCGTGGACCCGACCGATCTCATCGGCACGTTCGGCGCCGACACCGCGCGCATGTTCATGATGTTCACCGCGCCGCCCGAGCAGACACTGGAATGGTCGGAAGAGGGCGTGCAGGGTTCGTTCCGTTTCATCCGCCGACTGTGGAAGGCGGTTTATGACCAGGTGAATGCGCCGCCGCCGGCGGATTCGCTCACGATCAATGAGTTCGACAAGAGGCAGCTCAACGCGGAGCAGAAAGCGCTGCGCCGCATCGCGCACCACACGCTCGAAAAGGTGACCGACGACATAGGCCGCCGCCGCAGCTTCAACACCGCCGTGGCCGCGGTGATGGAATTGCTCAATGCCGTCGGCAAGTTCGACAGCAAGCCGCTCTACGGACGAGTGGTGGCGCACGAGGCGCTGGAGATCGCGGTGATGTGCCTGTCGCCGGTGATCCCGCACGTCACGCACGAGTTGTGGCACCAGCTGGGCCACGAGACGGCGTTGATCCACGAGCAGTGGTGGAAGCCGGATCCCGAGGCGCTGGTGCAGGACCACATCGAGATCTCGGTGCAGGTGAACGGCAAGATGCGTGCGCGCGTCGGCGTCCCGGCCGACGCGACGCAGGAAGTCGCCATCACAGCCGCCAAGGCCGACGCCAACGTGCAAAAGTTCATGGAAGGCAAGCCCGTGAAGAAGGCGATCTACGTCCCCGGCAAACTCGTGAACATCGTCGTATGAAACGGAAATGGGGTCAGGCCCCAATTGCCAGGAAATGGGGTCTGACCCCATTTCTCGTGCTGCTCGCGTCGTGCGGTTTTCACCTGCAAGGCCGCCAGCCGCTGCCGCAGGAATTCGCGTACACCTACATCGACACGAAGGATGAGCAGACCGACTTCGTGCAGGACTTGCGCAAGGCGCTGCTGGCCACGGGCAGCAAGGTGATCCGCACGCAGGGGTCTTCGGGCGCCACCATCAGCGTGCACGAGGACGAGCTCACCGAGAAAATCCTCTCCGTGTCGGCGCGCAACATTCCCACCGAGATCGAGCTCACCTACAGGGTGAAGTTCTCGGTGACCTCGGGCGAAAAGAAACTCATCGATCACGAAGAAGTCTCCGCGACCCGCGACGTCAGCTTCGACGAGACCCAGCTGCTCGCCAAGGAACGCGAACAGGAAATCCTGCGCGAAGGACTGGCGAGCGACCTGGTGGCGCTGGTGATGCGCCGCCTCGCGGCGCTCTGATGTTCATGAATGCCGCGGCCGATACCACCGACGTATTGCGCGTCGGTCACGAGCCGCATTCCTCGCTGGCGGAATTGGCGCGTCGTTACGGCGCCGAGTTCGTGGTGTGCGCGGCGGGCGAAGCGCTGCCCGGTTCCTACTGGGGAGACAGCGAGGCGGGGCTGCAGGCGAACCGTCTCTACGTGCGTCCCGACACACCATTGCATTCGCTTCTGCACGAGCTCAGCCACTTCATCTGCATGTCCGCCGAGCGCCGAGCCAGCCTGGATCGCGATGCCGGCGGCGACGACGAGGAAGAGTGCGGAGTCTGCTACCTGCAAATTCTTCTGGCCGACGAACTGCCGATGCTGGGCCGCGAACGCATGCTCGGCGACATGGATCGCTGGGGCTACACCTTCCGGCTGGGTTCGGCGGGGGAGTGGTTCGCGGGAGACGCCGCCGATGCGCGCCGCTGGCTTCAGGAGCGCGGCATCATCGATGCCCAGGACCGCATCACGGGGCAGCTGCGGCCCTAGACCCCAGTCGGGGATGGAAGCGGCGCCAGCCTGGCAGGAGTAGCTTTCAGAGCAGCCCCGCCTCCACCATCCCGACTTTCGACCGACGGCCCTGCGTAGAGCGGGCGCAAGCCTCGGCAGCAGCTGTAACGGCCGGGGACTGTCGAACTTTAGGTCGGCATTGGTGCCGGGCCGGCATTTCGGCATTCGTCCGAGACTTCGACTTACCAGAATCTGGAATGCCGAACGGCCGACCCGGCACCAATGCCGAAGTGCCGGCCCGGCACCAACGTCAGCGGCGCGAATACCGGTCGGTCGCCATCACCAGCTCGCGCGAGATCCCGGCTTCGAATGCGGAGTGCCCGGCGTCGGGGACGATGCGCAGGTCGGCCTCCGGCCAGGCCTTGTGCAGGTCCCAGCAGCTGCGCATCGGGCAGACCACGTCGAAGCGGCCCTGCACGATGGTCGCGGGGATGTTCCGGATCTTGTGGACGTCATCGAGCAACTGCGACTCGCGCTCGAGGAAGGCGCCGTTGATGAAGTAATGGCACTCGATGCGCGCGAAGGCGGCGGCGAAATCCGCATCACCGGCGCGTTTCACGTAGTCCTTGTTGAGCTGCATGTACGACAGCGCGCTTTCCCAGATCGACCAGGCGCGCGCGGCCTCGAGCAGCGTGTCCGGGTTTTCGCTGGTGAGCCGCTTGTAATACGACCTGATGCAGTCCTTCTGTTCCTCGGCCGACAGCGGCGCGAGGTAATGCTCCCAGAGATCGGGGAACAGCGCGGCGGCGCCACCCGGGTCCTGGTAGAACCACTCGAGCTCCCAGCGTCGCACCAGGAAAATGCCGCGCAGCACGAGTTCGGTGACGCGCTCGGGATGCTTCTGCGAATACGCCAGCGCCAGCGTCGAGCCCCAGGAGCCGCCGAACACCTGCCAGCGATCGATCTTCAGGTGCTCGCGAATGGCTTCGATGTCGGACACCAGGTGCCAGGTGGTGTTGTCGACCAGGCTGGCCGAGGGACGGCTGCGGCCGCAGCCGCGCTGGTCGAACAGCACGATCCGGTAGCGCTTCGGATTGAAGAAGCGGCGCATCTTCGGGTCGGTGCCGCCGCCGGGCCCGCCGTGCAGGAACACCACCGGCTTGCCCTTCGGGTTGCCGCTCTCCTCGTAGTAGATCTCGTGCAGCGGTGATACGCGCAGGAAGCCGCTGTTGAACGGCTTGAGCGCCGGGTAGAAATCCCCCGCGGCGCGCTTGACGGCCGCCGGCTTGCGCGCGGCCGACTTTCGCGAAGGCGCTTTGCGTGTAGCTGACTTCTGCGATTTCTTCCTGGCCCTAGCCATGTTTGCCTCCCGCGAGCATCGGTCCGAGCGGCGCACCTCCGAGCAGGTGCATGTGCAGGTGGTACACCACCTGGCCGCCGTGTTTGTTGCAGTTCACGATGAGCCTGAAGCCGTTCCCGGCGATGCCTTCCCGCTGCGCGATGTCGCGCGCCACCACGAACATGTGGCCGAGCATGCGTTCGTCGTCGTCGGCGACGTCGTTGACCGTCGGGATCGGCTTGTTAGGAACGATGAGCACGTGCACCGGCGCCTGCGGGCTGATGTCGCGGAACGCGGTCACGCGGTCGTCCTTGTGGACGATGGTGGCGGGAATTTCCCCGGCGATGATCTTCTCGAAAATCGTGGCCATGTGTCCCCGGCGGGCGTGGCAGGAGCAGCGAAGAATACGCGGGCGGCCGCCGGGCCGTCGACCGGGGCCGATTTCTTATGGCTTCCGGCCCGCCATCTCGCTCATAATCCGGGCCTTGAAGCTCACCTTCGACACGCTCCGCAAGCACCTTTCGGGTGAGCCCGCCCGCGCGTACCTGGTATCCGGCGACGAGGCCCTGCTGGTCGGCGAGGCTGCGGACGCCATACGCGCCGCCGCGAAGCGCGCCGGCTTCGAGGAACGCGAAGTGTTCTTCATCGAGCGGGTCGCCGACTGGGAGGCGGTGCGCGGCGCGACTAACAACCTGTCGCTGTTCGGCTCGCGCAAGCTCATCGAGATCCGGCTGCCTTCCGGCAAGCCCGGCACCGGCGGCTCCAACGCCATCGGCGAGCTGCTCGGCTCGCCCAACCCGGACAACATCTACCTGATGCTCACCGGCAAGCTGGAACGCGAACAGGCCGGCGCCGCGTGGGTGAAGGCTTTCGAGACCGCGGGCGCCTGGCTGCCCATCTGGCCGGTCGACGTGGCAGCGCTGCCGCAATGGCTGCGCACCCGCGCCGCGGCGATGGGCGTGCAGCTCGACGACAAGGCCGTGCAATTGATCGTCGAGCGCACCGAGGGAAACCTGCTGGCTGCGCACCAGGAGCTGCAGAAGCTCAAGCTCACCATCCCGGATGGCAAGGTCGGCGTCGAGACCGTGCAGGCATCACTCGGCGACAGCGCGCGCTTCGACGTGTTCCAGCTCGGCGAGGCCGCGCTGGCGGGAGACGTCACGCGGGCGCTGCGCATTCTCGCGGGACTGCGCAGCGAAGGCGTCGAGCCGACGCTGGCGTTGTGGTCGCTGGCGCGCGAGATCCACAACACCTGGGGCACCACGCAGAACGACGGCTACAACGCGCGCAGCTGGCAGCGCCCGTCGCCGATGCTGGAAACGGCGAAGCGCCGCGCCGGCAGGTTGCCCTACGCGCGCCTGGCCGCGCGCCTGTCGCGCGCCGATCGCATGATCAAGGGCCAGCTCAGGCCCGGCGATGCCTGGGACGAAATGGCGCTGCTCATCGTCGAGTTCGCCGGCCGCCGCACGCTGCCACTCACCGGGAACCGCGCCGCTTGAACACTCCTGAAGGCCCCATCGGCCTGTTCGGCGGAACGTTCGATCCGATCCACTACGGGCACCTGCGCACCGCCTTCGAGTTGTGGCAGTCGCTGAAGCTTGCCGAGGTGCGATTCCTGCCTACGGGAAATCCGCCGCACCGCGAACGCACGCTGGCGGATGCTGCATTGCGCGTGGCGATGGTGCGCGCCGCGGTGGCCGACCAGCCCTCGTTCGTCGTCGACGATCGTGAAGTCCGCCGCGCGGGTGCGTCCTACACGGTGGATACGCTGACCGAGCTGCGCCAGGAATTCCCGCAGCGTTCCCTGTGCCTGTTGCTCGGAATGGACGCCTTCCTCGGATTGCCGGGCTGGCACCGCTGGCGCGATCTTTTCGACCTGGCGCATGTGGTGGTGGCGCATCGGCCGGGCTGGAAAGCGCCGGTGCACGGGCCGCTGGGCGAGCTCATGGTGGACCGCGGCACGGGCTCGGTGAACGAGTTGCACAAGTCGAAGGCCGGCCGCATCTACGTACATGCCGTGACGCAGCTCGAAATATCCTCCACCGAGTTGCGACAGATCATCGATGCGGGACGCGATCCGCGATTCCTCGTTCCCGACCCAGTTCGCGACATCATCCGCGAATCGGGGTGTTATGCTCGGAACCGTTGAAACCACAGCCGGAGAGAAATGACCAGAAAAGCCAGTTCGCGCCGCGCCCCTAAGACCGAAAGGGCGGCGCCCAAGACCTCGATACCGCAGACTGTCCTGCGCATCGTCAACACCGCACTCGACGACATGAAAGCCGTCAACGTCAAAGTCATGGACGTGCGGCACCTCACCGACATCACCGACATCGTCGTCATCGCCTCGGGCAATTCCGACCGCCACGTCAAGTCCATCGCCGACCGCGTCGTTCAGCTCGCGAAGCAGAACGATTTCCGTCCCATGGGCGTGGAAGGTGCGCGCGAAGGCGAATGGGTGCTCGTCGACCTCACCGACGTCGTCGTGCACGTGATGTTGCCGCGGGTGCGCGAGTTCTACGGGCTCGAGAAACTCTGGGAAGACACTGCCCACGCAGAAGTCGCGTCCGCCGAGCCGCGCCGCAAGGTGGCGGGCCGGGCGCGCGCCGCGCGCTGACGTAAGTCGTTCCCCATGCGCGTTCGCATCCTCGCGGTGGGTACGCGCATGCCCGGGTGGGTCACGACGGCCTACGAGGACTACACGCGCCGCATGCGTAAAGACATGCGTGTCGACCTCGAGGAAATCCCGGTCGGCCGCGTCAAGGCGGACGAGGAAAAGCGCCTGCTGGAACGCATCGGCGACGATTACCTGGTCGCGCTCGACGAGCGCGGCAAATCCCTAACCACCCTGCAGCTGGCCAAGTGGCTGGGCGAACGCCAGCAGGACGGCCGCAACCTCACCTTCGTGATCGGCGGGCCCGACGGCCTCGGCCCCAACGTCCTGCTCAAGGCGGCGCTGCGCTGGTCGCTGTCGGCCCTGACCTTTCCCCATGCCATGGTGCGCGTGATCCTCGCCGAACAACTGTATCGCGCGCACTCGGTGTTGCAGAATCACCCCTACCATCGCGAATGAGACGGCCGGGGGGCCGATGGGGACGACACAAGAACAAAAGCCGGTGCTGCGACTGGCATCCGCGTCGCCGCGCCGCCGGCAGCTGCTGGAGCTCATCGGCGTGCCGCACGTGGTGACGCCGGCGGAAATCGACGAGACCCCCGCCACCGGAGAATCCCCGACTGACTACGTGCGCCGCCTGGCGCGCGACAAGGCCGTGGCCGTGCGCAGGCAGCACCCGGACCTGCCGGTGCTGGCGGCCGATACGACGGTGCATGTCGACGGGCACATCCTCGAGAAGCCGCGCGACGAAGCCGACTGCGTCCGCATGCTGGGCCTGCTGTCCGGACGGGCCCACGATGTGTTCACGGGCCTGTGCCTGATCGGCGGTGAAACACCCGCCGTGAGCTGCGTGCACACGGCGGTCGTGTTCCGCAAGCTCAGCCAACAGGACATGCGCGCCTACTGGGCGAGCGGCGAGCCCCGCGGCAAGGCCGGCGCATACGCCATCCAGGGCCTGGGTGCGGTATTCGTCGAGACAATCACCGGCAGCTATACCAATGTGATGGGGCTGCCGTTGTTCGAAACCGCGCAAACCCTGCGAAGTCACGGCATCGCGATCTGGAACGGCCTGTTGGGGAGTGAGGGCGCTCAGTGACGACGGAAATCCTCATCAACGTGGCGCCACGCGAGAACCGTGCCGCACTCATCGAGAACGGCGTGTTGACGGAGCTGTTCATCGAACGGCAGAGCCGGCGCGGCATCGTGAGCAATCTCTACAAGGGCCGCGTGCAGCGCGTGTTGCCGGGCATGCAGGCGGCGTTCATCGACATCGGCCTCGAACGCACCGCGTTCCTGCACGCCGCCGACATCGCCGCACCGGTCCCGGAGAGCACGCTGGTCGGAGAGCAGAATGTCGAGGACATCCGCCGACTGGTCAACGAGGGCGACGACATCCTGGTGCAGGTGGTGAAGGATCCCATGGGCACCAAGGGCGCGCGGCTCACCACTTTCGTGGCGCTGCCCTCGCGGCTCATGGTGTACATGCCACGTGGCGATGGCATCGGCGTGTCGGCTCGCATCGAGGACGAGGCCGAACGCGCGCGCCTCAAGCAACTCGTGTCCGAGGCCATGCCGCAGCCCACCGCCGGCGGTTACATCGTGCGTACCGCGGCTCAGGGCGCCACCGCGGAAGGCATCCGCGAAGACATCCAGTACCTGTGCCGCCTGTGGCAACACGTCAAGGAAAAGGGATTGCGCGCCTCGGCCGGGCAGCTGGTCTACGAAGACCTGCCACTGCCCACGCGCATCCTGCGCGACGAACTGGCACGCGGCGTCGACCGCGTGCTGGTCGACAACGTCGCCGCGCACACCGCCATGCTGGAATTCGCCGCGAGTTTCATGCCCGGCAGCACCACCAGCATCGAGCTCTACACCGGGCAGCGGCCCATCTTCGACCTGCACGGCGTCGAGGAGGAAATCGGCAAGGCGCTGGAACGCAACGTCAGCCTCAAGTCCGGGGGTCACCTGGTCATCGACCAGACCGAGTCGATGACGACCATCGACGTGAATACCGGAGGATTCGTCGGCCACCGGAACCTCGAGGACACGATCTTCCGCACCAACCTGGAGGCCGCCGTGGCCATCGCGCGCCAGCTGCGCCTGCGCAACCTCGGCGGCATCATCATCATCGACTTCATCGACATGACCGACGCGGCGCACCGCACCCAGGTCATGGAAGCGCTGCAGCGTGCGCTGGCCGGCGACCACGCGCAGACGCACATCGCCAGCGTTTCTTCTCTCGGCCTGGTCGAAATGACCCGCAAACGCACCCGCGACAGCCTGGAACATTTGCTGTGTGCGCCATGTCCCAGTTGTGAAGGTCGGGGCTTCGTACGCACGCCCGAAACGGTGTGCCACGAGATATTCCGTGAAATTGTGCGCCAAAGCAGGCAGTTCCAGAGCAAGGAACTGCTAATTTTGGCCCACCAGAACGTGATCGACCGCCTGCTGGACGACGAGTCCGCGGTGCTCGCGGAACTCGAGCACCAGGTGGGCCGGCCGATACGGTTGCAGGTGGAAGCGCTGTACGGCTTCGACCAATACGACGTGGTGCTGGCCTGAAACAGATTGGGACATGAGGTGAGATGACCGAACCAACCCTTGGCGAAGGGGAGGCCATTCAAGAAAACGAATGGGGCGATTCACACTGGGTGAAGCGCACGGTCGCGGTCATGTTCTGCCTGGCGCTGCTGGTCGCGCTCGGGCTGGTCTTCACCCGCGTGATCGCCGCGCGTGTTCCCGAGCAACGCGCCACGCTCGAGAAACTCATCACCGAGCGTACCGGCCTCGCGGTCCGGTTCGACAACGTGCATTTCTCCTGGGATCTCGACGGCACCAGCGCGGTGTTCACGCGCGTCGAGCTCACCGATCCGAAAGCCGGCCGCGTGCGCGTGGTGGCGCCGGAACTGCGCGTGGAATTCGACACCTGGGATTTCCTGCGCCACAAGCAGTTCTCGCTGGGGCACGTCACGCTGTCCTCGCCCGACATAGAGATCATCGGCGACGACGAGGCGACGCCGGCCGCGAATGGCGCGCCGTCGAAGACGGCGGTTGCGGCAAAGCCTGCTTCGAGCGAAGCCGCGCTCATGCGCCAGTACCTGCGCTGGGTGGAGCTCATGCCCGTGGGCCGCGTCGAGGTGGAAGGTGCGCGCGTGCACCTGGTCAGCCGGGGCCAGCCATCGACCGGTAAACGCGAGACGCGCAACAGTTTCACGCTCAGCCAGGCGGTGGTCAGCCGTGGCAGCGGCACGTTCAGTGCCTACGGCACCATGCTGCTGTCGCAGGACGTCGGCCACTCACTGTTCGTATCCGCCAAACTCGAGGGCCTCGGTGAGGCCTCGAAGGTGTCTGGTGACCTGCGCGTCATCGCGCGCAAGATCTTCCTCGACCGGGTGCGCGCTGCCGGCATGACGGGCCGCGGCACCATCGACGCACGGCTGGTGCTGCGCGACGGCCTCATCGAATCAGGTAGCTGGCAGGCGAGTGCCCGCGAGCTCACGGTGAACCGCTCCGACGACGACACCGGTACGCGCTTCGATCACGTGAGCGTCGACGGCAAGCTGGCCCGCAAGGGCAATGACCTGCTGGTCGATCTCACCGACCTGCAGCTCACGCGCGGCGCGCGGCTGGAACGTGCGCCCGTGCTGAACCTGCGGCTGTCGCTGCTGCCGGCATCCGTGGACATCGCGCGCACGCGTGTGCGTGCTGAGCGCGTGCCATTCATGGCGGCGCAGCTCATCGCGGGCGCGCTCCAGCAGCGAATCGATGCCGCGCTGCCTCCCGCGCCCGAGGGCTGGATGCCCACCGCCGCGGTGCTGCGCGACGTGTATTTCGATTCCGGCGAAGGCCGGCGCAACACGCGCAGCTGGTCCTTCTCGGCGCGTGTCTCGGAACTCGAGCTGACGCGCGCCGCCGACCAGGCGAAGCTATCGCAACTCGCGGCCGACCTGCGTTTCGGGCCGCGCGAGTATTCGCTGCGCTTCCATGGCGCGCAGGCCGCGAGCCTGCGTGCCCCGCAGGCCACCGAGGCGCGGCCGCTGACGCTCGTCGGCGAAGTTGCATTGCTGCCCGGCGACGCACCGGCCTGGCGCTTCGACGGATTCAGCGCATCGAGCGGCCCGGCCAGGCTGGCGGCCAGCGGCGAATGGAATCGCGCCGCCACGCGCTCCGCGCCGCTGAAGCTGGAAATCACGGAACTGGATCGCGCGCTGTTGCAGGACGCCTGGGCACTCGTGGCGCCCGATCGTGAGCAGCCCGAACTGCTCGCGGGCGTGCAGCAGGGCAGGTTGGTCGATGCGAGCTTCGAACTGCTGCCCGATGAATCCGGCGCAGTGCACTGGACCCGCTCGAATGGCGCGCTGCATTTCGCCGACCTGTCGATGTCCGGCGAGGATCTGCCACGGGTCAGTGAAGGACGCGGCGCGGTGAATTTCGCGCGCGGCACCACGCGCCTGCATCTCGAGGCGGGCCAGGTCGAGGACCTGGCCATCCGCAGCGCGCGCATGGACTGGCCGCGGCGCGGTGCCCCGCGCCTGCAGGCCGCACTCGACGGCCGGCTCGAATCCGCGCTGCTGCGGGAGGTGCTCGAAGCGCAGGGTCTCGAAGACTTTGCGGGCGCCGTGATGCTGGAAGCCGACGCTCGCGGCGAAAAAGAATTGCGCGATCCGCGCGCCTGGCGAGTCGTGGCGCACGTGAGCGACGCCACGATGCCGCTCGGCGGCGGCCTGCCACGGGTGGAAGAACTTGCCGGCACGATCCGCTATTCCGCGGGCCAATTGCGCGGCCTCGCGCTCGAAGGCCACTGGCTCGGTGGCCCGGTGCAGATCGAGTCGCGGCGCTCCGGCAATCGCGGCGGCCTCGGCTTCGCGATGAATGGCATCGCCGATGCCGCGCCGCTGCTCGACGTGTTGGGCCAGGGTGACGCCGCACAGCGCGTGAACGGCCAGTTCTCGTGGAATGGCACGGCGCAGCCGGACGCCCACGATGGCTGGCAGCTGACGCTGAGCAGCAATCTCGCCGGGCTGGAAAGCCGCTTGCCCGAGCCCTTCGGGAAGACTCGTGCGCGGAACATGCCCATCAAGGCCGAGCTCGGCATCTCCCGCGAAGGCGTGCGCGATTTCCTGGTGGACGCCCGCGACGTCGAGATCCGCGGCCAGGTGCTGGCCGGCGTGACGACGGCGCGTTTCGACGTGCAGGGCGTCTCCGGCGAGTTGCGGCATTCCAAGCACAACGAGTCCGAGCTGCGTCTCGACCAGCTGCAATTCGAGCGCTCACCGCAGGTGCTGGCGGTGGCGGCGGCCTTGCTGCCGACCGAGGGCGAGGTGACGGTGATCGTGGATGAAGCGCGTTACGCCACGCGCAGCCTCGGCCCGCTGCGAGCCTCGATCAGCCGCGAAGGACGCGGCGTGGAATTCTCGCTGGATTCGTCCGGCAACGCCGAGCACCGGGTTTCCCTGCGCGGCGAGTGCCTCGCCGGTGAGCGTTGCCGTGCCGACTTCAGCGCTGCGAGCTCGCATCTCGCCGCCCTGCTGCGCGACCAATCATTGCCTGCCGAATGGCCCACGCAGTCGCTGCAGGCCTCCGGGTCGCTCGACTGGCCGGTGGACGTCGAGGGTGACTTCGCTCGCTCGCTGGGCGGCAGTTTCGTCTTCGAAGCGTCGGGCGCCGGCAGCGACCACCAGCTCAGTGCGCGCGCTTCGATCGCCGATGGCGAGATTCTGCTCACCGATGTGCAGGGCGTGGGACCCGAGGCTGACCAGGTATTCCGCGGCCAAGGGCGGGTCGGGCTGCTGGCACGCGATTACGACGTCACGGTGGATTACGAGCGCGTCTCGCTGGCCGCTGCCGCCGTACCGTCACAGGCCCGCGCGCGGCTGGCGCGCGCCTGGAACGCCGTGCGCGGCTCCGCGGCGCGCCGCGGCTGGACCGAAGCGCCCGAAACCCGCCGCGTGCAGTGGCACGGTACTTGGGACTAGGAAGACGGTGCCGGCCCGGCACCGTCTTCCCCGTCTTCCGGCACAATACGCGCCATGCGCGTAGCGGCCATCCAGATGACTTCCGGGCACGAGATCGACGCCAATCTCGAGGCTGCCGGCCGTTTCCTGGCGGAAGCCGCCCGCCTGGGCGCGTTGCTCGCGGCCCTGCCGGAGAACTTCGCTTTCATGGGGAAGGATTCCGCCGACAAGCGCGTCGTCGCGGAACCGGACGGCGCGGGGCGCATCCAGAACTTCCTTGCAGACACGGCCCGCCGCCACAAGATCTGGATCGTCGGTGGGACCGTGCCGCTGCGCCAGGATCGAGATGGGCGCGTCACGGCTTCCTGCCTGGTATACGACGCGCAGGGCCAGCGGGTGGCTCGCTACGACAAGATGCACCTGTTCGACGTGGACGTGCCGGGCAGCACCGAGTCGCATCGCGAATCGGCGCACACGGTGGCCGGGCACGAGGCGCGCGTCATCGACACGCCCGTCGGCAAGCTCGGGCTGGCGGTGTGTTACGACATGCGCTTCCCGGAGCTGTTCCGCGTGATGTCGCGGCAGGGGGCCGAGATGTTCGTGGTTCCCTCGGCCTTCACCGTCCCGACGGGCAGGGCTCACTGGGAGACGCTGCTGCGCGCCCGCGCCATCGAGAACCTCTGCGGCCTGGTCGCGCCGGCGCAGTGGGGCGTGCACCCGAGCGGGCGCGAGACTTTCGGTGATTCGATGATCATCGATCACTGGGGCAAGGTGCTGGCACGCATGCCCGGCGGCACCGGCTGCGTGGTGGCGGACATCGATCCCGCGGCGCGCATGGATGCGCGTGCGCGATTCCCGGCGCTGGAGCACCGGGTCATCTACAACACCTGAGAAGGACGGACCATTTGAATACATCGACAGAGACCGAACCGCTCGCCATCGCGCGCGAACTCATCCTGGCGCCGGGCGGGCTCGACGAGTCGCGCCTCGACGTCGCGTTGTCCCAGGTGATGTCGAGCTCCGTGGACGCGGCCGATCTCTATTTCCAGGTGTCGCGCGAGGAGAGCTGGGCGCTCGAGGATGGCATCGTCAAGGAAGGCAGCGCCAGCATCGAGCAGGGCGTGGGCGTACGCGCGCTGGCCGGCGAAAAGACCGGCTTCGCGTACTCCGACGAAATCGTGCTGCCGGCGCTCGAAGAGGCCTCGCGCGCCGCGCGCGCCATCGCGGCGCGCGGCCAGGACCGCTCGGTGCAGGGCGTGCTGCCGGCCAGCGGCCACAAGCTCTATCTACCCATCGACCCGGTGGCCAGCTTCACCTCCAGCGAGAAAGTGTCCTGGCTGGAGCGCGTCGACCGCGAGACCCGCAAGATGGATCCGCGCGTGCAGCAGGTGATGGCGAGCGTGGTGGCCGTGCACGAAGTCGTGCTGGTCGCGAATTCCGAAGGCCACCTGGCGGCCGACGTGCGCCCGCTGGTGCGCTTCAACGTGTCGGTGATCGTCGAACAGAACGGGCGCCGCGAGCAGGGTTACGCGGGTTCTGGCGGGCGGTTCACGCTGCCCGAGCTCGTCGCGGGCGACAAGCCGCTGGCGCTGGCACGCGAGGCCGTGCGCCAGGCGCTGGTGAACCTCGAGTCGATTCCCGCACCAGCGGGCCCGATGACCGTGGTGCTGGGCGCCGGCTGGCCGGGCATCCTGCTGCACGAGGCCATCGGCCACGGTCTCGAGGGCGACTTCAACCGCAAGGGCACCTCGGCTTTTGCCGGCCGCATCGGCGAACGCGTGGCCTCGGAGCATTGCACCATCGTCGACGACGGCACGCTGAGCCGCCGCCGCGGTTCACTCAACATCGACGACGAAGGCACGCCCACCCAGTGCACCACGCTCATCGAGAACGGGGTGCTCAAGGGTTACCTGCAGGACAAGATGAATGCGCGCCTCATGGGCGTCGCTTCGACCGGCAATGGGCGGCGCGAGTCGTTCGCGCACATCACGCTGCCGCGCATGACCAACACCTACATGCGGCCCGGCAAGACGCCGCCGGAAGAGATCCTCGCCTCGGTGGAGAAGGGCATCTACGCCGTGAACTTCGGCGGCGGCCAGGTGGACATCACCTCGGGGAAGTTCGTGTTCTCGGCCAGCGAGGCCTATCTCATCGAGAACGGCAAGCTGGGCGCGCCCATCAAGGGCGCGACGCTGATCGGCAATGGCCCGGACGTGCTCACGCGCGTCAGCATGGTGGGCGACGATCTCAAGCTCGACGACGGAGTCGGCACCTGCGGCAAGGAAGGGCAGAGCGTGCCGGTGGGCGTGGGCCAGCCCACGCTGCGCATCGACGGGCTGACGGTGGGCGGAACGGGCTAACCCGCCGCCGTCGTCCCCGGCATCACTCCGCGAGCCGCACTTCGCTGACGAGGCGCTTGACCTTGATGCCGCTGAACGTCTGGACCAGCGTCCATTCGTCCTCGCTCTCGGTCTTCAGGCTGACCTTCGCAGCGCGGATACGCGTGGTGCGTGCCTCGGAGTAGCTGACGTCCGCGGTCCAGGGGTGCAGCCAGCCGCGCGTGACCTCGATGTCGTCGATGTGCGTTTCCATCGAGACACCCAGCAGCGCCATGCCTTTCGAGGCCCTGGTGACGTACGCGCAGAGTTCGTCCTTGCCGCCATCGATGGCCGCGGAAGGCTCCGCGCTGTAATCGCGGATCGAGACTTCCATGTCCTCGTGCAGGTGCTCGCAGTACTCGGCGGACTTGCCGTTCATCGCGAGCTCGTCGAGCCCGGCGATGTAGTGGATCACGCCCATGTCGGAGAAACGCACCGCACCGTAGACGTACACACCGGCGAGCGCGAGCACCGCGAGCAACAGCATTTTCTTCATGGCACGCGCGAATCTGCGCTATTGCACCGCGAATCACGCTGTCCCAGGTCACGGAATGTGCGCACTATCACAGGGCGCGGACGACAGGGATGTCGGCAAAGTGCGTCAGAATTTTGTAGCGAAGGGATTCGCGCCGCGCCTACACCCCTATCAGACTCGAACATAATGAAGTGCGCGTTTTGCGACATTGGAAACAGTGTGATTCCTCGCACACCATGGCCCCGCGATGGTTAAGCAAACTGCATACGCGTACCTGCCCGGCGAGGGCGACGGAGCGCAACGGCCAATCCAACAAGAGCGGAGTCTTCCAAAAATGCGCAACGACACAGCTTCCAGCGGCGAATTCCGGATCAACATCCCGCAGGATGTATTGGCAGAAGTCCGCCGCCAGTCGGCCACCCCGCGCGCCACGATGCAGGTAGATGGTTTCCGTCCAGGACTTTTCGGCCGCCTCATCAACCTGGTGACTGGCCGCCGCCGCTGATCAGGCCACGTTGAACAACGGCGATCCGGACGCCACGATCCGGACGCCTCGGGGATACGACATGGATGTAGTCGGCAGCATCGCGCCCGGTCCCGGGCGCAC
Organism: Steroidobacteraceae bacterium; assembly: GCA_036274075.1. Classification (GTDB taxonomy): domain Bacteria; phylum Pseudomonadota; class Gammaproteobacteria; order Steroidobacterales; family Steroidobacteraceae; genus CADEED01. Next base: position 18,438 of record DASUGK010000056.1, on the reverse strand, counting down.
TTCGGACGACGCGAAGCAGAAACTCCGCACTGACGCGGACATCGAATCTCACTACCGGGTCGAAGTCGAACTCGCGGGACGCCTGCGAGCGGCGCCGCGCGCCGAGCGCCTGGGCCTCTACGGCGCGGTCTACGACGAGCTGTTCCGCCGCGTCCCCACCCATCCGCAACTCACCCGCAAGGTGTCCGACGCCGAGCGGCGCGCCGGCGTCGCGGACCGCATCGCGCTGCTGCGCCGCTTCATCGAGCCGGACACGGTGTTCCTCGAGATCGGCGCCGGCGACGGCAGCCTGACGGTCGAGGTCGCGCAGCGCGCGCGTCTCTGCTACGCGCTCGACGTGTCGCGGGAAATCCTCGGCGGCGTCGATCACCCGCGCGTGCAAGCGGTGTGGTCGGATGGCTGCTCGGTGCCCGTGCCCGCGGGCAGCGTCACCGTGGCCTACAGCTTCCAGGTCATGGAACACATCCATCCCGACGACGCGCTCGAGCAGCTGCACAACCTGTTCGACGCAATCGCGCCCGGCGGGTCGTATGTCTGCGTGACGCCGAACCGGCTCAACGGCCCGCACGACGTCTCCAAGTTCTTCGACACCGTGGCGCGGGGTTTCCATCTCAAGGAATACACCATTGCCGAGCTCGAGGCGTTGTTCCGCCAGGTCGGCTTCCGCCGCGTGGAAGCCTGGCCAAGATTCAATGGTCGCTACGTGCGCCTGCCGCTGGGGCTGGTGAAGGGTTTCGAGGCGGTGTTCGGGCTCTTGCCCGCGAGCTGGCGTCGCGGCCTCGGCCGCAAGCCGTTCTTCAGGAACCTGTTGTCGGCGCCGCTGCGCGCGATCAAGTAAGCCTTCGCGGAATCGACGCTTCAGCGCGCCCGGGCGGCGTCGCCCATCGGTTCGTCGTCCGAGTCGCCATCCTCGTTCGCCGCGTCGGCATCGATGCGCGGCAGGTCGTCGTGCGTGTCGGCCAGGTGCTGGGCGGCGGCCTCGTCCACGAACAGCAATTCGTGCTGGCCCAGGCTCACCAGGTCGCCGTCACGCAGCGTGTGGCGGCGCACGCGCTTGGCGCGGATCACCATGCCATTGGTGCTGTTGAGATCTTCGATCACGCTCACGCCGTCGCTGCCGGTGATGATCTGGCAGTGGTGTCGGCTGATGAACTTGCTGTCGATCTGCAGGTCGTTGTCGGGCGTGCGGCCGATGACCTTGCGGCCAGGCACCAGGTGCAGTTCGCCCACGGTCTTGCCCTCGCTCGATAGCACCACCTTGGCGAGCGGACGCGCCGGCCGGTCACCGGGCGCCGAGGCCTCCGAGGGTGTCCGGGCCCCTGCATTGCCGGCGCGCGCCGAGAACTCCACCCACTGCAGTTCGGCAACCGCGGCGGCGATGTCCTTGCGCGTGACGTGGTCGCGATCTTCGTTGAACGCGGCCATCATGGCCGTGTCGCACAGCGTGTTGACCAGTCGCGGCACGCCGCCGGAATAACGTGCGATTTCGGGGAACGTGTCCTCGGCGAAAATCTCGCGTCCGTTCGCACCCGCCACGTCGAGGCGGTGGCGGATGTAGGCGCGCATCTCATCGTTGGACAGCGTGCCGAGGTGGAAGCGCAGGCGCACGCGCTGCATCAGCTGGATCAGCTCGGGCGAATCGAGCTTCTCGTTTAGCTCGGGCTGCCCGGCCAGGATGATGCGCATCACCTTTTCCTTGGTGGTCTCGATGCCGGACAGCAGCCGGATCTCCTCGAGCACCTTGAGCGAGAGGTTCTGCGCCTCGTCGATGATGAGCAGCACCTTGCGGCCCGCTGCGTACTGCTCGACCAGGAAACCGTTGATGGTGGCGATGAGCTCGGCCTTCTTCATCTTGAAGGGCGAGAAGCCGAACTGGACCAGCACCGACTGCAGGAATTCGACCGCCGTCACCTGCGTCTGGTTGATCTGCGCGATGACGACGTCGGAGTCGAGCTGGCGCAGGAAACTCTCGATGAGGGTGGTCTTGCCGGCGCCGATTTCGCCGGTGATCACCACGAAACCATCCGTGAACCAGATGGTGGATTCCATGTACGCCTTGGCGCGCGCATGCATGCGCGACAGGTACAGGAACTGCGGGTCGGGGCTGAGCCGGAACGGCAGTTCCTTGAGTTTGAAGCTCTCGGTGTACATCGGAGCGGCCGATATTACGGAAAAACCGGCCCCCGGTCGTGGAAACCCTGAGCGGTCTTATCGAATTGCGAGCCAGGTCGCGCGATCGATCCGTCCCAGGATCTTGAAAGCCCGCAGATCGCGCTGCCGGGCGGTCTTTTCGACCAGGGTGACGTGGCCGAGCTTGCGGCCCGGGCGGGCGCTCTTGCCATAGTCGTGCCAGTGCAGGCCCGGCTGGGCCAGCAGGGCCTCCCGGGAGGGTAGTTCGCCGACCAGGTTGATCATGGCCGAATGGCCGCGCGGCGCCGTACTGCCCAACGGCAGACCGGCGATGGCGCGGACGTGGTTCTCGAACTGGCTGGTTTCCGCGCCCTCGATGGTCCAATGCCCGGAATTGTGCACCCGGGGCGCCATTTCGTTCGCGATCAGCCTGCCGCGGGACACGAAGAATTCGATGGCGAGCACGCCCACGTAGTTGAAGTGCTCGAGCAGGCGGCGCGCGGCGCGTTGCGCCTGGCGCGTGAGCGCGGTGTTCACGAAGGGGGCGCGTGTCAGGCGCAGGATGCCCTCGCGGTGCACGTTGAGATTGAGTGGATAGAAGGCGATGGCGCCGTCGAACCCCCGCACCGCGATGATCGACACCTCGCGCTCGAAGGGCACGAGGTTCTCGTACAGCAGCGGCGCCTTGCCGAGGGCCGCCCAGGCCGCGTCGATGTCGGCGCCGGTGCGCAGCACGAACTGGCCCTTGCCGTCGTAACCCAGCGTGCGGGTCTTGAGCACACCCGGCAGTCCGATGGATTTCACGGCCACTTCGAGTGCCGCGCGCGAGTCCACCGACGCGTACCGGGTCGTGCCGATGCCGAGCAGCTCGAAGGTGCGTTTTTCGCTCAGCCGGTCCTGCGCCGCCGCCAGCGCGCGCAGCGGCGGCGCGAAGCGCGCCTTGCCGGGCAGGCCCTCCAGCGCCTCCACCGGGATGTTCTCCCAGTCGAAGGTGACCACGTCGCATCGCTCGCACAGCTGGCCTAACAACCTGCGATCGGTGAGCGCGCCTTCGAGGATGGGTCCCACCTGGCCGCCCGGCGTGCGCGCGTCCCGGTCGAGGAACAGGAAATCGAGCCCCAGTGGATAGCCGGCGAGGGCCATCATGCGCCCGAGCTGGCCGGCCCCGACGATGCCGAGGGTCATTTGGAAGGGTCTGGCTTGGACAGGACCTTGGCGGTCTGCTCGCTGCGGAATTTCTTGAGCGCGGTGTCGAGCTCGGGCCGCTTGTTGGCCAGGATGGACGCGGCCGCCAGGCCCGCGTTGGTGGCGCCGGCCGTGCCGATCGCGAACGTCGCCACGGGGATGCCGGCCGGCATCTGCACGATGGACAGCAGCGAGTCCATGCCGTTGAGCGCCTTCGACTGCACCGGGACGCCCAGCACCGGCAGCGTGGTCTTGGATGCGGTCATGCCGGGTAGATGGGCGGCGCCGCCGGCGCCGGCGATGATCACTTCGATGCCCCGGTCCTGCGCGGAGCTGGCGTACTCGAACAGCAGGTCGGGGGTGCGGTGCGCCGAGACCACGCGGGTCTCATACGGGATACCGAGCTTGTCGAGCGCCTCGGCCGCGGCGCGCATCGTCTCCCAGTCGGAAGACGAACCCATGATGATGCCGACCAGTGGTTTCATCGCGGAATACTATCAAACAAGCTGCGAAGGGTCCGGAACAGCTCGCGCGAGGCGGCATCACGGCTGCCGGAATCCACCCTGGCGCCGGTGGCCTTGGTGACCAGCGCCTGCACGGATTTGCGGTCGGCTTGCGGGCACCATTTCATCAGTTCGTCCAGTGCCGCGGGACCCTCGGTGAGCAGCCGGGTGCGCCAGGTTTCCAGCCGCTTGTGTTTCTCGGCGTCCATGGCCGAGGCGCGCGACTTCGCATTCAACGCCGCCTCGATGGGCGCGGTGTCGATGTCACGCATCAGCTTGCCGATGTACTGGCGCTGGCGTGCCAGCCCGCCGCGCGCGGTGATGCGTTTCGCCAGCAGGATGGCATCGAGCAGGGTCTCGTCGAGCTCGAGCGCCCGCAGCTCGGATTCCTTGAGCTCGATGAGTCTCGTCCCCAGCGCCTGCGCCGCGGCAGCGTCGCGTTTGCGCGCGCTCTTGCTCGGGCGTCCGTCGAATTCCTGCATTTCCTCGTCGTCCTGCATCGTACAATTCTGCCATGCCAGCCACTTCGCCAATGCAGCCGCTCCAGTCACGCCAGGAAGTCGACGGATCGAGGATCCCCGAGCTCAAGGACATCGTGTCCGATGCGCTGGATCGCGCCCGCGCGCTGGGCGCCACGCAGGCCGAGGCCGACGTCAGCCTGCAGAAGGGCCTGACCACCACGGTGCGCCTGGGCGAGGTCGAGACGGTGGAATACCAGCGCGACCGCGGCATGGGTGTCACGGTGTACTTCGGCAAGCGCAAGGGCTCGGCCAGCACCGCCGACCTGTCGCCGCGCGCCGTGTCCGAGACGGTGGAGAAGGCCTGCGATATCGCGCGTTACACGGCGGAGGACGACTGTGCCGGGCTCGCCGATCCCGACGAGCTGGCCAGGGACATCCCGGACCTGGACCTCGATCATCCCTGGGACCTCGCGCCCGAAGAGGCGGTGGAGTGCGCGCGCAGCTGCGAGGCGGCGGGGCGGGCCGTGGATACACGCATCACCAACTCCGAGGGGGCGACCGTCGGCAGCCACCGCGGGGTGCGCGTCTATGGCAACTCGCATGGCTTCCTCGGCGGCTACCCGTCGACCAGCCACAGCATCAGCTGCGTGTTGCTGGCGCAGGTCGGCGACGACATGCAGCGCGACTACTGGTACAGCTCGGCGCGCGATGCGCGCGACCTCGAATCCGCAGAGGCCATCGGCCGCAAGGCCGGCATGCGCGCCGTGGCGCGGCTGCGCGCCCGCAAGCTGGCCACGCAGCGCGCGCGCGTGTTGTTCGCGCCCGAGGTGGCGCGCGGACTCATCGGTCATTTCCTCGGCGCCATCCGCGGCAGCAGCCAGTACCGCAAGAGCTCGTTCCTGCTCGGCGCGGCGGGCCAGCAGGTGTTCCCGTCTTTCATCGAGCTGCGCGAGCGGCCGCACATCCGCAAGGGCCTGGGCAGCAGTCCGTTCGACAGCGAAGGTGTCGCCACTCGCGATCGCGAGCTGGTGCAGGACGGCGTGTTGCAGGGTTACGTGCTCGGCAGCTACTCGGCGCGCAAGCTCGGCCTGCGCACCACGGGCAACGCGGGCGGCAACCACAACCTGCTGGTGGAATCGAAGTCCGGCGGACTGCCGCTCGAAGGCATCCTGCGCGAGCTCGGCACCGGCCTGCTGGTGACCGAGCTCATGGGGCAGGGCGTCAATGGCGTCACCGGCGACTACTCGCGCGGCGCCTCGGGTTTCTGGGTGGAGAACGGCGCGGTCGGCGACCCGGTGCACGAGATCACGATCGCCGGCAATCTCAAGGACATGTACCGGAACATCGCCGCCATCGGCAGCGACGTCGACCTGCGCGGCAGCGTGCGCGTGGGGTCGGTGCTGATCTCGGAAATGACCATTGCCGGCGACTAGGGCCGGCGACTGACGACGAAGGCCTCGTCGTTGAACCACAGTCCGCCGTGCTTGCGCAGCACCGCCTGCGTGGCATCCAGGTACTTGCCGTTGGCAATGGCCTCGCCGAGCCGCTCGTCCTCGACCTGGTTCACGTAGATTGCGGCATTCCAGGCCGCGAACAGCATCGAGGTGCCGATGCGATCGCCCACCTCCGCGGGCAGCGAGTGCATCTCGTAGCGGAAGATGGCCTCGCTGTCCGGTGGATCGGGCAGCGAATACTTCGCGGCGTCGGCGCCGAGCGAGCTGCGCAGCTCGGCCAGTAGTTTGTGCCGGTCGACCTGGAACGGCGACTCGCCGGGCCACAGCATGCGCACGATCTCGAGGCCCGGATCCTCGCCACGCGACTGGATGACCAGCAGCCGTCCGCCGGGAGACAGCCGCTGCACCAGCGGCAGCAGCACCTTGCCCACCTTGAACTGCGCCGACATGCGCGCGCGCCAGGGCTGCGAGGCGAGGATGAAGTCGTAGTCGATGGCCGGCGTCTCGGGGCGCGGTATCACCGCGTCGAGCAGGAAGGCATGGTCCTCGCGGTAGATCACCAGCACCGAGGGCCGCACGTACACCGGGTTGCCGCTGGATTCGCTGGGCCGCGTGGCCCAGCCGTAGTCGAGCACCGGGCCGAGGCCGTCGATCTGGCGCGCGTATTCGTGCGAGGAATCACCCTTGAGCCTGAGCACCTGCCAGTTGAGCCGCGAGGCATCCTCGGCGTTGCGCGGCCGCAGCGCCGGCGCGTCGGCGTAATGCAGGTTGGTGATCACCAGCACGGTCGTCGGGTGTTCGAGGAAACGGTCCGGCATTTTCTCCAGGCCCAGGCGCACGTCCTCGCGGCTGATCTCCTTGGCGACCACGAGCTGCGGCACCGCGGGCCACGAGGCGTGTGCGCTGCGCATGAGGCGCGCCAGCACCGTGGCGTCGCCCATGCCGGCGTCGAACAGGCGCAGCGCCGGCGGGGTGGGGCGGATTTCGCGCAGCTCGGCCGCCGCGCGATCCGCCACTTTCTGCTTCTCGTTGCAGGTGTTGACGAAGGCCAGGTACTTCTGGCGATTGTCGTAGAAGCGGAACGGCGTGCTGGCCGCCGTCTTGCCGGCGTCCGGGTTCATTACCGGGCCGCGCGGCCTGCGACGAGTTCCGTGGTGATCCGCGTCACGTGTTCTCCCTGGTACTTGCACATGTCGAGCTCGAGCGCACTCGGCATGCGCGCCTCGGCGCCGGCGCCGGTGATGGAGCTGGCGCCGTAGGGCGTGCCGCCGGTGACCTCGCGCATCGTGGAGAGATCCTTGTAGGTGTAGGGCAGGCCCACGATGACCATGCCGAAATGCAGCAGCGTGGTGTGGAACGACGTGATGGTGGTTTCCTGGCCGCCGTGCTGGCTGGCGGTGCAGGTGAACACGCTGCCCACCTTGCCCACCAGCGCGTGCCGGAACCACAGGCCGCCGGTCTGATCCATGAAATTGCGCATCTGCGCCGTCATGTTGCCGAAGCGCGTGCCGGTGCCGAACAGGAAACCGTCGTACTGGTCGAGCTCGTTCGGATCGGCGATGGGCGCGGGCTGGTCGACCTTCATCTTCGCGGCGCGCATCGCTTCCTCTTTCATGAGTTCGGGCACGCGCTTGACGACGACCTCCGCGCCCGGCACGCGCCGCGCGCCCTCGGCCTGGGCGTAGGCCATCTGCTCGATGTGTCCGTAACAGCTGTGGTAAAGCACGAGTATCTTCGCCATGGGCTCCCCTCTTCGAATCACGCGGCCACCGGCAAATGCCGGCGCGCGAACTCGATCATGATCCGGTTATAGGCCTGCGGCGCGTCGAGGTTGGGCAGGTGCGCCGCCTGCGGGATGAACTGGTGTTCCGCGGCGGGCAGCAGCGCGCACAGCGCGAGCCCGGCCCGGCGCCGCGCCTCGGTGTCGCGCTCGCCGTTGACGATGAGCACCGGCGTGCGCACCTGCGCCAGCAGCGGCGCGTCGAGGGTTTCGCGCAGCGGCGTGCCGTCGAGCAGGTCGCGGCCCGGGTAACGCGCCAGGATGCGCGCCAGCAGCGCATGGCTGCGCGCGTCGCCGGCCACGAGTTGCGCCAGCGGGTGAGCGCCCCAGGCGCGGCGGAAGGCCTCGAGCCCGTCGCGCGTGGCGATCTCGCGGAATTCCGCCAGCGGCAGGTCGTCACGGGTGCCGGTGGCGGCCAGCGGGGGCGGCCCGTCCAGCACCAGTCCGCGCGCCACGCCGGGATGCCGCGCGGCGAATTCCAGCACCACGCGCGCGCCCTGCGACATGCCCACCAGCAGCGGACTAACTACCCCGAGCGCAGCGAGCAACGCGCCGAGGTCGCCGACGTCGTCCTCGAGCGAGGGCCGGCCGCCGGACAGCCCGAAGCCGCGGCGGTCGTAGCGCACGATGCGCAGCTCCGCCGCGAGCGCGGCCTGCGGTTCCCACACGTCGAGGTCCAGCGTCCAGCCGTGCACCAGAACCACGGCGCGGCCCGCGCCGTCGTCGCGGTAACGCAGACGGGCACCCGGTACCTGCAGTTCACGGTGCGCGCAGTTCATGGAATTCGCATACCGAAAAAGATTTCGCAAACAGGCTAGGGCGGCGACCGGGCAGCGTCAAGGCGCGCCCGACGGGAGGTGTGTTTGTCAGGTCTGCGCGCTGAGCGCGATGCCGGGAACCCGCGCGAGCTCCACCGAGATCTCGCGGCTGGCCTTGCGCAGCATCGCCAGGCGTTGCCGCACCAGCGCGGCCTTCGACAGGCGCCGCGAGTGGCTGGAGCTGTTGAGCGCGGCCACGACGCGGTCGGACTGGTCGAACACCGGCACGGCGACCGCGACGACCCCGTAGGCCAGTTCGTCCTCGACTGCCGAGTAACCGGCGCGGCGGCATTCCTCGATCAGCTGGCGCAGCTTCTTCTGGTCGGTGACCGTCTGCGAGGTGAGCGCACTGAACTTCTGCGTGCGGAAATACTGGTCGAGGCGCTCGGTGCCGACGCCGGCCAGCAGAACGCGGCCCATCGAGGTGACGTGCGCGGGAAAGCGGCTGCCGACGTGCGCCTCGAGGCGCACCAGCGTGCGCACCGAGGTGCGCGCCACGTAGACGATGTCGTTGCCGTCGAGCACCGACAATGCGGCCGAGTCACCGGTTTCGCGCGCCAGCTCCTCGAGGTGCGTCTTGGTGAGGTGCTCGATGTCCATGGACTCGAGGTAGGCGGCGCCGAGCTCGAGCACCTTGGGTCGCAGCAGGAAGGAGCGTCCGCGCCGCGTGACGTAGCCGAGTTCCTCGAGGGTCAGCAGGCAGCGGCGCGCGGTGGCCGCCGGCATGCGCGCCGACGCGGCGATCTCGCTGAGCGTCAGCGCCGAGTGGTCGCGCGAGAAGGACTTGATGACGGCGAGCCCCTTCGCGAGGCCTCCCATGGCTTCGCGGCGAGCGGTGTTCCTGGCGGGCATGGGCGCGAAGTCTATTTCGGTATGCGAAGAAATGGAAAGCCGCCCGCTGCCGTACCGCGCGCGCCACGCCCGCATGCCTTGACGCAACAGGGTGACGCGGTTCAGCATCTTCGCGCGCTGCTTCGTTAACCGAACTCCATTTCGCTATGCGAAAAACAGGCAGCGCAGAGGGGCTCAGCGATGAAGATCGGGCCGCAGGCACAGCGCAGCTCGGCGATTTCCGCGTCCAACGCGGAGACGATCGTGGTGCGCGGCCACGACCTGTGCCGCGAGCTCGTGGGCTCCATCAGTTTCACCGACCACGTCTGGCTGCTCATCACCGGCCAGATGCCCGGCGCGGCGCAGCGCCGCGTGCTCGACGCCACGCTGGTGGCCATCGCCGAACACGGCCTGGTGCCCTCGGTCGCGGCAAGCCGCATGACGCTGGCCGCGGCGCCCGAAGCGCTGCAGGGCGCGGTCGCAGCCGGCATCCTCGGCTGCGGCTCGGTGATCCTCGGTTCCGCGGACGCCGCCGCGCGGCTCTATGCCGGCATCGTGGCACGCACGCCGGCCGAGGCGCCGGACGTCGCGGCGCGTGCCGTGCTCGGCGAGATGCGGGCGGCGCGCAAGCCCGTGCCCGGCTACGGACACCCCGTGCACAAGAACAGCGACCCGCGCGTGGCGCGGCTGCTCGCGGTGGCCACCGAAGCTGGCGTCGCCGGCAAGCACATGGAGGTCGCGGGCCTGGTCGAGCGCCTGGTGCCGGGGATCTGGGGCAAGCCACTCGCGATGAACGTCTCGGGCGCGATTGCCGCGGTGCTGCTCGATGCCGGTTACCCGCTGCTCGCGGTGAAAGGCGTGCCCATGCTGGCGCGCACCGCCAGCCTCATCGCGCACCTCACCGAGGAACAGCAGCGGCCCATCGGTTTCATCCTCGCCGACTCGGGCGCCAGCGCCATCGAGTACGACGGCCAGCGTCCCGACGGCTTCGCGCCGGACGAGGGCTGAGGCGCGCGCATGGCACTGCAACCCGTACTGCGCGGCGTGAAGATCGTGGAGCAGGGCACGTTCATCACCGGGCCGTGCGCCGGCATGATGCTCGCCGACCTCGGCGCCGACGTGATCAAGATCGAAAGCCCCGGCGGCGACCCGTACCGCGCCTACCAGGGCGGCCTCTATTCGCCGCACTTCCAGGCCTACAACCGCAACAAGCGCAGCATCGTCTGCGACCTCAAGCAGCCCACAGACCGCGACCTGTTCGACCGGCTGGTGAGCGAGGCCGACGTCTACATCCAGAATTTCCGCCCGGGCACCGCGGACAAGCTGGGCGCGGGACCGGCGCGGTTGCGCGAGCTCAACCCGCGGCTGGTGTACTGCTCGATCAGCGGCTTCGGTGGCAGCGGTCCGTACGTCGAACGGCCCAGCTACGACTCCGTGGCGCAGGCGCTGTCGGGATTCCTGAGCGTGGTGGTCGACGAAGACCGCCCGCGTTTCCTCGGGCCGGCGCTGGCCGACGCCATCACCGGCATCTACGCCTCGATCGGCGTGCTCGGTGCCCTGCTGGAACGCGCCGGCACCGGACGCGGCAAGCTGGTGGAAGTCTCGATGCTCGAGGCCATGGCGCATTTCGCCGTCGAACCCTTCGCCGCGTATTTCGCGCTCGGCACGGTGCCCAAGTCATCCGACCGGCCGCGCCTCGCGCAGGCCTACATCCTGCGCACCTCGGACGGCAAGCTCATCGCGATCCATCTGTCGTCGCTGGAGAAATTCTGGCTCGGCCTGGTGAAGGCGCTGGACGCGGACGAGTTCACGCGCGACGCGCGTTTCAATGAACGCCTGTCGCGCATCGCCAACTATGAAGCGCTGGGCACGGAGCTCGACAGCCGCTTCCGCCGCCGCACGCAGGCGGAATGGTGCGCGCGCCTCAGCGACAACGACGTGCCGCATGCGCCCATCAACGGCATCGACGCCGTGGTCGAGGATCCGCAGGTCGGGCATTTGGGCCTGATCGTGCCGGTGAATGGCGCGCAGCAGGGGGGCCGCGACGCGGTGCGGCCCGCCGTGCAGTTCGACGGCGACCACGCGCGCTCCGTGAACGCCGCGCCGCTGCTCGACCAGCACGGCGCCGCGATCCGCGCGGCGCTGTCCGGCGGCCGCAAGTGGGCCAGTGCTTGAGGAACTGACGTGAACGACGACCGCAGACTGTTTCCAACCACGCTGGTCGGCAGCCTGCCGCAACCCGAGTGGCTCATCGACCGGCAGAAACTCGCCGGCAGATTCCCGCCGCGCGTGCGGGCGCGCGAATTGTGGCGCGTGCCGGAGCCCTTCCTCGCCGAGGCGCAGGACGACGCCACGGTGCTGGCCATCCGCATGCAGGAAGAGGCCGGCCTCGACATCGTCACCGACGGCGAGATCCGCCGCGAGAGTTATTCCAACCGCTTCGCCACCGCGCTCGAAGGCGTGGACCTCGACAACCCGGGCACGGCGCTGGATCGCAGTGGGCATCCGAATCCCGTGCCGCGCGTGGTGGGCCCCATCCGCCGCAAGCACGCGGTGCAGGTCGACGACCTGAAGTTCCTGCAGGCGCACACGCGCAAGCCGGTGAAGGTCACGGTGCCCGGTCCGTTCACGATGGCGCAGCAGGCGCAGATCGACTACTACGGCGGCAGCCGCGAAGCGGCTGCCATGGACTACGCGAAGGCGGTCAATGCCGAGATACGCGACCTGTTCGCGGCCGGCGCCAACGTCGTGCAGATCGACGAACCCTACATGCAGGCGCGGCCCGAAGAGGCGCGCGCCTTCGGGCTCAAGGCGCTCAACCAGGCGCTGGATGGTGTCACCGGCACGACGGCCGTGCACATCTGCTTCGGTTACGCCGCGATCATTCATGCGCGGCCCTCGGGATATTCTTTCCTCGGCGAGCTGGCGGGTTGCCCCTGCAAGCAGGTGTCGGTGGAAACCGCGCAATCGAAACTCGATTGCAGCGCGCTGGTGCCGCTCAAGGACAAGAAGATCCTCCTGGGCGTGCTCGATCTCGCGGATCCCGGCGTCGAGACGCCGGAGACCGTGGCCGCGCGCATCCGCCGTGCGCTGCCGCACGTGTCCGCGGCGAACATCATCCTCGCTCCCGATTGCGGCATGAAATACCTGCCGCGTGAAACCGCCCTCGGAAAACTCAAAGCCATGGTCGCAGGCGCCGCGATCATGCGCGCAGAACTGTCGCGCGCCGCCTAGGAGTGTCACATGCAGCTTTCGAAAAAGTTGTCTTCGCTGGGACTCATCGGTGCCGCCGTCGCGGCCGCCATGGCGGGCATGCCCGCACCGGCCCCGGCGCAGGACGCAACACCGGCGTCCAGCGAGGAACTGGACGAAGTCCTGGTCACCGCCCGCCGGCGCAGCGAGACGTTCAAGGACGTCCCGATGACGGTCAACGTGTTCACCGCCGAGAACATCGAGGCGGCGGGCATCGACCGGCCCGCCGACTTCATCGCGCGCGTGCCCAACATGACGCTGGTGGAAACGCAGAACGCCGGCAACGCCTTCGTCGTGATCCGCGGCATCTCGCAGGCGCGCAACAGCGAACCCTCGGTGGCGGTGCTGGTCGACGGCGTGCTCGAAACCAACCCCGCGGAGTTCAACCAGGAGCTGTTCGACATCGACCAGATCGAAGTGCTGAAGGGACCGCAGGGCGCGGTGTACGGCCGCAATGCCATCGGCGGTGCCATCATCATCACGACACAGGAACCGGGTGACGAGTTCGAAGGCCGCGTGAAGCTCGGCTACGGCAACGAGAACTCGATGCGCGTGCAGGCCGGCATCAGCGGGCCCATCACCGACAGCCTGGGTTACCGGGCCTCGGTGAATTACTACGACACCGACGGCTTCCTGCCGAGCACCTTCCTCGGCGGCAAGGCCGATCCCGTGGAGAGCCTGTCCGCGCGCGTGCGTCTCGACTTCAAGCCCAGCGAGACGTTCTCGGGCGACCTGCGGCTGTCGTACGAGAACCTCGACACGCGCGGCTTCTACTTCGTGATTCCGCGCGACGACGAGGCGAATCCCTTCAGCACCTTCACGACGCCGCCCAATGCCAACGATGTCACCAGCCCCATCCAGGTCGACCAGACGGGCATCGACGATCGCGACCTGTTCACGGGTGCGCTGCGCCTCAACTTTGACATGGGCGGCGGCACGCTGACCTCGGTGTCGGCCTACAACTCCACCGAGGAGATCATCACCGGCGACGCCTATGATTTCCGCCCGGCGGCCAACTCGATCTTCAACGCGCTGATGGGCTTCGACCTGAACCAGAGCCAGTTCCTGGACCTGTCGTCCTGGAGCCAGGAGCTGCGCTTCACGTCGTCCGATGAAGGCAAGATCCGCTGGATCCTCGGCGGCTACTTCGTGCACACCGACCGCTTCATCTCCACCGGCAACATGGTGGATGACGGCACGGGCGTTTTTCCGGTGTATCGCGAACCGCGGCTCACGGGGAACAACCCGAGCGCCACGTTCCTCGCCGACACGCAGGACAACAATGCCTGGGCCGTGTTCGGCGACGTGGTGATCGAGCTCGACGAGGCATTCGAGCTCGACTTCGCGCTGCGCTACGACCAGGACAAGCGCGAGAACACCACCGACACACCACCGGCCTTCCTGCCCGATCCTTCGGCGTCCACGGGTGAAGTGCGCACCGAGACCTTCAGCGAGCTCCAGCCCAAGCTCACGTTCCGCTACAAGCCCAGCGACGACCTGACCTTCTACGGCGGCTGGAGCCGCGGCTTCCGCAGCGGCGGCTTCAACCAGACGGGAGTGGGCGCGGTGGCCGACGCCAGCGGTATCGCGGGCGTCAACGACATCTTCGAGGCCGAGGTCGCGGAGACCTGGGAAGTCGGCTTCAAGGGCCAGTTCCTGGATCGGCGCATGAACATCGGCCTGTCGCTGTTCGACACCCAGTCGACGAACGGCTACTTCTTCGTGTTCCTCGCGGCGAACTCGACGCAGAACCTCGGCAACCTCGACGCGGACTATTACGGCGCCGAGTTCGAGATCAGCGGCCGGGTGACCGACAACCTCGAGCTGTTCGGCAGCTATGGGTACACGCACAGCGAAATCACCGACATGGAAGATCCCTCGGTGATTGGCAACGAGGCGCCGCTGGTTTCGGACGTCACTTACAACCTCGGCGCCCAGTGGCGCCAGCCCATCACCGACGCCTTGGATTTCACGCTGCGCGCCGATTACCGCCACGTCGGAAGGACCTGGTGGGAGCCGTACAATACGACCACGCGTGATCCCATCGATCTCGTGGACCTGCGCCTCGGCGTGGCCGGCGAGAAATGGGCCGTCACCGCCTGGTCGCAGAACCTCACCGACGAGGAGTACAACGCCGAGTTCTCGCCGGGCGGATTCCTGTTCCGGGCCCTGCCGCTGCGGTATGGCCTGGAATTCAGTTACAACTTCTGAGCGGAGTAGAGAGTCATGGCCACCAACGCATCCCTGCCATCACGGCTGCACCACACCGCCTACGTCTCGAAGGATCTCGAGGCCACGCGCAAGTTCTACGAGGAAGTCATCGGCCTGCCGCTGCTGGCGACCTGGTGCGAGAAGGACTTGCTGTTCGGCGCCGAGCGCACCTACGCACACTGCTTCTTCGGCCTGGGTGACGGCGGTGCGCTGGCGTTCTTCCAGTTCGCGGAGAAGAGCGACCAGGAGCAGTTCGGCCCGCAGATGCCGTTCACGCCTTTCCACCACATCGCGCTCAACGTCGACAGGGAAACCCAGGCGGGCATCGAGAAGCGGCTCAAGGACGCCGGCTACCAGGAGCCGCAGTCGTTCGTGCTCGAGCACGGCTACTGCCGTTCGGTGTACGTCACGGACCCGAACGGCATGATCGTCGAGTTCACGCTCGATCATCCGGACGTGGCGAAGATCAACCGTGATGCGCGCGCCAAGGCGCATTCGGAGCTCAAGCGCTGGCTGGCGGGCGACCACACCTCGAACAACAACTATCGTTGATGCGCACCAGCACCGATCGCATCCTGACGACACATGTCGGCAGCCTGCCGCGCTCGCAGGCGGTCACCGACGTGTTGTTCGGACGCGAGCACGGCACGATCGGCGACCCCGCAGCCGCGGCGCGCGTCATCGCCGATGCCACCGTCGAGGTGGTGAAGCGGCAGGTGGCCGCGGGCATCGACGTGGTCAGCGACGGCGAGATGAGCAAGATCAGCTACGCCACCTATGTCGCGGATCGCTTCACGGGCTTCGACGGCGACACGCCGCGCGAGCCGGGGCAGGACCTGGTCGAGTTTCCGCGGTTGCTGGAGAAACTCGCGAAGCTGGGATCCACCGCGAAATATCGCCGGCCGCGTTGCGTCGGCGAGATCCGCACCAAGACTCTCGAGCCCATCGACGAGGACCTGCGCAACTTCAAGCGCGCCGTGGATGCGGGCAAGCCGGCCGATGCCTTCCTCAACGCGGCTTCGCCCGGCGTCATCGCGCTGTTCCAGCCGAACGATTTCTACAAGACCGCGGACGAGTACCTCGAGGCCGTGGCCGAGGCGCTGCGCGTCGAATACGAGGCCATCGTCGCGGCCGGTTTCCTGGTGCAGATCGACGCGCCGGATCTCGGCATGGGACGGCACACCATGTACCGGCACGCCACCGTGGCCGAATACCTCGAGCGGGCCGCGCGGCACGTCGAGGTGCTCAACCACGCGCTGCGCAACGTGCCCGCGGCGCGCGTGCGCATGCATTGCTGCTGGGGCAACTACGAGGGACCGCACCACCACGACGTGCCGATGCGCGACCTGCTGCCCGTGTTGCTGAAGGCCAAGCCGCAGGCGCTGCTGTTCGAAGCCGCGAATCCGCGGCATGCGCACGAGTGGACCGTGTTCCGCGATGCGAAGCTGCCGGACGACAAGATCCTGGTCCCGGGCGTGCTGAGCTCGACGACCAACTACGTGGAGCACCCGGAGCTGGTGGCCGAGCGGCTGCTGCGCTTCGCCGACATCGTCGGCCGCGAGCGCGTGATGGCGGGTTCCGACTGCGGCTTCAGCACCTTCGCCGGCTTCGGCGCCGTCGATCCCGACATCGTCTACCTCAAGCTCGCCGCCATGGCCGAAGGCGCGCGCCTCGCCACCCGCAAACTCTGGCGCTAACCCCGGTTATTGTTCGACGAGGTCGCGGAGGGTGGTGTCGCCGCAGCTGCGGCGCCAGGCGTCGTCCATCTTCGAGCTGATGCTGTCGACCGCGGGCACCTTGAACGGCCGCGGCGCGACCTGTCCGGCTTTCTCGTTGCGTGCGATGTCGATGATTTCCTGGATGGTGATCTTGCCGAGATCGCGCGCCGGCAGCAGCGTCTCGTCATCCGCCAGCGTGACCAGGCCCGAGTCCTCGAGCGCATTCACGATGCGCGACAGCGCGATGCCGGGCATGCCGAGCTCATGCGACAGGCCGTCCACCGTCCAGCGCTTCTTGCCATCGTGGTAGGAATGCGCGATCAGGTACATCACGCGCAACGTGAGCTGCTCGCGCTGCACGGCTGACAGCCGCAGCTCGGTGAGCCCGAGGCGCAGGTAATTGCGGTTCTGCACGTAGAACGACAGCTGAGCGCCGATCAGCAGGATCAGCCAGCCGAAGTAAGTCCACAACAACGCGGCCACGATGATGGCGAAGCCCGCGTACACCACCGACAGCCTCGTCGTGTACACCACGAAGGCGGTGAACAGCTTGCCGACCACGACCCAGAGAACGCCGGCCGTGACGCCGCCGATGACCGCCGACTTCCACTTCACCCTGGTGTTGGGCACGAACATGTACACGGCCGTGAAGATGGCCATGACCATGAGCAGCGGCGCCGCCTGCACCGTCATCCAGGTGGTCATGCGGTCCCAGAACGGCACGTATTGGCCGAATCCCGCGGTGGCGCTGTCGAGCGCGCGATGCGACAGCCCGATGAAGCCCACCACCACCACCGGCCCCACGATGAGCAGCGCGATGTACTCGGTGACGCGGCGCGCGAAGCTGCGCGCGTGCTCCACGCGCCACAGGAAGTTGAAGCTGTCCTCGACCTTCTTGATGGTGCCTAACAAGGTCCAGAGCAGCAGCGCCAGGCCCAGCGAGCCGACCACGCCGGTGCTGACATTGTCGGCGAACTGCATGACCCGCTGGGTGAGCTCCGCCGCGTGGTCACCCACCGGCTTGAAGAACTCGAGGATCAGCGGCTCCAGCTCGCGGTGCGCGCCGAAGGCCTTGAGGATGGCGAAGGCGAAGGCCAGCAGCGGGATCAGCGACAGCAGCGTGGCGTACACCAGGCCCATCGCGTAAAGATTGATCTGGCCGCGCGACAGGTCGCGCAGGATGGCATAGGGGTAACGCAGCAGGCGCAACGTGAGCCCGCCCGGCGTATTCCCCTCGGAAAACTCGCCGAAGAGATAGCGGTCGAGCCAGTTCCAGAACGCGACGATCATCGGCCGCAAGAATATGTGGCCGCCCGGACGCTGTCACGATTAGATTGGCGCGCATGGCCGGTTCCTACCCCGCACGCATCGTGTGTCTCACCGAGGAGACCACCGAGACGCTCTACCTGCTGGGCGAGGAGCGGCGCATCGTCGGCATCTCGGGATTCACGGTGCGGCCGCCCCGCGCAAGGCGCGAGAAGCCCAAGGTCTCGGCCTTCACCAGCGCGAAGATCGACAGGATCGTGGAGCTCGAGCCGGACCTGGTGCTGGGATTCTCGGACCTGCAGGCCGACATCGCCGCCGAGCTGATCCGCGCCGGCATCGAAGTGCACGTGTTCAATCACCGCAGCGTGGCGGAAATCCTGCGCATGATCGCGACATTGGGCGGCATGGTGGGGTGCGCGCCGAAAGCGGAGTCACTGGTCGCCGAACTCGAGTCCGGGCTGGAGAAGATCCGCAGCAGCGCGGCACGGTTCGCGCGCCGCCCGCGGGTGTATTTCGAGGAATGGGACGAGCCGCAGATCTCCGGCATTCGCTGGGTATCGGAGCTCATCGGCCTCGCGGGCGGCGACGATTGTTTTCCCGAGCTCGCGCGCGAGCCGCTGGGCAGGAACCGCATCATCGCCGACCCGATGGAAGTGGTGCGGCGTTCGCCGGATGTGATCTTCGGCTCGTGGTGCGGCAAGAAATTCCGCCCGGAGCGCGTGGCGGCGCGGCCGGGCTGGAGCGGCGTGCCGGCGGTGCGCGACGGGCAGCTCCACGAGATCAAGTCGTCGATCATCCTGCAGCCGGGACCCGCGGCGCTGACCGACGG
>DASUGK010000055.1:0-11523 GCA_036274075.1 Steroidobacteraceae bacterium | reverse complement strand
GAAGCCCAACATCGTCGTCTTCTGGGGCGATGACATCGGGCAGTCCAATATCAGCGCCTATTCGCACGGGGTGATGGGGTACAAGACGCCCAACATCGACCGCGTGGCGCGCGAAGGCATGATGTTCACCGACTACTACGCCGAGCAGAGCTGCACGGCGGGGAGGGCGTCGTTCATCACCGGCCAATCCGGCCTGCGCACGGGACTCACCAAGGTGGGCCTGCCGGGCGCCACACTGGGCCTGCGCAAGGAGGATCCGACGATTGCCGAAGTGCTGAAAGCACAGGGCTACGCCACGGGGCAGTTCGGCAAGAACCACCTCGGGGATCGCAACGAGTTCCTGCCGACGGTGCACGGCTTCGACGAGTTCTACGGCAACCTCTATCACCTGAATGCCGAAGAGGAGCCCGAGCACGTCGACTACCCGAAGGATCCGAAATTCAAGCAGATGTTCGGGCCTCGCGGTGTCATGGATTGCAAGGCTTCCGGCACGGATGACGGCACCAATGATCCGCGCTTTGGAAAAGTGGGCAAGCAGACTTGCAACGACACGGGCCCGCTGACCCGCAAGCGCATGGAGACCGTCGACGATGACATCACCGCGCGCGCGATCGATTTCATCCAGCGCCAGAAAGCGGCGGGCAAGCCGTTCTTCGTGTGGATCAACACCACGCACATGCACCTGTACACGCACACCAAGCCCGAGAGCCTGGGCCAGGCGGGCAAGGAGCAGAGCTATTACCACGACGCCATGGTCGATCATGACAAGAACGTGGGCCAGGTTCTCAAGGTGCTGGATGATCTCGGGATCGCCAATGACACCGTGTTCTTCTACAGCACGGACAACGGCCCGCACATGAACTCCTGGCCGGATGGCGGCATGACGCCGTTCCGCAGTGAGAAGAACACCAACTGGGAGGGCGCGTATCGCGTGCCAGCCATGATCCGCTGGCCGGGAAAGATAAAGCCCGGCACGGTCTCCAATGAAATCATCGCGCACCATGACTGGTTGCCGACCTTCGCCGCCATTGCCGGCGATGCGGACGTGAACGCCAGGTACGCGAAGGGGGTGAAAGGCGCCGGTCTTACCTACAAGGTGCATTTCGATGGTTACAACCTGGTGCCGTATCTCACCGGACAGGCCGACAAGAGCCCGCGCAACAGCTTCATCTACATCAACGACGACCAGCAGGTGACGGCGTTGCGATATGAGAACTGGAAGCTGGTTTTCATGGAACAGCGCGCGCCTGGCACGTTGCGGATTTGGGCGGAACCCTTCACGAACCTGCGCCTGCCCAAAATGTTCAACTTGCGCACCGATCCCTACGAACGCGCGGACATCACCTCGAACACCTACTACGACTGGGTCATTCAGCGTGCCTACATGGTGGTTCCGGCGCAGGCATACGTGCGCCAGTTCCTGGAATCGTTCAAGGAATTCCCGCAACGGCAGAAGGCCGCAAGCTTCAATCTGGATGAAGTGATGGAGAAGATGCAGAAGTCTGGTGGAGGCTGACGTGACGCGCAGGACGCTTGTCGCGGCATGTGTGCTGGCCGGAGCTGCTGCGTTCGCGCAGCAGCCTGGCAAGCCCATGCCCGTCACGGTCGACAATTTCTCCCGCGCGCCGAGACCGACCTGTATTTCGACAACGCCATCAAGGACGCTGGCGGCATCGGCAAGTTCGTGCATCGGCGCGAGGTGATGGACTCGACAAGCAATTGGTGATCCGCACCAATCGTGACACCTTGTATTCGTTGGCGCTCTTCGACCTCGATGCCGGACCCGTCACCATCTCCTTGCCGGAGGCGGGCACGCGCTTCCGCTCGATGATGGTCCTCAACCACGACCACTACGCAGTCGGAGACGTCCAGTACAACGCGGGGTCGTACACCTACGACAAGAAGGTGGCCGGCACGCGTTACCTGTTCGTTGCGGTGCGCACCTTCCTCGATCCCAGCAATCCGAAGGACGTCGCCGAAGTCCACAAGCTGCAGGATGCGATCAAGGCCAACCAGGATCGCACGGGCAAGTTCGAAGTGCCGAACGGGGATCCGGTCAGCCAGAAGAAGGTGCGTGACGCATTGCTGGTGTTGAGCAGCACCAGGAGCGGATTCGGTGGGGCGTTCGGCAACAAGGGCAAGGTGGACCCTGTCTCCAGGCTGCTCGGCACTGCCGCAGGATGGGGAGGAAATCCGGACAAGGACGCAACCTACGTCGGCGCAAACCCGGAGAAGAACGATGGCAAGACCGTGCATCGGCTGACGGTCAACGCCGAAGGCTACTTCGTTAAGAACCTGCTCAACGCCAATTCACTCAACAACGTGACGGCGAAGCAAGGCAAGGACGGCTCGTACATCATCCAGTTCGGCGGCTGCGACGGAAAGATCCCCAAACTGCCTGCCAATCGTCGCGGGGTGGAACCACACGGTCAGGTCATACCGTCCGCGAGCCGCGATCCTGGACGGGAGCTGGAAGTTTCCCGAGGCCGTGCCCGTGTCGTGAGGAATTGATTCAGGCTGGCGCCAAGGCTGCCTGCGGTTTCGCCTCGCGGATCGGCAGGTTCACGAAGGCCGCCATCAGCGCCAGCGCGATGTCGGCGTACCACATCCAGTTGTAGTCGCCGAAGCTCACCAGCGCGATGCCGCCGAGCCACGCGCCGAAGAAGCCGCCGATCTGGTGCGTGAACGTGGCCAGGCCGAACAACGTCGCGAGGTAACGCACGCCGAACAACTTGCCGATCAGCCCGGCCGTCGGCGGCACGGTGGCGAGCCAGGTGAAACCCAGCACCGCCGCGAACAGGTAGAACGTGGTCGCCGTCTTGGGCGCGGCCAGGTAGACAGCCACCGCGACGGCGCGTGAGAAGTACATGGCGAACAGCAGGTACTTCATGCGGTAGACGCCGCCGGCCCAGCCGGCCCAGAGGCTGCCCGCGACGTTGGCGAGCCCGATGATGGACAGCGAGGTCGCCGCCACGCCCGCCGGCAACATGCACAGCTTCACTTCGCCCGGCAGGTGAGTCACCAGGAAGGCGATGTGGAAACCGCAGGTGAAGAAGCCGGCGTGCAGGCACCAGTAGCTCTTGTCGCGCGCGGCGATGCGGAGCTGCTCGCGAAGGCTGAGCCCGCTGGTGATGGCCGGCGCGCCGTGGGTGGCTGGCTGCGGCGCGGCGGGAGCGGTTGCAGGTTCTCTGCGTGTGAGCAGGCGCGCCAGCGGAATCGACGCGAGTGCCGCTGCCGCCATGGCCCACATGGCGCCCATCCAGGAGAGGGTCGAGATCAACAGCTGGTTCAGCGGCGCGAACACGAACTGTCCGAGGCTGCCGCCGGCGTTCACGAAACCGGAGGCGAACGATCGATTGTTCGCCGGCACGCGTTGCGCCACCTGGCCGATGAGCACGGCAAAACTGCCGGCACCGGCGCCGGCCGCGGTCAACACGCCGATGGTGGCGATCAACGCGAACTCGTTGCTGGCGAAGGGCGTGAGCGCCGAGCCCAGCGCCAGCATCAGCGCGCCGAGGAGCAGCACCGGCCGGGCGCCGTACCGGTCCGCCATGGCGCCGAAGGTGGGCTGGGCCACGCCCCACATGAGCTGTCCCACGGCCATGGCCAGGCTCATGGCGGCGTAGCTCACGTGCGTGCTGTCGATGATGGGCGCGATGAACAGGCCCAGCGACTGCCGCATTCCCATGGTGATCATGAGGATGGCGGCGGCGATCGCCATGATCAGCAGTGATTTGCGATCGAGTCCCTTCATCGGGATCCGCCGGCGGCGGGAATGGTGGCGTCGCGGCGATTCATGCGGTCAGGCTCCGTGTGGTGTCGCCGGATCATCTGCGACCCGCTCAGCTGGCGCCAGTACAGTTGCATCGCTCACGGCGTGACAGCGGCCGGGTGTTTCTGCAGCAGTGAACACGCCGCCATCTCCATCTGCGCGGCTTCGGCCAGCGCCGCGGCACCCGCGGAATTGAGCGCGTACTCGGTGCCGCTGCGCATGAACAGTGGATAGCCGAGCACGGCCTCGAGGCTGCAGACGCGGCGTTCCACGGTGTCGCAGCTGACCTTGAGCGCGCGGGCGGTGGCGAGGAGGGTGCGGTGGCGCGCCAGGGCGTGGAAGAAGCGGACGTCTTCCCAGTCGAGTGCGGTGATGCGTTGTTTGTCGGTCATGGTCGGTGGAAGCATTTCAGCGCGAGTCCCCGCCGCGTTGCGAACACGCTTTCTATCCGATCGTTAAGAGGAACCGATGCGCCGCGACGCAGCAGCCGCCGTCGCGGGACCCCGCGACGGGAATGCCCCTTGCCGCTCAGGATATTGCCGCTACCCGGGAAAACCCCGGCCGCCTGTACCTGGTGCGCCGCAGAATGCTTGCCCATGAATTATTTGCCTTGACAAATATTGCATTGGCATTGAATGCTACGGGTCCCCGAAAACTTCCAGGTCCCCCATGACCGCTGCCGCGAAACGCCTGCGCGAACCCACCGATTCCGTACCCCTGCCGGAGAACGATCCGCATCGCATGATCTGCCGCCAGCTGAAGCTGGTGACCAGCTCGCTGGTGCGCCGCGTCGACCGGCACATGCAGCCGCTCGAGCTGACCGGCATGCAGTGGGAACCGCTGCTGATGTTGTGGCTGGGACGCGCGGACACCGTGGCCGCGCTGGCGCGTGTCATCCAGATGGGTGACGCGTCCATGTCGCGCATGCTCGACCGCCTGGAAGAGAAGGACCTGGTGCGCCGCGAGCGCAGCGAGGCCGACCGCCGCGTGGTGCACCTGCACCTCACGCCCAAGGGCCGCAAGGTGGCCAACAGGATCTGGCCCATCGTCGTCGACGGCATGCACGTGCATCTCGAGGGCTTCAAGAAGGACGAACTGGCGCTGTTCAACGATTTCCTGTCTCGCATGCTGGCCAATGGAGCTCGCGATGCCGAAGAGAAATAACGCCCGCGCGCTGGCACGGACCGCGTCGATGGCACTGGCGGCACTGCTGCTCGCGGCTTGTGGCCGGGACCAGGACGGTCCGCCGCCGCCGCCGGAAGTCAGCATCATCACGCTCAAGCCACGCGCGGTGCAGATCACCGACCAGCTGCCGGGCCGCACCACGGCTTTCCGCGTGGCCGAAGTGCGTCCGCAGGTGACGGGCGTGGTGCAGAAACGCCTGTTCGCCGAGGGTACCGAGGTGAGGGCGGGCGATCAGCTGTTCCAGATCGACGCCGGCAGCTACCGCGCCGCGCTGTCGTCGGCCGAGGCCGCGCTCAAGCGCGCCGAGGCGCAGGCCGTCACGGCGAAGCTGCTGGCAGAGCGTTACGCGCCGCTGATCGCCGCCAATGCCGTTTCCAAGCAGGAGAATGACGAAGCCATCGCCGCCAGCGCGCGCGCCGAGGCGGACGTGGCCTCGGCCCGCGCCGCCGTGGAAGCCGCGCGCATAAACGTGGTGTACACGCAGGTGCTGTCGCCGATTTCCGGGCAGATCGGCCGCACGCTGGTGACCGAAGGCGCGCTGGTCACGAGCGGCCAGCAGGCTCCGCTCGCCACCGTGCAGCAGCTCGATCCCATCTACGTTGACATCACGCAGTCCAGCACGGAGATGCTGCGGCTGCAGCGCCAGTTCGCCAACGGCGAACTCGTCAAGGACGACAAGAACCAGGCCGAGGTGAGCCTCACGCTGGAAGATGGTTCGGTGTACCCCGAGCGCGGCCGTCTCAAGGTCTCCGAGGCATCGGTGGATCCGAGCACGGGTTCGGTGGTGCTGCGCGCGGTGTTCCCGAATCCGCGCCGCGAGCTGCTGCCCGGCATGTTCGTGCGTGCGCAACTCACGCAGGGCACGCGCGCCGCGGCGCTCATGGTTCCGCAGCGCGGCGTCAGCCACAACCCGCGCGGCGAGGCCACGGTGCTCATCGTCGACGGCGAAGACAAGGTGGCCGAACGCGTCGTGACGGCCGACCGCGCCATCAACGGCGAATGGCTGATCACCGCGGGCCTGGCGCCCGGCGATCGCGTCATCGTCGACGGCCTGCAGAAGGCCAAGCCGGGCTCGCTCGTGAAGGCCGTGCCGGCGGCCGAGGAAATGAACGCCGACCTTCACGCCGGCGGCACCGCGAACGAAGTCGCGAAGCGTTAACGCCAGGGATCCCGCATGCTTTCGCGCTTTTTCATCGATCGCCCGATCTTCGCGTGGGTGATCGCCATCATCACCATGATCGCCGGCACGCTGGCGGTGGTGAACCTGCCCGTGCGCCAGTACCCGGCCATCGCGCCGCCCACCGTGGGCATCAGCGTGAACTACCCCGGTTCCTCGGCACAGACGCTGCAGGACACGGTGGTGCAGGTCATCGAGCAACAGCTCAATGGCATCGACAACCTCGACTACATCAACTCGGATGCGCAGTCAGACGGCACCGCGACCATCACGCTGACGTTCGCCATCGGCACCGACCCTGACACGGCTCAGGTGCAGGTGCAGAACAAGCTGCAGCTCGCCATGCCGAACCTGCCGCAGGAAGTGCAGCAGGCCGGCGTCAGGGTGAACAAACCGGCGCGCAACTTCCTCGTGGTGCTGGGATTCATCTCCAGCGACGGCAGCATGAGCAACGAAGATCTCACCGACTACGTTGCCACCAACCTGCTCGACCCGCTGAACCGCACCAAGGGCGTCGGCGACGTCACCATCTTCGGCTCGCAGTACGCCATGCGTATCTGGGTGGACCCGGCGCGCCTCAACAACTACGGCCTGACCACCGGCGACGTGGTCAATGCCATCCGCTCGCAGAACGTGCAGGTGTCGGTGGGCTCGATCGGCGGACTGCCGGCGGCGCCGGGGCAGGCCATCAACGCCAGCATCATCGGCCCGACGCGGCTATCTACCCCGGAGCAGTTCCGCAACATCCTGCTGCGCGTGAACCCGGACGGCTCGCAGGTGCGCATCGGCGACGTGGCGCGCGTGGGGCTGAATTCCGAGAGTTATATCCGCGACACCAAGTACAACGGCAAGCCGGCCGCCGGCGTCGCGATCCGCCTCGCCGCGGGCCAGAACGCGCTCGACACCGTCAAGGGCATCCACGAGACGCTGGATCGCCTGGCGCCGTTCTTCCCGCGCGGCTTCGAGGTGGTCTACCCGCTCGACACCACGCCGTTCGTGCGTACTTCCATCAAGGAAGTGGTGAAAACGCTGGTCGAAGCCGTGGTGCTCGTGTTCCTGGTGATGTACCTGTTCCTGCAGAACGCACGCGCCACGCTCATTCCCACTATTGCAGTTCCGGTGGTGTTGCTGGGCACGTTCGGCGTGCTCGCGGCCTTCGGATTCTCGATCAACACGCTCACCATGTTCGGCATGGCGTTGTCCATAGGCCTCCTGGTGGACGACGCCATCGTCGTGGTGGAGAACGTCGAACGCGTGATGGCCGAGGACGGGCTCGGGCCACGCGAAGCCACGCGCAAGTCCATGCAGCAGATCACCGGCGCGCTGGTCGCGATCGCGCTGGTGCTGGCGGCGGTATTCGTGCCCATGGCGTTCTTCGGTGGCTCCATCGGCGTCATCTACCGCCAGTTCTCGATCACGCTGGTGTCGGCCATGGCGCTGTCGGTGCTCGTGGCGCTGGTGCTCACGCCGGCGCTGTGCGCCACCATCCTCAAGCCATTGCCGCCTTCGGGGCACGTCGAGCACAAGGGCTTCTTCAAGTGGTTCAACAAGTGGTTCGACCGCGGCCGTGACCGCCACGCGCGCGGCCTCAACGCCATGCTGGGCCGCACCGGCCGCTCGATGCTGGTGTACCTGGGCATCGTCGCGGTGATGGCGCTGCTGTACACGCGCATTCCCAGCTCGTTCCTGCCCAACGAAGACACGGGTTTCATGTACGGCCAGGTGCAGACGCCGCCGGGCGCTTCCAAGGAGCGCACCTGGGAGGCGCTGGACAAGGCGCAGCAGTACCTCACCGAGCAGGAAAAGGACACCGTCGACGGTGTGCTCACCGTGAACGGCTTCAACTTCGCGGGCACCGGGCAGAACTCCGGCCTGCTGTTCATCAAGCTCAAGGACTGGGATGAACGCACCAAGCCCGGGCAGCAGATAGGCGCGCTGCTGGCGCGTGCCAACAAGTATTTCTCCGGCATCAAGGAAGCGAACATCATCGCGGTGCCGCCGCCCGCCGTGCTCGAGCTCGGCAACACCGCCGGCTTCGACATGATGCTGCAGAACCGCGGTGGCCTGCCGCGCGAGGCATTCCTGGCCGCGCGCAACCAGTTGCTGGCCGAGGCCGCGAAGGACCCGCGCCTCGCCGGCGTGCGCCCCAACGGCGTGGAAGATGCACCGCAGTTCAAGCTCGACATCGACCGCGAGAAGGCGAGTGCGCTCGGCGTGTCGATCGCCGACATCAACCAGACGCTGCAAACCGGCTGGGCGTCGACCTACGTGAACGATTTCATCGACCGCGGCCGCGTCAAGCGCGTCTACGTGCAGGGCGATCCCGATTCGCGCATGCAGCCCGACGATCTCAATCGCTGGTACGTGCGCAACTCGCAGGGTGGCATGGTGCCGTTCTCGGCGTTCGGCCACGGCGAGTGGACCTACGGGCCGCAGAAGCTGACGCGCTTCAACGGCGTGCCCGCGTACCAGATCCAGGGCACGCCGGCCCCGGGTTACAGCTCGGGCCAGGCCATGGCCGCGATGGAGGAAATCGTCGCCAAACTACCGGCGGGCGTCGGCCTCGAGTGGAACGGCCTGTCGTACGAGGAGAAGAAGTCCGGTTCGCAGGCGCCGCTGATGTACGCGCTGTCGCTGGCAATCGTGTTCCTGTGCCTCGCGGCGCTGTACGAGAGCTGGACCATCCCGATGACCGTGCTGCTGGTGGTGCCGCTGGGCGTGATCGGCGCGGTGATCGCGACCCTGGCCCGCGGCTTGACCAACGACGCCTATTTCCAGGTGGGCCTGCTGGTGACCATCGGCCTCGCGGCCAAGAACGCCATCCTCATCGTGGAGTTCGCCAAGGAAAGTTTCGACCATGGCGCGGGGCTGGTCGAAGCCGTGGTGCACGCGGCCAAGCAGCGCCTGCGTCCGATTCTCATGACGTCGCTGGCCTTCATGGCAGGCGTGATGCCGCTGGCGCTGTCCAGTGGCGCCGGCTCTGGCGCGCAACACGCGGTGGGCACCGGCGTCATCGGCGGCATGTTGTTCTCGACCTTCCTCGCCGTGTTCTTCGTGCCCGTGTTCTTCGTGGTGGTACTGCGCAGATTCCACGTGAAGCCCGTGGCCATGAAGGTGGACGAGACACCGGCCGACGTGCCGTACGCGAGCGCGACATGATGGCGCTGCGTATTCGATCCCTTGCCGTGCTCGCGCTGGCCGCCGTGTTGTCGGCCTGCACGTTGGCGCCGAAGTACGAGCAACCGGCGGCGCCCGTCGCCAGCGCCTACGAGGGCGTCGACACCGCGCCGGCCAATGTCGCGCCCGCGGCCGAGATCGGCTGGAAGGAATTCTTCCCGGATCCCGAGCTGCGCGATCTCATCGGGCGCGCGCTGGTCAACAACCGCGACTTGCGCATCGCCACGCTGAACGTCGAGGCGGCGCGCGCTCAGTACCGCATCCAGCAATCCGACCTCGTGCCTTCGATCGAGGCACAGGGCAGCGCCACCAACCAGTTGACGCCGGCCACGCTGTCGCGCACCGGTAACGAAGAGCTCACGCGCGTGTACAGCGCGGGCGTCGGCATGCCGGCGTACGAGCTGGATTTCTTCGGCCGCGTGCGCAGCCTGCGCAATGCCGCGCTGGAAGACTTCTTCGCCGTCGCCGAAAACCGCAACGCCGCGCAGCTGGCGCTGGTGGCGGAAGTGGCCAATGCGTGGCTGACCCTGATCGCCGACCGCGAACTGTTGCGCCTGGCCGAGGAGACGCGCCTCAGCCAGAAGCAGTCGTATGACTTGACGAAGATGCGCTTCGACCAGGGCGTGTCCAGCGAGATCGAGCTGCATCGCTCGGAGTCGTCGTGGCGCCAGGCCGAAGTCGACATCGCGCAGCAGACCCGCCGCGTGGACGCCGATCGCAATGCACTGGCGCTGCTGGTTGGTGAGCCGCTGCCTCCCGAAACCGGCAGCCGCGCCCAGGCGCTGGAATTGCAGACCCACGGCAAGGAACTGCCTGCCGGGCTGCCGGCGGACCTGCTGGTGCGGCGTCCCGACGTGCGTGCCGCGGAGCATGCGCTCAAGGCCGCGAATGCCGACATCGGCGCCGCACGCGCCGCGTTCTTCCCGAGCATCCAGCTCACGGGTTTTTACGGCAACGCCAGCGACGACCTGTCGTCGCTGTTCCAGTCGGGAAACACCAGCTGGAACTTCATTCCCCAGGTCCGCATCCCGATTTTCTCCGGCGGCGCCAACAAGGCCGGGCTCGATCTCGCCAAGGTCCGCAAGAACATCGAGGTTGCGCGTTACGAGCAGTCCATCCAGGTGGCGTTCCGCGAAGTGGCCGACGCGCTGGTGTTCCGCAGCACGCTCGAGGAGCAGCTCAAGGCGCAGGAAGCGCTGACGCGCGCCTCGGAGTCCAGCTACCGGCTCGCCGACATGCGTTATCGCGGCGGCGTCGACAGCTACCTCGGCTCGCTGATCGCGCAGCGCGACATGTACGACGCGCAGCGCGCGCTGATCGTCACGCGGCTCGCAGGCGCCGTGAACCTGGTGCAGCTCTACCAGGCCCTCGGCGGCGGCTGGAAGGAATAGAGGAGGACGCTCGGGGATTTGCTGCAACGAACCCTCCCGACCTGGCGAACGTCATCCCTCGCCAGGTTCCCCTCGTTGCAGCAAATCCTCGAGCGTCTTCCGGCTGACTAGCCGGGCAGCTTCGCGCCGCCCATCCGCAGGAGCTCGAGATATTCGATTGCCTTGACGATGTCCTCGCCGGACGCCGGCTGCATGAGATCTACGCCGGTGGCGCCCAGCACCGCGGCGATCACGGTCGAGCGCGGTACGCGCAGTTTTTCCGCGACGTGAAGGGCGCAAGAGCGCGCGCTGGATGTGCGACGCGCCATGGGTTCGGCAGTGTCGCGCGCGATCCGCCTGTGTGCCGTGTATGCCATGCCGTTGGTTTCAGTCCGCCGGTGATGCCATTCGGGCTCTCAGCTGCGCCAACACGGTGTCCGCTCCGGTAATTGTGACGCCCATGTAAGTCTCGGACTCGACGGTCAACTGTCCGAGATCGCCTGTGAATTCCCAGTGTGCGATCTCCTGGGATCCACCCACGCCCCACCACTCCTTCGACGGGCGGTAGCCGAGTTCAATGAGCGCCCTCTTGAGACGCGCCAGCACGGCGGCATCGTGCTCCGGGCCTGCATTCCAGGGTTCGAATGGCACTTCAACTGCCCACTGCGGCCAGCCGCCCGGTTCCAAACCAGCGGCTGAGTTTGCTGATGGGTGTCATCGCTCAGCTGCGCAGCGGAGTGCGCTTGAACCAATGACGCCCGCGTGAGACGAACAGCAGCCAGAGGACGACGAGACTCAAAGCGAATCCCACGCCCATCTGGATCTTCGCGAGCATGGGCGCG